>NZ_LN831024.1:4680882-4992941 GCF_001457615.1 Pseudomonas aeruginosa | reverse complement strand
ATCAACAGGCTTTGCAACGCCAAGGGAAGAGTTGAGCTTGTTCTTCGCGCCTGCTCCCGCTAACCTTGTCGGCGGAGAGTCGATTGGACAGTCGCTGTCGCGCAATAGCGCGGTGGAGGAAAGTCCGGGCTCCATAGGGCAGAGTGCCAGGTAACGCCTGGGAGGCGCGAGCCTACGGAAAGTGCCACAGAAAATAACCGCCTAAGCGCAACAGCGCCGGTAAGGGTGAAAAGGTGCGGTAAGAGCGCACCGCACGGCTGGCAACAGTGCGTGGCTAGGTAAACCCCACTCGGAGCAAGACCAAATAGGAATCCATTGGCGCGGCCCGCGTTGGATTCGGGTAGGTCGCTTGAGGCGTACAGTGATGTGCGTCCCAGAGGAATGGCTGTCCTCGACAGAACCCGGCTTATAGATCGACTCTCCCACTTCTTCCCACTCTCTTCGCTTTTTCCCGGTTTTATCCGTCCGTCGCAAAAGCGAAAAGCCGCAACTCTTGATAAATCACTTTAAGTTCGAAGGCTAAGACTTTGGACTTATTGTGTTTTGTCATCTCTTTTACTTCTAAAAGCGCTCCGCAACCTTCCAAAAGCACGCTAAATCTCCGTCCTGTAAGGATTTTTCACTTCTGACGCGCCTTGACGGTGGGGAGTGTGGATTTCTATAGTGTGCAGAAGTGGTATGAAGTGGGTAAAAGTGGGATCAATTGGCATGGAAAGCCAACCACAGGGGAAGCGCTGACGTGTTTCGCGGAGCTAATGCCATAAGTCTCGACGCCAAAGGGCGCCTCGCGATGCCGAGTCGGTATCGTGACGAGCTCGTTTCGCGTTGTGCCGGCCAGCTCATCGTCACTATCGACGCAGTCGACCCCTGCCTCACCGTTTACCCCTTGCCCGAATGGGAACTGATCGAAGCCAAGCTGCGCGAGCTGCCTTCTTTGCGAGAAGAAACGCGGCGCCTGCAGCGGCTGCTGATCGGTAATGCCGTCGATCTGGAACTGGACGGAAACGGGCGTTTCCTGATTCCGCCGCGCCTGCGCGAGTACGCCAAGCTGGACAAGCGGGCGATGCTGGTGGGGCAACTGAACAAGTTTCAGTTGTGGGATGAGGATGCCTGGAACGCCATGGCTGAAGCCGACCTGGCGGCAATCAAACAACCCGGTGGGCTGCCGGACGAACTACGCGACCTGATCCTTTGACTATGAATGCCACCTACCGCCATATCACCGTTCTGCTCGAGGAGGCCGTTTCCGCACTGGCCCCGCGGGAGGACGGCTGCTATCTGGACGGTACCTTCGGAAGAGGGGGCCATAGTCGAGCCTTGCTCGAGAAACTGGGCGCCGGGGACGCCTGCTCGGATTCGACAAAGATCCCCAGGCCATCCAGACAGGAAAAGCATTGGCGGCCGAAGACGGCCGCTTCGTCATTGTGCAGCGCTCGTTCGCCGAACTGGGCGATGAGGTGCGCGCACGCGGTCTCGAAGGGCGGGTCGATGGCGTCCTGCTCGACCTTGGCGTGTCGTCGCCGCAACTCGACGATCCCGAGCGCGGCTTCAGCTTCCTCAACGATGGTCCGCTGGACATGCGCATGAATCCCGGCCAGGGCATCAGCGCAGCGGAGTTCATCGCCAACGCCACCGAAGAGGAAATCGCCCGGGTCTTCAAGGAATATGGCGAAGAACGCTTCGCCAAGCGGATGGCCCGCGCCATCGTGCAGCGCCGTCAGGAGCGGCCGTTCGAACGAACTGCCGATCTCGCCGAAGTGATCACGGTTGCCAACCCCGCCTGGGAGAAGGGCAAGAATCCGGCGACCCGCGCATTCCAGGGCCTGCGCATCCATGTGAACAATGAGCTGGGCGATCTCGAGCGTGGCCTTGACGCCGCGCTCGAATCGCTGGCCGTCGGCGGCCGGCTGGTGGTGATCAGTTTCCATTCCCTGGAAGACCGCATCGTCAAGCTGTTCATGCGCAAGCACGCCAAGGGCGAGGCGGACAACCTGCCGCGCGACCTGCCGATCCGTTCCAAGGTCTTCGAGCCGCGCCTGAAGCTGCTGGGCAAGCCGCAGTACGCTTCGGAAGAAGAACTCAAGGCCAACCCGCGCTCGCGCAGCGCGGTCATGCGCGTGGCGGAGAAGCTGAGATGAGCCGTCTCTTCGTCAAGCGCCTGCCTACCGGCAGCTTCCTCATGTTGCTGCTTTATATAGGTCTGCTGCTCTCGGCGATTGCCGTGGCCTACAGCACCTACTGGAACCGGCAACTGCTCAACTCGCTGTATTCCGAGCTGAGCGTGCGCGACAAGGCGCAGGCCGAGTGGGGCCGGTTGATTCTCGAGCAGAGCACCTGGACCGCCCATAGCCGCATCGAAAGCCTGGCGGTGGAACAGTTGCGCATGCGCGTTCCCGACCCGGCCGAGGTCAGGATGGTGGCGCCATGAAACTGAATTATTTCCAGGGCGCCCTCTACCCATGGCGGTTCTGCGTGATCGTCGGCCTGCTGCTGGCGATGGTCGGCGCCATCGTCTGGCGAATCGTCGACCTGCACGTGATCGACCATGACTTCCTCAAGGGCCAGGGCGACGCGCGTAGCGTGCGGCATATCGCCATCCCTGCGCACCGGGGCCTGATCACTGACCGCAACGGCGAACCGCTGGCGGTGAGCACCCCGGTCACCACCCTGTGGGCCAACCCCAAGGAGCTGATGACCGCCAAGGAACGCTGGCCGCAACTGGCGGCGGCGCTCGGGCAGGATACCAAGCTGTTCGCCGACCGCATCGAGCAGAACGCCGAGCGCGAGTTCATCTATCTGGTCCGTGGGCTGACCCCGGAGCAGGGCGAAGGCGTGATCGCCCTGAAGGTGCCCGGCGTGTACTCCATCGAGGAGTTTCGGCGTTTCTACCCGGCTGGCGAAGTGGTGGCCCATGCGGTCGGCTTTACCGATGTCGACGACCGCGGTCGCGAAGGTATCGAGCTGGCTTTCGACGAATGGCTGGCCGGCGTGCCGGGCAAGCGCCAGGTGCTCAAGGATCGCCGTGGCCGCGTGATCAAGGACGTGCAGGTCACCAAGAATGCCAAACCGGGCAAGACCCTTGCGCTGTCCATCGACCTGCGCCTGCAGTACCTGGCTCATCGCGAACTGCGCAACGCTCTGCTGGAAAACGGCGCCAAGGCCGGCAGCTTGGTGATCATGGACGTGAAGACCGGGGAGATCCTGGCCATGACCAACCAGCCCACCTACAACCCGAACAATCGTCGTAACCTGCAGCCGGCGGCCATGCGCAACCGGGCGATGATCGACGTGTTCGAGCCGGGCTCGACGGTCAAGCCGTTCTCGATGAGCGCGGCGCTGGCCAGCGGGCGCTGGAAACCCAGCGATATCGTCGACGTCTACCCGGGCACCCTGCAGATCGGCCGCTACACCATTCGCGACGTATCGCGCAATTCGCGGCAACTCGATCTCACCGGCATCCTGATCAAGTCGAGCAACGTCGGCATCAGCAAGATCGCCTTCGACATCGGCGCCGAATCCATCTACTCGGTCATGCAACAGGTCGGTCTCGGGCAGGACACGGGGTTGGGCTTCCCCGGCGAGCGCGTCGGCAACCTGCCCAACCACCGCAAGTGGCCGAAGGCGGAAACCGCGACCCTGGCCTACGGCTACGGTCTCTCGGTAACCGCGATCCAGTTGGCGCATGCCTATGCGGCCCTGGCCAACGACGGCAAGAGCGTGCCGCTGAGCATGACCCGAGTCGACCGCGTGCCGGATGGCGTGCAGGTGATCTCGCCTGAAGTGGCTTCCACCGTGCAGGGCATGCTGCAACAAGTGGTCGAGGCCCAGGGCGGGGTGTTCCGCGCCCAGGTGCCGGGTTACCACGCCGCCGGCAAGAGCGGGACCGCGCGCAAGGTCTCGGTCGGCACCAAGGGCTACCGGGAAAACGCCTATCGCTCGCTGTTCGCCGGTTTCGCCCCGGCCACCGATCCGCGCATCGCGATGGTCGTGGTGATCGACGAGCCGAGCAAGGCGGGCTACTTCGGCGGCCTGGTGTCGGCGCCGGTGTTCAGCAAGGTCATGGCTGGCGCGCTGCGCCTGATGAACGTGCCGCCGGATAACCTGCCGACGGCCACCGAACAGCAGCAGGTCAATGCTGCGCCCGCAAAAGGAGGGCGTGGCTGATGCCTATGAGCCTGAACCAACTGTTTCCCCAGGCCGAGCGCGATCTGCTGATCCGCGAGCTGACCCTGGATAGCCGCGGCGTTCGTCCGGGCGACCTGTTCCTGGCGGTGCCGGGCGGGCGCCAGGATGGTCGTGCGCACATCGCCGATGCCCTGGCCAAGGGCGCGGCTGCCGTGGCTTACGAGGCGGAAGGCGCCGGAGAGTTGCCGCCCAGCGATGCGCCGCTGATCGCGGTGAAGGGGCTGGCCGCGCAACTGTCGGCGGTCGCCGGGCGTTTCTACGGCGAGCCGAGCCGCGGGCTGGACCTGATCGGCGTCACCGGCACCAACGGCAAGACCAGCGTCAGCCAACTGGTGGCCCAGGCCCTGGATCTGCTCGGCGAGCGCTGCGGCATCGTCGGCACCCTCGGCACCGGTTTCTACGGCGCCCTGGAGAGCGGCCGGCACACCACGCCGGACCCGCTCGCGGTGCAGGCCACGCTGGCCACGCTGAAGCAGGCCGGCGCCCGCGCGGTAGCGATGGAAGTGTCTTCCCACGGCCTCGACCAGGGCCGCGTGGCGGCGCTCGGTTTCGATATCGCGGTGTTCACCAATCTGTCCCGCGACCACCTCGACTATCACGGTTCGATGGAAGCTTATGCCGCCGCCAAGGCCAAGCTGTTCGCCTGGCCGGGCCTGCGCTGCCGGGTGATCAACCTGGACGACGATTTCGGCCGTCGACTGGCCGGCGAGGAGCAGGACTCGGAGCTGATCACCTACAGCCTCACCGACAGCTCGGCGTTCCTCTATTGCCGCGAAGCGCGCTTCGGCGATGCCGGCATCGAGGCGGCGCTGGTCACTCCGCACGGCGAGGGCCTGCTGCGCAGCCCGTTGCTCGGCCGCTTCAACCTGAGCAACCTGCTGGCGGCGGTCGGTGCGTTGCTTGGCCTGGGTTATCCCCTGGGCGATATCCTCCGCACCTTGCCGCAACTGCAGGGGCCGGTCGGCCGCATGCAGCGCCTGGGAGGCGGCGACAAGCCGCTGGTGGTGGTGGACTACGCGCATACTCCCGACGCCCTGGAAAAAGTCCTGGAGGCCCTGCGTCCGCACGCGGCCGCGCGCCTGCTGTGCCTGTTCGGCTGCGGTGGCGATCGCGATGCCGGCAAGCGTCCGCTGATGGCTGCGATCGCCGAACGCCTGGCGGATGGGGTGCTGGTCACCGACGACAACCCGCGCACCGAGGCCAGTGCGGCGATCATCGCCGATATCCGCAAAGGCTTCGCTGCCGCTGACAAGGTTACCTTCCTGCCGTCGCGCGGTGAGGCGATCGCCCATCTGATCGCTTCCGCTGCGGTGGATGACGTGGTGCTCCTGGCTGGCAAGGGTCACGAGGATTATCAGGAGATCGACGGCGTACGCCATCCGTTCTCCGACATCGAGCAGGCCGAGCGCGCCCTGGCCGCCTGGGAGGTGCCGCATGCTTGAGCCTCTTCGCCTCAGCCAGTTGACGGTCGCGCTGGACGCCCGCCTGATCGGCGAGGACGCCGTCTTTTCGGCGGTTTCCACCGACAGTCGCGCCATCGGGCCCGGCCAACTGTTCATTGCCCTGAGTGGGCCGCGTTTCGACGGCCACGACTATCTCGCCGAGGTTGCCGCCAAGGGCGCGGTGGCTGTGCTGGTGGAGCGCGAAGTCGCCGACGCGCCCCTGCCGCAATTGCTGGTGCGCGATACCCGTGCGGCCCTGGGGCGACTGGGCGCGCTGAACCGGCGCAAGTTCACCGGCCCGCTGGCGGCCATGACGGGCTCCAGCGGCAAGACCACGGTCAAGGAGATGCTCGCCAGCATCCTGCGTACCCAGGCCGGCGATGCCGAGTCGGTGCTGGCTACCCGTGGCAATCTGAACAACGACCTCGGCGTACCGCTGACCCTGCTGCAACTGGCGCCGCAGCACCGTAGCGCAGTGATCGAACTGGGCGCCTCGCGCATCGGCGAGATCGCCTACACGGTTGAGCTGACCCGCCCGCACGTGGCGATCATCACCAATGCCGGAACCGCCCATGTCGGCGAGTTCGGCGGACCGGAGAAGATCGTCGAGGCGAAGGGCGAGATACTCGAAGGGCTGGCCGCCGACGGCACCGCCGTGCTGAACCTGGACGACAAGGCCTTCGACACCTGGAAGGCCCGTGCCAGCGGCCGTCCGTTGCTGACTTTCTCCCTCGACCGGCCCCAGGCCGATTTCCGCGCCGCCGATCTGCAGCGCGATGCGCGTGGCTGCATGGGCTTCAGGCTGCAGGGCGTAGCGGGTGAAGCGCAGGTCCAGCTCAACCTGCTGGGGCGGCACAATGTCGCCAATGCCCTGGCTGCCGCCGCTGCCGCCCATGCACTGGGCGTGCCGCTGGATGGGATCGTCGCCGGGCTGCAGGCGCTGCAGCCGGTCAAGGGCCGCGCGGTAGCGCAACTGACCGCCAGCGGGCTGCGTGTGATAGACGACAGCTACAACGCCAACCCCGCGTCAATGCTGGCGGCGATTGATATACTGAGCGGCTTTTCCGGGCGCACCGTCCTGGTCCTCGGAGACATGGGCGAACTCGGTTCCTGGGCCGAGCAGGCCCACCGCGAGGTGGGCGCCTACGCCGCTGGCAAGGTGTCCGCGCTCTATGCGGTCGGACCGCTGATGGCCCACGCCGTACAGGCGTTCGGCGCCACGGGCCGGCACTTCGCCGACCAGGCCAGCCTGATCGGGGCGCTGGCCACCGAACAACCGACAACCACCATTTTGATCAAGGGTTCCCGCAGTGCGGCGATGGACAAAGTCGTCGCGGCGCTGTGCGGTTCCTCCGAGGAGAGTCACTAATGCTCCTGCTGCTGGCCGAATACCTGCAACAGTTCTACAAGGGCTTCGGCGTCTTCCAGTACCTGACCCTGCGCGGCATTCTCAGCGTGCTCACCGCGCTGTCGCTGTCGCTGTGGCTGGGGCCCTGGATGATCCGTACCTTGCAGATCCGCCAGATCGGCCAGGCCGTGCGCAACGACGGTCCGCAGTCGCACCTGTCGAAGAAGGGCACCCCGACCATGGGCGGCGCCCTGATCCTTACCGCCATAGCCATCAGCACGCTGCTGTGGGCGGATCTTTCCAACCGCTACGTGTGGGTAGTGCTGGTCGTTACCCTGCTGTTCGGTGCCATCGGCTGGGTGGACGACTACCGCAAGGTGATCGAGAAGAACTCCCGTGGCCTGCCGAGCCGCTGGAAGTACTTCTGGCAGTCGGTGTTCGGCATCGGCGCCGCCGTGTTCCTCTACATGACTGCCGAAACCCCGATCGAGACCACCCTGATCGTGCCGATGCTGAAGAGCGTCGAGATCCAGTTGGGCATCTTCTTCGTGGTCCTGACTTACTTCGTCATCGTCGGTTCGAGCAATGCAGTGAACCTCACCGACGGTCTCGACGGCCTGGCGATCATGCCGACGGTAATGGTTGCCGGCGCGCTGGGCATCTTCTGCTACCTGTCGGGCAACGTGAAGTTCGCCGAGTACCTGTTGATTCCCAACGTACCGGGCGCCGGCGAGCTGATCGTGTTCTGCGCCGCGCTGGTCGGCGCCGGCCTCGGCTTCCTCTGGTTCAACACCTATCCGGCGCAGGTCTTCATGGGCGACGTCGGCGCGTTGGCGCTGGGCGCCGCGCTGGGCACCATCGCGGTGATCGTGCGCCAGGAAATCGTGCTGTTCATCATGGGTGGGGTGTTCGTCATGGAAACCCTCTCGGTGATGATCCAGGTCGCTTCCTTCAAGCTGACCGGACGCCGCGTCTTCCGCATGGCGCCGATCCATCACCATTTCGAACTGAAAGGCTGGCCGGAGCCGCGCGTGATCGTGCGCTTCTGGATCATCACCGTGATCCTGGTGCTGATCGGCCTCGCCACCTTGAAGCTGCGTTGAGGACGAAGAGAGCATGAGCCTGATCGCCTCCGACCACTTCCGCATCGTTGTCGGCCTCGGCAAGAGCGGCATGTCCCTGGTGCGCTACCTGGCGCGCCGCGGCTTGCCTTTCGCCGTGGTCGATACCCGAGAGAACCCGCCGGAGCTGGCCACCCTGCGTGCCCAGTATCCGCAGGTGGAAGTGCGTTGCGGCGAACTCGACGCCGAGTTCCTCTGCTCCGCCCGCGAACTCTACGTCAGCCCCGGCTTGTCGCTGCGCACCCCCGCGCTGGTACAGGCCGCCGCGAAAGGCGTGCGCATCTCCGGTGACATCGATCTCTTCGCCCGCGAGGCGAAGGCCCCGATCGTCGCCATCACCGGTTCCAACGCGAAGAGCACCGTGACCACCCTGGTGGGCGAAATGGCGGTGGCCGCGGACAAGCGTGTCGCCGTCGGCGGCAACCTCGGCACCCCGGCGCTCGACCTGCTGGCCGACGACATCGAGCTGTACGTGTTGGAGCTGTCGAGCTTCCAGCTGGAAACCTGCGATCGCCTCAACGCCGAGGTGGCGACCGTGCTGAACGTCAGCGAAGACCATATGGATCGCTACGACGGCATGGCTGACTACCACCTGGCCAAGCACCGGATCTTCCGCGGTGCCCGCCAGGTCGTGGTGAATCGCGCCGATGCCCTGACCCGACCGCTGATCGCCGATACCGTGCCGTGCTGGTCGTTCGGCCTGAACAAGCCGGACTTCAAGGCTTTCGGCCTGATCGAGGAAGACGGCCAGAAGTGGCTGGCGTTCCAGTTCGACAAGCTGCTGCCGGTTGGCGAACTGAAGATCCGTGGCGCCCACAACTATTCCAACGCGCTCGCCGCGCTGGCGCTGGGCCATGCGGTCGGCCTGCCGTTCGACGCCATGCTCGGCGCGCTGAAGGCGTTTTCCGGCCTGGCTCATCGCTGCCAGTGGGTACGCGAGCGGCAGGGCGTGAGCTACTACGACGATTCCAAGGCCACCAACGTCGGCGCCGCCCTGGCGGCGATCGAGGGGCTGGGTGCCGACATCGACGGCAAGCTGGTGCTGCTCGCCGGCGGAGACGGCAAGGGCGCCGATTTCCATGACCTGCGCGAGCCGGTCGCGCGCTTCTGCCGGGCGGTGGTACTGCTTGGCCGTGACGCCGGGCTGATTGCCCAGGCACTGGGCAACGCGGTACCGCTGGTGCGCGTCGCAACGCTGGACGAAGCAGTCCGGCAGGCCGCCGAGCTGGCCCGCGAAGGCGATGCGGTGCTGTTGTCGCCGGCCTGCGCGAGCCTGGACATGTTCAAGAACTTCGAAGAACGCGGACGCCTGTTCGCCAAAGCCGTAGAGGAGCTAGCGTGATGCTGTCGGTGTTGCGCCCCTTCCCGTCGCCGCTGTTGAGCCGGCACGGCATCGACCTGGACTTCCCGCTGCTGGCGGGTTGCCTGGCGCTGCTCGGCCTCGGCCTGGTGATGGTGACTTCCGCCTCTTCCGAGGTGGCGGCGGCGCAGTCGGGCAACCCGCTGTACTTCTCCGTCCGTCACCTGATCTACCTGGTGATCGGCCTGATTTCCTGCGGCCTGACCATGATGGTCCCGATGGCCACCTGGCAGCGCTGGGGCTGGAAGCTGTTGCTGGTCGCCTTCGGCCTGCTGGTGCTGGTGATCACCCCCGGTATCGGCCGCGAGGTGAACGGCTCGATGCGCTGGATCGGCTTCGGCCTGTTCAACATCCAGCCTTCGGAGATCGCCAAGGTCTGCGTGGTGATCTTCATGGCCGGCTACCTGATCCGCCGCCAGCAGGAGGTCCGGGAAAGCTGGATGGGCTTCTTCAAGCCCTTCGTGGTGTTGCTGCCGATGGCCGGCCTGCTGCTGCGCGAGCCGGACTTCGGCGCCACCGTGGTAATGATGGGCGCTGCCGCGGCCATGCTGTTCCTCGGCGGGGTGGGGCTGTTCCGCTTCGGCCTGATGGTGCTGCTGGCGGTCGGCGCGGTGGTCCTGCTGATCCAGACCCAGCCCTACCGGATGGCACGCCTGACCAACTTCACCGACCCCTGGGCCGACCAGTTCGGCGCCGGCTATCAGTTGAGCCAGGCGCTGATCGCCTTCGGCCGCGGCGGCTGGTTGGGGATGGGACTGGGCAACAGCATCCAGAAGCAGTTCTACCTGCCGGAGGCGCACACCGACTTCGTCTTCGCCGTGCTTGCAGAGGAGCTGGGCATCGTCGGCGCCCTGGCGACCGTCGCCCTGTTCGTGTTCGTCAGCCTGCGCGCGCTGTACATCGGCATCTGGGCCGAGCAGGCCAAGCAGTTCTTCTCCGCCTACGTGGCCTACGGCCTGGCCTTCCTCTGGATCGGCCAGTTCCTGATCAACATCGGGGTGAACGTCGGCCTGCTGCCGACCAAGGGCCTGACCCTGCCGTTCCTCAGCTACGGCGGCAGTTCGCTGGTGATCTGCTGTGCCTGTCTGGGGATGTTGCTGCGCATCGAATGGGAACGGCGAACCCACCTGGGTAGCGAGGAATATGAGTTCAACGAAGAGGACTTTGCCGATGAAAGGTAATGTCCTGATCATGGCGGGTGGCACCGGCGGACACGTGTTCCCGGCGCTCGCCTGTGCGCGGGAGTTCCAGGCGCGCGGCTATGCCGTGCACTGGCTGGGGACGCCGCGCGGCATCGAGAATGACCTGGTACCCAAGGCCGGCCTGCCGTTGCACCTGATTCAGGTCAGCGGGCTGCGCGGCAAGGGCCTGAAGTCGCTGGTCAAGGCGCCGCTGGAACTGCTCAAGTCGCTGTTCCAGGCGCTGCGGGTGATCCGCCAGCTGAGGCCGGTCTGCGTGCTCGGCCTGGGTGGCTATGTCACCGGCCCGGGCGGCCTGGCTGCGCGCCTCAACGGCGTGCCGCTGGTGATCCACGAGCAGAACGCCGTGGCCGGCACCGCCAACCGCAGCCTGGCGCCGATCGCCAGGCGCGTCTGCGAGGCATTCCCGGATACCTTCCCGGCCAGTGACAAGCGTCTGACCACCGGCAATCCGGTGCGCGGCGAGCTGTTCCTCGACGCGCACGCCCGCGCGCCGCTGACCGGCCGTCGGGTCAATCTGCTGGTGCTCGGCGGCAGCCTTGGCGCGGAACCGCTGAACAAGCTGTTGCCAGAGGCCCTGGCGCAGGTGCCGCTGGAAATCCGTCCGGCAATCCGCCATCAGGCCGGTCGTCAGCATGCCGAGATTACCGCCGAGCGTTATCGCACAGTGGCGGTCGAAGCGGACGTCGCGCCCTTCATCAGCGACATGGCCGCGGCCTATGCCTGGGCCGACCTGGTGATCTGTCGCGCCGGCGCGCTGACCGTCAGCGAGCTGACGGCGGCGGGATTGCCCGCCTTCCTGGTGCCGTTGCCTCACGCGATCGACGATCACCAGACCCGCAATGCCGAATTCCTGGTACGCAGCGGCGCCGGCCGCCTGCTGCCGCAAAAGTCTACCGGCGCGGCCGAACTGGCCGCGCAGCTGTCCGAGGTCCTGATGCATCCCGAAACCCTGCGCTCCATGGCAGACCAGGCACGCAGCCTGGCGAAACCCGAGGCTACCCGGACGGTGGTCGATGCCTGCCTGGAGGTGGCCCGTGGTTAAAGAACCGAATGGCGTCACCCGGACCATGCGCCGTATCCGCCGCATCCATTTCGTCGGCATCGGCGGCGCCGGTATGTGCGGGATCGCCGAAGTGCTGCTGAACCTCGGCTACGAGGTATCCGGCTCGGACCTCAAGGCCTCGGCGGTGACCGAGCGCCTGGAGAAGTTCGGCGCGCAGATCTTCATCGGCCACCAGGCGGAAAACGCCGACGGCGCCGACGTGCTGGTGGTGTCCAGTGCCATCAACCGGGCCAACCCGGAAGTGGCATCGGCCCTGGAACGGCGGATTCCGGTGGTGCCGCGTGCGGAGATGCTCGCCGAGCTGATGCGCTACCGGCACGGCATCGCGGTAGCCGGCACCCACGGCAAGACCACCACTACCAGCCTGATCGCCTCGGTGTTCGCCGCCGGCGGCCTGGACCCGACCTTCGTCATCGGCGGCCGGCTGAACGCCGCCGGGACCAACGCCCAGCTTGGCGCCAGCCGCTACCTGGTGGCCGAGGCCGACGAGAGCGACGCCAGCTTCCTGCACCTGCAACCGATGGTCGCGGTGGTCACCAATATCGACGCCGACCACATGGCGACCTACGGCGGCGACTTCAACAAGCTGAAGAAGACCTTCGTCGAGTTCCTCCACAACCTGCCGTTCTACGGACTGGCGGTGATGTGCGTGGATGATCCGGTTGTGCGTGAGATCCTCCCGCAGATCGCCCGTCCGACCGTGACCTACGGCCTCAGCGAAGACGCCGACGTGCGCGCGATCAACATCCGCCAGGAAGGCATGCGCACCTGGTTCACCGTGTTGCGCCCGGAGCGCGAGCCGCTGGACGTCTCGGTGAACATGCCCGGCCTGCACAACGTGCTGAATTCCCTGGCGACCATCGTCATCGCTACCGACGAGGGCATCTCCGACGAAGCCATCGTCCAGGGGCTGTCCGGCTTCCAGGGCGTAGGCCGGCGCTTCCAGGTCTACGGCGAGCTGCAGGTCGAGGGTGGCAGCGTGATGCTGGTGGACGACTACGGCCACCATCCGCGCGAAGTCGCCGCGGTGATCAAGGCGATCCGTGGCGGTTGGCCGGAGCGTCGCCTGGTGATGGTCTACCAGCCGCATCGCTATACCCGTACCCGCGACCTGTACGAAGACTTCGTGCAGGTGCTGGGCGAAGCCAACGTGCTGCTGTTGATGGAGGTCTATCCGGCCGGCGAAGAGCCGATCCCGGGAGCCGACAGCCGCCAGCTGTGCCACAGCATCCGCCAGCGCGGCCAGCTCGACCCGATCTACTTCGAGCGCGACGCCGACCTGGCGCCGCTGGTCAAGCCGCTGCTGCGCGCTGGCGACATCCTGCTTTGCCAGGGCGCTGGCGATGTCGGCGGCCTGGCCCCGCAACTGATCAAGAACCCGCTGTTCGCCGGCAAGGGAGGGAGGGGCGCATGAACCTTTGCATCGATAGCCTGCTGAACGGCACCCAGGATCCCAAGGCGTTCGGCCGTGTCGC
The DNA here is from genome assembly GCF_001457615.1 of Pseudomonas aeruginosa. Classification (GTDB taxonomy): domain Bacteria; phylum Pseudomonadota; class Gammaproteobacteria; order Pseudomonadales; family Pseudomonadaceae; genus Pseudomonas; species Pseudomonas aeruginosa. The sequence goes on along the minus strand of NZ_LN831024.1, from coordinate 4,979,745 downwards.
CGTGCTGTTCGGCGGCAAGAGCGCCGAGCGCGAGGTGTCGCTGAAGTCCGGCGCGATGGTCCTGCAATCCCTGCTGGCCGCCGGGGTCGATGCCTTCGGCATCGATGTCGGCGAAGACCTGCTGCAACGCCTGGTCGAGGAGAAGATCGACCGTGCCTTCATCATTCTCCACGGTCGTGGCGGCGAGGATGGCAGCATGCAGGGCCTGCTCGAGTGCGCGGGCATTCCCTACACCGGCAGCGGCGTGCTGGCCTCGGCGCTGGCGATGGACAAGCTGCGGACCAAGCGGGTCTGGCTCAGCCTCGGCCTGCCGACCCCGGACTACGCGGTGCTGGCCAGCGAGGATGACTGCCGCGAAGCGGCGCAGCGACTGGGTTTCCCGCTGATCGTCAAGCCGGCTCACGAAGGCTCGAGCATCGGCATGGCCAAGGTCGGCGGGCTAGACGAATTGATCGCGGCGTGGCGCGAAGCGGCCCGCTACGACTCGCAGGTGCTGGTCGAGCAGTGGATCAGCGGCCCGGAATTCACCGTGGCGACCTTGCGCGGGCAGGTGCTGCCGGCGATCCGCCTGGGCACGCCGCACACCTTCTACGACTACGACGCCAAGTACCTGGCCAGCGATACCCGCTACCAGGTGCCCTGCGGTCTCGACGAGGCCAAGGAACGCGAGCTGAAGGAACTCACCGCGCGCGCCTGCGACGCCCTGGGCATCCAGGGCTGGGGGCGGGCGGACGTGATGCAGGACGCCGAAGGGCGTTTCTGGCTGCTTGAAGTCAACACCGCACCAGGCATGACCGACCACAGCCTGGTGCCTATGGCCGCGCGGGCCGCCGGCCTGGATTTCCAGCAACTGGTGCTGGCGATCCTGGCCGATAGCCGCGAGGCGAGGGGATAAGCCATGAATGGCGTACTGCTCCGTCATCAGCAACCCGGTGGACTCGGCCGCGCTCCGCGCAAGCCGATGCCGCGCGGCGCCAGCCGTCTGGTGGCCAAGGAACCGCTGAGCGTGCGCCTGCCGAAAGCCGACTTCAGTTTCCTCAAGTACCTGGCCTGGCCGCTGTTGCTGGCCGTTCTCGGCTATGGCGCCTATCGCGGCGCCGAGTACATCCTGCCGTACGCCGACCGGCCGATCGCCAAGGTCAGTGTCGAGGGCGACCTCAGCTACATCAGCCAGCGCGCGGTGCAGCAGCGGATCTCCCCGTACCTGGCGGCGAGCTTCTTCACCATCGACCTGGCGGGCATGCGCGGGCAACTGGAACAGATGCCCTGGATCGCCCACGCCGAGGTGCGCCGGGTGTGGCCGGACCAGGTGGTGATCCGCCTGGACGAGCAACTGCCGATCGCGCGGTGGGGCGACGAAGCGCTGCTGAACAACCAGGGACAGGCTTTTACGCCAAAGGAACTGGCGAATTATGAACATCTGCCCCGCTTGCATGGTCCACAGCGGGCGCAACAGCAGGTGATGCAGCAATACCAGTTGCTCAGCCAGTTGCTGCGTCCCCTCGGGTTCTCCATCGCCCGCCTGGAAATGAGCGATCGCGGCGGTTGGGCGCTGACCACGGCCCAGGGCGTCGAGATCCAGATCGGGCGCGACCACGTGGTAGACAAGATTCGCCGCTTCGTAAGCATCTACGACAAGGCACTCAAAGATCAGATTTCGAACATTGCGCGGATCGACCTGCGTTACCCCAACGGCCTCGCCGTTGCGTGGCGCGAGCCGGTCACGCCCGCGACGGTGGCCACGGCCAGCGCCGTGCAGTGAGTTGAGGAGACAGTAATAACCATGGCAAGCGTGCAGAGCGGCAAGATGATCGTCGGCCTCGACATCGGTACCTCCAAGGTGGTGGCGCTGGTGGGCGAGGTGACGGCCGATGGCCAGCTGGAGGTCGTTGGCATCGGTACTCATCCGTCCCGCGGCCTGAAGAAGGGCGTGGTGGTGAACATCGAGTCCACCGTGCAGTCGATCCAGCGCGCCATCGACGAGGCCCAGCAGATGGCCGGTTGCCGTATCCACTCGGCGTTCGTCGGCATCGCCGGCAACCACATCCGCAGCCTCAATTCCCACGGCATCGTGGCGATCCGCGATCGCGAGGTGAACCCGGCGGATATCGAACGGGTACTGGATGCCGCCCAGGCGGTGGCGATCCCGGCGGACCAGCGGGTGCTGCATACCCTGGCCCAGGATTACGTGATCGATAACCAGGAAGGCGTGCGCGAGCCGCTGGGCATGTCCGGGGTGCGCCTGGAAGCCAAGGTGCACGTGGTGACCTGCGCGGTGAATGCCTCGCAGAACATCGAGAAGTGCGTGCGCCGCTGCGGCCTCGAGGTCGACGACATCATCCTCGAGCAGTTGGCCTCGGCCTATTCGGTGCTGACCGAGGACGAGAAGGAACTGGGCGTGTGCCTGGTGGATATCGGCGGCGGCACCACCGATATCGCGATCTTCACCGAAGGCGCGATCCGCCATACCGCGGTGATCCCGATCGCCGGCGACCAGGTCACCAATGACATCGCCATGGCCCTGCGGACGCCGACCCAGTACGCGGAAGAGATCAAGATCCGCTACGCCTGCGCCCTGGCCAAGCTGGCCGGTGCCGGCGAGACCATCAAGGTGCCCAGCGTCGGCGACCGGCCGCCGCGCGAACTGTCGCGCCAGGCCCTGGCCGAAGTGGTCGAGCCTCGTTACGACGAGCTGTTCACCCTGGTCCAGGCCGAGCTGCGCCGCAGCGGCTACGAGGACCTGATCCCGGCAGGGATCGTCCTCACCGGCGGCACCTCGAAGATGGAAGGCGCGGTCGAGCTGGCCGAGGAAATCTTCCACATGCCGGTACGCCTCGGCGTGCCGTATAGCGTGAAGGGCCTCACCGACGTGGTGCGCAACCCGATCTATTCGACGGGCGTCGGCCTGCTGATGTACGGACTGCAGAAGCAGTCCGATGGCATGTCGATGTCTGTGTCAGGCAGCAGCTACAGCAGCGACGAACCCAAGGCACCTGTCCTGGAGCGGCTCAAACGCTGGGTCCAGGGCAATTTCTGATTCAACGCGGTAACAGTAGGCGACAAAACTAGAAAGGAAGGAGAGGGGAAATGTTTGAACTGGTCGATAACATCGCACAAACCGCCGTCATAAAAGTGATCGGTGTAGGTGGTGGTGGCGGCAACGCCGTCAATCACATGGCCAAGAACAACGTCGAGGGCGTCGAGTTCATCTGCGCCAACACCGACGCACAAGCGCTGAAGAACATCGCGGCGCGCACCGTTCTGCAACTCGGCCCGGGCGTCACCAAGGGGCTGGGTGCCGGCGCCAATCCGGAAGTTGGTCGTCAGGCGGCTCTGGAAGATCGCGAGCGCATTTCCGAAGTGCTGGAAGGCGCCGACATGGTCTTCATCACCACCGGCATGGGTGGCGGCACCGGTACCGGCGCCGCGCCGATCATCGCCGAAGTGGCGAAGGAAATGGGCATCCTCACCGTCGCGGTGGTGACCCGCCCGTTCCCGTTCGAAGGTCGCAAGCGCATGCAGATCGCCGACGAGGGCATCCGTGCGCTGGCCGAGAGCGTCGATTCGCTGATCACCATCCCGAACGAGAAGCTGCTGACCATCCTCGGCAAGGACGCCAGCCTGCTGGCCGCCTTCGCCAAGGCCGATGACGTGCTGGCCGGTGCCGTGCGCGGTATCTCCGACATCATCAAGCGTCCGGGCATGATCAACGTCGACTTCGCCGACGTGAAGACCGTCATGAGCGAAATGGGCATGGCGATGATGGGTACCGGCTGCGCCAGCGGTCCGAACCGTGCCCGCGAGGCCACCGAGGCGGCAATCCGCAACCCGCTGCTGGAAGACGTCAACCTGCAGGGCGCGCGCGGCATCCTGGTGAACATCACCGCGGGTCCGGACCTGTCCCTGGGCGAGTACTCCGATGTCGGCAACATCATCGAACAGTTCGCTTCCGAGCACGCCACTGTGAAGGTGGGCACCGTGATCGACGCGGACATGCGCGATGAGCTGCACGTCACCGTAGTCGCCACCGGCCTGGGCGCGCGCCTGGAGAAACCGGTGAAGGTCGTCGACAACACCGTGCAGGGCAGTGCAGCCCAGGCAGCCGCTCCGGCCCAGCGCGAGCAGCAGTCGGTGAACTACCGCGACCTCGACCGTCCTACCGTGATGCGCAACCAGTCTCACGGCAGCGCGGCGACCGCGGCCAAGCTGAACCCGCAGGATGACCTGGATTACCTGGATATCCCGGCGTTCCTGCGTCGTCAGGCCGATTGAAGTAATTAATCAGGAGTAGAGATGTGATTGGTGTTCAGCAAAGGCCGGTTCTGCTATCATCGCCGGCCATTGTTGAAAACAGTTCGCAGTCAGCGCTTAAGCGGCCAAAGCCATGATCAAACAACGCACCTTGAAGAACATCATCCGGGCTACTGGCGTCGGTCTGCACTCGGGGGAAAAGGTTTACCTGACCCTGAAACCGGCGCCGGTGGACACCGGTATCGTGTTCTGCCGCACCGACCTGGATCCGGTCGTGGAAATCCCGGCCCGGGCCGAGAACGTCGGCGAAACCACCATGTCGACCACCCTGGTCAAGGGTGACGTCAAAGTGGATACGGTGGAGCACCTGCTCTCGGCCATGGCCGGCCTGGGTATCGACAACGCCTACGTCGAGCTGTCCGCTTCGGAAGTGCCGATCATGGATGGCAGCGCTGGTCCGTTCGTATTCCTGATCCAGTCCGCCGGATTGCAAGAGCAGGAAGCTGCCAAGAAGTTCATCCGCATCAAGCGCGAAGTCAGCGTGGAAGAGGGCGACAAGCGCGCCGTCTTCGTTCCGTTCGACGGCTTCAAGGTCAGCTTCGAGATCGATTTCGATCATCCGGTCTTCCGTGGTCGCACCCAGCAGGCCTCGGTCGATTTCTCCAGTACTTCCTTCGTCAAGGAGGTCAGCCGCGCCCGTACCTTCGGGTTCATGCGCGACATCGAGTACCTGCGTTCGCAGAACCTGGCACTCGGCGGTAGCGTGGAGAACGCGATCGTGGTCGACGAGAACCGCGTGCTCAACGAAGACGGCCTGCGTTACGAGGACGAGTTCGTCAAGCACAAGATCCTGGATGCCATCGGCGACCTGTATCTGCTCGGCAACAGTCTTATCGGCGAGTTCCGTGGCTTCAAGTCCGGCCATGCCCTGAACAACCAACTGCTGCGTACGTTGATCGCAGACAAGGATGCTTGGGAAGTGGTGACCTTCGAAGACGCGCGTACCGCGCCTATTTCCTATATGCGCCCGGCGGCGGCAGTGTAGGAAAACTCTCCTTTCCATATTTGGAGGCCACCTCAGGGTGGCCTCTTTTTATTTCGGGATTTATTCTTGCCGGCTTTTCTCGGCGCGGCTTGCCAACCGCTCGAGCGCTTCCCGCAGGCGTGGATTGCCGACGATCTCGGCGGATTCGCGAAGGTTTTCCGCCGCGACGGCAGACAGGGTCAAGCTGCGACGTGCCGCACGTTGTGTGGACGTGGTGGGTTGCACCTTGAAAAGGATTTTCGCTAAGTTCGCGAATTCTTCGAAAGCCTGCAGCTGCCGCTGCAGGCGCCGCTGCTGATAGCGCAGGCGTGTGGCCCAGTGGCCATTGGTGACGATCAGCAGCAGGCAACCGCCGCGCCACGAAGCCACATGGCAGTACGGGCGCGCCGCCGGTTGCAACTGGCTTTCCAGCAGTTGCTGCAGGCGGCAGATGCGCTGGGCTTCGGCGAACAGCATCTGCAGCGGCCTGGCCTGGCGCAGCAACTGGGTCGATGCCTGGGCGGGCAAGGGACGAAAAGACATGGCGGGAAGCCTGGGGGTTACTGAGTCGGAATGGTAGCAGAAAGCGTTTCGCTACTGCCGGCCCGTATGAAGGATAAGTCATGCACATCATTTTTCTGAGCCGGCACCATGGGGCCGCTCGCTCCGTCCATCTGCAGCCGCGGTTGCTGATGCTGGCCGGGGCCTGCGTGGTCGGTGCCAGCCTGTTGGCCGGGGGCTTCATGGGCGCCTGGCTGTTCCGCGCGCCGGCTCCGGTGGCCGGCATCGAAGTCGATGCCGCGCTGCAGGCGCAGAGCGCCGAGATCAGCAGCGCCCGCGAGGACGCGCAGCGGCAGATGGACGCACTGAGCGTGCATCTCGGCGAACTGCAGGCGCGCCTGGTTCGGCTGGATGCCCTCGGCGAACGTCTCACCGAGCTGGCCGACGTCGACCCCGACGAGTTCGACTTCTCCCTGAGCGTCGGCCAGGGTGGCGTCGACGAACCGCTGGAGGGCAGCGCCTATGCCCCGCCGTCGTTCATGGCGACGCTGGACGAACTGGCGGCACGCCTGGATACCCGCGAGCAGCAGCTCGAGGTGCTGGAGCAACTGCTCGCCGACAAGCACATCAGCCAGTCGACCTACCTGGCCGGCCAGCCGGTGCGCCAGGGCTACATCTCCTCGCCGTTCGGGCGCCGGGTCAATCCGGTGAGCGGCCGCCTGAGCATGCACAAGGGCATCGACTTCGCCGCGCCGGCCGGCAGCGACGTGGTGGCCGTGGCGGCGGGGGTGGTGACCTGGTCCGGGCGCAAGAACGGCTATGGCAACGTGGTCGAGGTCGGGCACGCCGATGGCTACACCACGTTGTATGCCCATAACCAGAAGAACCTGGTCGAGGTCGGTGACCTGGTCAAGCGCGGCCAGGTGCTGGCCAAGGTCGGCAGCACCGGACGCTCCACCGGCTACCACGTACATTTCGAAGTGATGAAGGATGGCCGGGTAATGAATCCGCAAAGCTTCATCGCACGCGCGTCTGTTTCCGAGTGAGCGACGCGCATTGATCTGCTGTACTTTTCTCATACCCGTTTCCGGGTAGAATGTTCCCTTTCATGCCGTTGATCGGCACGGGCCGCCGGATGGGTGAGCCTTCCATTCCCCACGTGTGGATGACCAAGTCGATATGTTTGCGCCTTTGTTGAAGAAACTCTTTGGAAGCAAGAACGAGCGTGATGTAAAGCGCATGGCCAAGGCTGTACAGGCCATCAATGCGCTCGAGCCCCAGATGGTGGCGCTCTCCGACGAGCAGTTGAAGGCGAAAACGGCTGAATTCCAGCAGCGCTACGCCAAGGGCGAAACGCTCGACCAATTGCTGCCCGAAGCCTTCGCCGTGGTTCGCGAGGCTGGCAAGCGGGTGATGGGCATGCGCCACTTCGACGTCCAGCTGATCGGTGGCATGACCCTGCACGACGGCAAGATCGCCGAAATGCGTACCGGCGAGGGCAAGACCCTGGTGGGCACCCTGCCGGTCTACCTCAACGCGCTGTCCGGCAAGGGCGTGCACGTGGTCACGGTGAACGACTACCTGGCGCGCCGCGACGCCAACTGGATGCGCCCGCTGTACGAGTTCCTCGGCCTCAGCGTCGGCGTGGTCACTCCCTTCCAGCCGCCGGAAGACAAGCGCGCCGCCTACGCCGCCGACATCACCTACGGCACCAACAACGAATTCGGCTTCGATTACCTGCGCGACAACATGGCCTTCAGCCTGGACGACAAGTTCCAGCGCGAGCTGAACTTCGCCGTGGTCGACGAAGTGGACTCGATCCTCATCGACGAGGCGCGTACCCCGCTGATCATCTCCGGCCAGGCCGAAGACAGCTCCGAGCTGTACATCAAGATCAACAAGCTGATCCCGCGTCTCAAGCGCCAGGTCGAAGAGGTCGAGGGCAAGCCGACCGAGGAAGGCCACTACAGCATCGACGAGAAGACCCGCCAGGTCGAACTCAACGAGCAGGGCCACCAGTTCATCGAGGACCTGCTGAGCCAGAACGGCCTGCTCGGCGAAGGCGAGAGCCTCTACTCGGCGCACAACCTGAGCCTGCTGACCCACGTTTACGCAGCGCTGCGCGCGCACACCCTGTTCCACCGCAACGTCGAGTACATCGTCCAGGGCGACCAGATCCTCCTGATCGACGAGCACACCGGCCGCACCATGCCTGGCCGTCGCCTGTCCGAGGGCTTGCACCAGGCCATCGAGGCGAAGGAAGGCCTGCCGATCCAGGCCGAGAGCCAGACCCTGGCCTCCACCACCTTCCAGAACTACTTCCGCCTGTACAACAAGCTGGCCGGCATGACCGGCACCGCCGATACCGAGGCCTTCGAGTTCCGCCAGATCTACGGTCTCGACGTGGTGGTGATCCCGACCCACCGGCCGATCGCGCGCAAGGACTTCAACGACCTGGTCTACCTGACCCAGGAAGAGAAGTACGCGGCGATCATCACCGACATCAAGCAGTGCCAGGCCCTCGGCCGGCCGATCCTGGTCGGCACCGCGTCGATCGAGAGTTCCGAGTACGTTTCCAAGCTGTTGCAAGAGGCAGGCATCGAGCACAAGGTGCTCAACGCCAAGTACCACGAGAAGGAAGCCGAGATCATCGCCCAGGCTGGCGCGCCCGGTTCGGTGACCATCGCCACCAACATGGCCGGCCGCGGTACCGACATCCTCCTCGGCGGCAACTGGGAAGTCGAAGTCGCGGCCCTGGAGAACCCCACCGAGGAGCAGATCGCCCAGATCAAGGCTGAATGGCAGAAGCGCCACCAGCAAGTGATCGAGGCGGGCGGCCTGCACGTGATCGCCTCCGAGCGCCACGAATCCCGCCGGATCGACAACCAGTTGCGCGGCCGTGCCGGTCGTCAGGGCGACCCGGGTTCCAGCCGCTTCTACCTGTCGCTGGAAGACAACCTGATGCGGATCTTCGCCTCCGACCGGGTGAAGAACTTCATGAAGGCGCTGGGCATGCAGTCCGGCGAGGCGATCGAGCACCGCATGGTGACCAACGCCATCGAGAAGGCCCAGCGCAAGGTCGAAGGGCGCAACTTCGACATCCGCAAGCAACTGCTGGAATTCGATGACGTAGCCAACGAGCAGCGCAAGGTGATCTACCACATGCGCAATACCCTGCTGTCGGCAGAGGACGTGGGCGAGACCATCAAGGAATTCCGCGAGGAAACCCTCAGCGCCACCATCAACCAGCACATTCCGCCGCAGTCGCTGCCCGAGCAGTGGGACATCGAAGGCCTGGAGGCTGCGCTGTACAGCGACTTCGCCGTGCGCCTGCCGATCCAGCAGTGGCTGGACGAAGACGACAAGCTGTACGAGGAAACCCTGCGTAGCAAGATCCTCGAGCAGATCGTCGCCGCCTACTACGAGAAGGAAGAGCTGGCCGGCGCCGAAGCCCTGCGCGCCTTCGAGAAGCAGATGCTGCTGCGGGTGCTGGACGACCTGTGGAAGGACCACCTGTCGACCATGGACCACCTGCGGCACGGCATCCACCTGCGTGGCTACGCGCAGAAGAATCCTAAGCAGGAATACAAGCGCGAGTCCTTCACCCTGTTCCAGGAGCTGCTGGACTCGATCAAGCGCGACACCATCCGCGTGCTGTCCCACGTCCAGGTCCGTCGCGAAGACCCGGCCGAAGAGGAGGCCCGCCTGCGTCGCGAGGCGGAGGAACTGGCCAAGCGCATGCAGTTCCAGCACGCCGAGGCTCCCTCGATGGAGCAGGCCGTGGCCGGCGAGGAAGAAGAGCTTCCCGAGGGCCCGGCTCCGGTCGTGCCGCTCGAGCCTGTGCGCAACGAGCAGAAGATCGGCCGCAACGAGCCTTGCCCGTGCGGTTCCGGCAAGAAATACAAGCACTGTCACGGGCAGCTGGACTAAGCTTCCCGCCTGGTTCACCAACGCCGCGACCGGTCCTGCCGCTCGCGGCGTTTGTTCGAATTGGCGCCAGCCCGGCGCCGATGCGTTTTCCGTCACGCCGTCGCAGACGGCATCGAGTCCACTGTTTGGTAAAGGAGCGCGTTCCCATGGCTGTCGGTCTTGGCCCCCTGTCCACCCTGCACCCGGTCCCCGGTTTCGAACTCGGCATCGCTTCCGCCGGCATCAAGCGACCGGGGCGCAAAGACGTGGTGGTCATGCGCTGCGCCGAAGGCTCCAGCGTGGCCGGGGTGTTCACCCTGAACGCGTTCTGTGCCGCGCCGGTGACCCTGGCCAAACAGCGTTTCCTCGGTGAGGTGCGCTACCTGCTGACCAATACCGGCAACGCCAACGCCGGTACCGGCGAGGCCGGCCTCGCCGCCGCCGCGCAAACCTGCGCCAAGCTCGCCGAACTGGCCGGGGTCGCCGAGACTTCGGTGCTGCCATATTCCACCGGGGTGATCGGCGAGCCCCTGCCGGTGGCCAAGATCGAGGCGGCGTTGCCTGCGGCCCTGGCCGACCTGGCCGAGGACCGCTGGGCCGAAGCTGCCGCGGGGATCATGACCACCGATACCCTGCCCAAGGGCGCCAGCCGCCAGTTCGTGCACGATGGCGTGACCGTGACCGTCACCGGGATCAGCAAGGGCGCCGGGATGATCAAGCCGAACATGGCGACCATGCTCGGTTATATCGCCACCGACGCCAAGGTCGCCCAGGGCGTGCTGCAGGATCTGTTGCGCGACGCCGCCAACAAGTCCTTCAACCGCATCACCATCGACGGCGATACCTCCACCAACGACTGCTGCATGCTGATCGCCACCGGTCGCGCGGCGCTGCCGGAAGTCACCCAGGCCAGCGGCGCGCTGTTCGCCGCGTTGAAGCAAGCGGTACTGGAGGTTTCCATGGAGCTGGCCCAGGCCATCGTTCGCGACGGCGAGGGCGCGACCAAGTTCGTCACTGTTCAGGTCAACGGCGGCGCCACCCACCAGGAGTGCCTGGATGTCGGCTATGCCGTGGCCCACTCGCCGCTGATCAAGACCGCGCTGTTCGCCTCCGACCCGAACTGGGGACGCATTCTCGCCGCGGTCGGACGTGCCGGCGTGGCCAATCTGGACGTGAGCAAGATCGACGTGTTCCTTGGCGACGTCTGTATCGCCAGCCGTGGCGGCCGGGCGGCCAGTTACACCGAGGAACAGGGCGCGGCGGTGATGGCCCAGGCCGAGATCGGCATCCGCATCGAACTGGGACGCGGCACCTGCAGCGAGACCATCTGGACCACCGACCTGTCCCACGAATACGTGAAGATCAACGCAGAGTACCGCACCTGAAGCCAGGCATTCCGATCCTTCATCGATGGATGAAAATCGGGAATTTGCCATCGGTCCGTGCGCCTCTTAAGTTCTCTGGTGCATGGCCGTCCGCGTCGGGCGGCCGAAGAGGAGAGGCGCATGGCCCTGACCATCGTGATTGGCAATCGCAATGACTCGTCCTGGTCGCTGCGGGGCTGGCTGGCCCTGCGCATGAGCGGGGCGGCGTTCGACGAGATCCTCGTCCCGCTGGGGCGGCCCGATACCCGGGAGCGGATCCTGCAATATTCGCCGACCGGCAAGGTGCCCTTGCTGAAAAGCGAGGATGGCGACATCTGGGATTCCCTGGCCATCGCCGAGTACCTCGCCGAGCGCTTCCCCGAGGCCCACCTGTGGCCGCGCGGCGAGGCGGCGCGGGCGCTGGCCCGTTCGGTTTGCGCGGAAATGCACAGCGGTTTCGCCGCGTTGCGCGGCGAGCTGCCGATGGACCTGCGGCGCCAGCAGCTATTGGTGGAATTGTCCGAGGCGACACGACAGGATATTCAACGTATCTGCGAAGCCTGGGCGGATTGCCGGCGGCGCTTCGGCCAGGACGGTCCGTTCCTGTTCGGCCACGCCAGCCTGGCGGATGCGTTCTACGCACCGGTGGCGGCGCGTTTCCGCAGTTATGCGGTGGAGTTGCCGGATATCGCCCGGACCTATGTCGAGACGATTTATCAGTGGCCTGCGTTCCGCGCCTGGTACGACGCGGCATTGCGCGAGCAGGCCGGTAGTTGATGGCCGTCCGCCGCTTGCGGTGCGTGACGGCAGTAGCGAGGAGATGATCCGTGAAACGAGTACATGTCGCCGCGGCCGTGATTCGTGGCTCCGATGGCCGGGTGCTGATCGCCCGGCGGCCGGAAGACAAGCACCAGGGCGGCCTGTGGGAGTTTCCCGGGGGCAAGGTGGAGGACGGCGAGCCGGTGCGCGCGGCGTTGGCCCGTGAGCTGGAAGAGGAACTGGGCATCCGTGTCGAGCGGGCCCGGCCGCTGATCCAGGTCCGGCACGACTATGCCGACAAGCACGTCCTGCTCGATGTCTGGGAGGTCGACGGGTTTTCCGGCGAAGCCCACGGCGCCGAGGGCCAACCGCTGGCCTGGGTGGAGCCGCGCGAGCTGGCCGACTACGAGTTCCCCGCCGCCAACGCGCCGATCGTCCAGGCCGCGCGCCTGCCGGCGCACTACCTGATCACCCCGGACGGATTGGAGCCGGGCGAGCTGATCAGCGGCGTACGCAAGGCGGTGGAGGCGGGCATCCGCCTGATCCAGTTGCGCGCGCCGAACATGTTCAGTCCCGAATACCGCGATCTCGCCATCGATATCCAGGGACTCTGCGCCGGCAAGGCGCAACTGATGCTGAAAGGCCCGCTGGAGTGGCTGGGCGACTTCCCGGCTGCCGGTTGGCACCTGACCTCCGCTCAACTGCGCAAATACGCCAGCGCCGGTCGGCCGTTCCCCGAAGGGCGCCTGCTGGCCGCCTCCTGCCACGACGCGGATGAACTGGCCCTGGCTGCCTCGATGGGAGTGGAGTTCGTCACTCTTTCGCCGGTACAGCCGACCGAGAGCCATCCCGGCGAGCCGGCGCTGGGTTGGGACAAGGCCGCCGAACTGATCGCCGGCTTCAACCAGCCGGTCTACCTGCTGGGTGGCCTCGGTCCGCAGCAAGCCGAGCAGGCTTGGGAGCATGGAGCCCAAGGCGTGGCGGGTATCCGTGCGTTCTGGCCGGGCGGCCTTTGACGGTGGAATGAAGAAAAAAGGAGGCTTCAGCCTCCTTTTTTTCGTCTCGATGCCGAGCCCTCGCTCGCCGTCAGTCCGGTTTTGCCGCCGCCTCCCAGAGAATCTCCGCCACGCCCTGGCGCCGGGCGATGGCGCGGGCGGCGACGAACAGCAGGTCGGAGAGCCGGTTCAGGTAGCACAGGCCGACGCCCTCCAGCGTTTCCTCCTGGTCCAGCGCCTGGCAGCGCCGTTCGGCGCTGCGCGCCAGGCTGCGGCAGACATGGGCCTGGGCGACCAGGCGGGAACCGCCGGGGAGGATGAAATTCTTCAGCGGGCCCAGCTCGTCGTTCCAGCGGTCGATGCAGCTTTCCAGGCGTGCCACTTCCGTCTCGTCCAGGGCCCGATACTCCGGCATCGCCAGCTCCCCGCCGAGGTCGAACAGGCGGTGTTGCACCGGCGCCAGCGCCTGGACGATCTCCTCCAGGCCGGGATGTGCGCCACGCGCTTCCAGCAGCTCGGCAAGGAGCAGGCCCAACTGGCTGTTCAATTCGTCCACCGCGCCGATCGCCTCGATGCGTGGATGGCTCTTGGGCACCCGGCGTCCGCCGGCCAGGCCGGTCTCGCCGCGGTCGCCGGTACGGGTGTAGATCTTCGACAATCGATTGCCCATGGATTCAACCTTCCTCTTCGTCGCCCCGCCGCAGGCTGCTACCGGGTTGCGGCAGAGCGGGCGGCAGGGCCTTGGCTTGTGCCGGGGCGACCGCTTCGGAGCTTTCCAGCGGCAGGCGGATGCTGAAGCAGGTGCCGCGGCCCAGTTCCGAGCGTACTTCCATCTGGCCCTTGTGATTGTTGGTGATGATGAAATACGAGACGGACAGGCCGAGACCGGTGCCCTGGCCGACTTCCTTGGTGGTGAAGAACGGCTCGAAGATACGCTTGCGCACCAGTTCGGGCATGCCGCTGCCGTTGTCTTCCACCTGGACTTCCGCCCAGGGCGGCGTCAGGCGCGTGCGCAGGACGATCCGGCCCTGTTCGCCTTCCTCTTCGTCGTCGCGCTGGTGGATGGCCTGGGCGGCGTTCTTCAGCAGGTTGAGCAGGACCTGCTCGACCTCGTTGGCGATCACCGGCACCGGGCCGAGGTTGGGGTCGAACTCGTGGACGATCTGCAACGACTTGAAGTCGAAGCCTTCGGCCAGGTCGAAGTCGTTACCGGCGATTTCCACCGCCTGTTCGAGCAGTGCGGGCAGTTCGCAAGCGGTCATCTGCCGGTGGCTGCGGCGGCTGAAGGCGAGCATGTGGGTGACGATCTTCGCTGCCCGCGAGCCGGCGTGCTGGATGCCTTCCAGCAGGCGCGGGATGTCGCGGCCATCGAGGTAGTGATTGATGTCTTCCAGCGGCACTCCGACCTCGGCCGCCAGCTCGACGTTCTTCGCCAGCTCCGGGGACAGGCGCCGCTTGATGTTCTGCACGTTGTGCAGGATCGCGCCGAGCGGGTTGTTGATCTCGTGGGCCATGCCGGCGGCGAGGCTGCCGACCGAGAGCATCTTCTCCGATTGCACCATCACTTCTTCCAGGCTCAGCCGCTGGGTGATGTCGTCGATGCGGATCACCGCGCCGCGGCCGGTGCCGCCCATCAGCGGGTAGAAGGTCAGGGCGTAGTGGCGTGGCGTGTCGATCAGCGCCCAGGTGACCCGTTCGACACGCTCCACGCTGTGCTTCTCGGCAGCCCGGGTGAGCTGCGGAAGGAACGGCTTGAGCGAGGGAAAGGCGAGGAACACCGGCTGGTTGACCGCATCGTCCAGGCTGGTGCCGGAAAGCTGGCTGGCCTCCTGGTTCCACTGCGTGACGTAGAGTTGCTCGTCCACCGCGATCAGCGCCGAAGGCATGGAGTCGATGATGCTGTTGAGGTAGTGCTGGAAACCGGTGAGCTTCTTCTCGATCTTGCTGCGCACCTGCACTTCCAGTTCCAGCTTGCGGTTCGAGCGGCGGGTTTCCTCGGCCAGGCTCTGGGCCTGCTCGACCGCTTCCTGGGCATCGTCGCGGGCGCGCTTGAGCTGCTGCTCGCGGGCCTCGATGCGGGTCAGCATGGTGTTGAACGCGTCGGCCAGGCGGCCGATCTCGTCGCCGTTGCCGCGCTGGGCGCGGAGGGCGTAGTTCTCCTCGCGGGTGACCTGCCGCGACAGTTCCTCGAGATCGCGGATCGGCCGGGTGATCAGGCGGCGTATCTGCTGCGCCACCAGCAGCCAGAGCAGCACGCTGACGCCGAGGATCGCCAGGCTGGCGGTGAGGGTTCCGGTGTAGAACGCGCTTGGCAGTTCACCGCTGGCCACCAGCAGCAGGTAGCCGGGGCGGGCGTTTTCCTGGGGCAGTTCGATCAGCGCATTGAGGCGGTACTCGCCGCGCCTCCAGTGCTCCAGGCGGTCCAGGCGGGCCGGCAGCTTGAGGGTGTCGCCGCGTTGCAGGTCGGCCAGCATCAGCCCATTGCTGTCGTACAGGGCCGCGGCGCGCAACGGCTGGTAATCGTTGAGCTGGCGCAGCAGGACCTCGGCGGTCTGCGGCGAACTGAGTGCCGGCTGGCTGAGCGCCGGGTTGGCGATCAGCCGGCCGATGGTCTGCATCGCCTGGGGGGCGACGCTCTCCTGGGAAATCCAGTAGGCGGCGCTGATGAACGCCAGGTTGGCCACCAGCAGCACGGTAGCCAGCAGGATCAGCAGGGCGGCGAGCAGTTTCTGCCCTACGGGCAGGTTGTCGAGGCGCTGGCGCAGGTTCATGGGCTCTGGCGGTCCGCGGCGAAAAGGAATGGCGGGCAGGGTAACGCGCTTTAGCGGTCGGGCAAACCGCGCTGGCGCAGATGGGCCTGGAGGCGGGCGAGCAAGGTTCCCAGGCGCGGCAGCGGTAGTCCCAGGCGCTGCCCGTGCTGGCAGGCGTAGCCGAGCAGGTAGCCGATTTCCGTGCGCCGGCCGCGGGTGACGTCCTGATGCATCGAGGAATAGTTGGCCGCGGTGGCGTCGATCACCGCCCGGACATCCTCCAGCAGGCTCCTGGCGGCGGCGTCGTAGCCGCTGGCGTGGAGCAACTGGCCGAGTTCGTCGCAAAGCGCGGCGATCTCTTCCGGGTGCTGCCGCAGGCCGCCGTTGCGGCAATCGTGGAGGACGGTCAGCGGGTTGATCGCGCAGTTCAGGGCCAGCTTGCGCCACAGCCGTTCGAGGATGTCGTCGCTCCAGCTGTGCGGAATCCCGGCCTGGGACAGCTGCGCCAGCCAGGCGGGGGCGCTTGTGTCGCGCGGATCGCCGAGCCAGGTGTGCCCCCGGCCGGCGAAGACCACGCGGAAATCGCCATCGCGGAACGCGCCTTCGGTGCTGGAGGCGAACAGGCAGCGGCTGCGCGGCAGGCGGGCGGCGACCGCCTGCTGGCTGCCCAGGCCGTTCTGCAGCAACAGCAGTTCGGCGTTGCCGGCCAGGCGATGGGCCACGCTGGAGGCGGCTTCCTCCGCGTCGTAGGCCTTGCAGGCCAGCAGCAGGCGCTGGATGGGTTGCCCGCCGTCCGGGGTTTCCGCGGCGATCGGGTAGAGGCTGGCCTGGCCGTCTTCCACCAGGCTCAGTCCGCCGGCCTGTTGGTAGCGGCGCAGGCGCTGGCGGTCGCGCAGGATCAGGCGGACGGGCAGGCCGGCGCGCCCGAGGCGCGCGGCCCAGAGGCTGCCGAGGCTACCGGCGCCGAGGATATGCCAGGTCATGGTGGCTACTGCGAATGGCTGACGATAGGGCGAAGTCTAGCGCAGTGCCGGTAGCCGGCAGGTTGCGATCCTGCCGCTGGCATAGGCATCGGGCAACAGGGCCTCGGTGCGCTGCAGCAGTTCGTCGATGCCCAGCGGCAATGCCCCGCTGTCGAGGCCGAGCATGGCGATGCCGGCTTTCAGGCTGATGAAGCCTTCGCTGGTCTTGAAGGCCTTCAGGTTGAGCCCGTCGTGCAGCCGCTTGAAGCTGCTCGACGAGCATTCGTGCAGGTCCTCCACCAGGGTGATCAGGGCGAAATGCTGCTCGTCCAGGCGCACCAGCACGTCCAGCGGCCGGACCAGCTGTTGCAGGCGCCTGGCCACGCCGAGCAGCAGCTCGCGATGGAAGGCCTCGCCGTGCCGCTGGCGCAGGACCGGTGCCTCGGGCATGCCGACCAGCAGGTAGCACAGCGCTCCACCGCGGGTTTCCACCTGGCGCAGGCTGTCGGCCAGCTTCTGGCGCAGGTAGCGGGGATTGCCGAGGCCGGTGAGGGTATCCACCAGGTTGCGTTCTTCCATCCGCGCGATGTTTTCGGTGAGCAGGCGGTTTTCCACCAGCAACCGTTGCAGGGTGTTGCACAGGCGGTCGGCTGCGTAGATGCGCGGCACCAGTTGCTCGTTCATTGCGGCCTTGCTGACGAAGTCGTCGACGCCGCGGTCGAAGGCCTCGCCGAGGACGTTCTCGCCTTCCTTGCCGGTGAGCAGGACGATGTAGGTGTAGTGGTTGATGCTTTCGTCCAGTTGGCGGACCCGGGCGGTCAGTTCCAGGCCGTCCATCTCCGGCATCAGCCAGTCGGCCAGGAGCACGCTGACCGGGCGTTGTTCGAGCTGCTGCAGGGCCTCGCTGGCGCTGCTGGCGAAGCGGATGTCCTGGTAGCCGGCCTGGCTGAGGGCGCGGCCGATCATGGCGCTGGAAAACTTGGCGTCGTCGACGACCAGGATGCTGAGATCGGGGTTGGGCATGAACGGACTCGAGAAGAGGATGGGCGCCGGTACGCTGCCGGCAAGGGCCCGGTTCGTCGCGGGAGGCCGGGTCCCGGCCGCGGTCGCGCGCGCCATCGGGAAGAAATCGTCGGTCTCCGCCACACCGGCGGGCATTCGCTCGCGAGGGCTCGGTTATAATGGGCGGGCATTTTTTACCGTCAAGCCAGGCGCGGTTCCGTCTGTGAACCCTGTCGCGCCGTCCATCTGGAGAGATGACATGCCTTCGTTCGACGTGGTGTCCGAACTGGACAAACACGAGTTGACCAACGCCGTGGACAACGCCATCAAGGAACTGGATCGCCGTTTCGACCTGAAAGGCAAATGCAGTTTCGAAGCCAAGGACAAGTCGGTGACCCTCACCGCCGAAGCCGATTTCATGCTCGAGCAGATGCTCGACATCCTGCGTTCCAACCTGGTCAAGCGCAAGGTCGACAGCCAGTGCATGGAGATCAAGGATGCCTACCCGTCGGGCAAGGTGGTCAAGCAGGAAGTGAACTTCCGCGAGGGCATCGACAAGGACCTGGCGAAGAAGATCGTTGGTCTGATCAAGGAGCGCAAGCTCAAGGTCCAGGCCGCCATCCAGGGCGAGCAGGTGCGCGTCACCGGCAAGAAGCGTGACGATCTGCAGGAGGCCATCGCCCTGCTGCGCGGCGAATCCCTCGGCATGCCGTTGCAGTTCACCAACTTCCGCGATTGACGAGGTTTTTCGGAACCTCTCGCCATCCC
Organism: Pseudomonas aeruginosa; assembly: GCF_001457615.1. Classification (GTDB taxonomy): domain Bacteria; phylum Pseudomonadota; class Gammaproteobacteria; order Pseudomonadales; family Pseudomonadaceae; genus Pseudomonas; species Pseudomonas aeruginosa. The sequence continues at coordinate 4,961,460 of NZ_LN831024.1, read as the reverse complement.
GGGCATCGCAATAGGGAGTAGCGCCGCCGCGACCTCTCCCGCGTTGTCCGCCCCTGTCGGCGCAGCGTCGGTTCGTCCGTGCTGCGCCGATTCGTATCCAGGCCCGGAAACGTCGCCCCACGGCGTCCGGGCAGGAATCTGCAAGCCCGTCCCGTTTCCGTTGCGGAAGGGAGGGGTGTTTTTTCGAGAAATGGAGGTAATGCATGGAATTGAACTACGACCGACTGGTGCAGCAGACCGAGTCCTGGCTGCCGATCGTGCTGGAGTACAGCGGCAAGGTCGCCCTGGCGCTGCTGACCCTGGCGATCGGCTGGTGGCTGATCAACACCCTGACCGGCCGGGTCGGCGGCCTGCTCGCCAGGCGCAGCGTCGACCGCACCCTGCAAGGCTTCGTCGGCAGCCTGGTGAGCATCGTCCTGAAGATCCTGCTGGTGGTCAGCGTGGCTTCCATGATCGGCATCCAGACCACCAGCTTCGTCGCCGCCATCGGCGCCGCCGGCCTGGCCATCGGCCTGGCCCTGCAGGGCAGCCTGGCTAACTTCGCCGGCGGCGTGCTGATCCTGCTGTTCCGCCCGTTCAAGGTCGGCGACTGGATCGAGGCACAGGGCGTGGCCGGCACCGTGGATTCGATCCTGATCTTCCACACCGTGCTGCGTAGCGGCGACAACAAGCGGATCATCGTGCCCAACGGGGCGCTGTCCAACGGAACGGTGACCAACTACTCCGCCGAGCCGCTGCGCAAGGTGATCTTCGACGTCGGCATCGACTACGACGCCGATCTGAAGAATGCGCAGAACATTCTCCTGGCCATGGCCGACGATCCGCGGGTTCTGAAGGACCCGGCACCGGTGGCGGTGGTTTCCAATCTCGGCGAAAGCGCGATTACCCTGTCCCTGCGGGTCTGGGTGAAGAACGCCGACTACTGGGACGTGATGTTCATGTTCAACGAAAAGGCCCGCGACGCGCTGGGCAAGGAAGGTATCGGCATTCCCTTCCCGCAGCGGGTGGTCAAGGTTGTGCAGGGCGCGATGGCCGACTGAGGTCCGTGCGATCCACGAAAAAGGCCGGCGAATGCCGGCCTTTTTCATTCTCGCCTCAGTGCTGCTCGGCGTTCTGGTGTCCCGGCGCCGGCGTCTCGCTGGACGGCGCGCGGCGCAGCCACAACCAGCCGATCAGCAGCAGGGTGGGAATGCCCATCACCGCGGTGACGTAGAAGAAGTGCTCGTAGCCGAGGCTCTCGACCATGGTTCCGGAGTAGCCGCCGATGAAGCGCGGCAGCAGGAGCATGGTCGAGCTGAGCATGGCGTACTGGGTGGCGGAGAACTTCAGGTTGGTCAGGCTCGACAGGTAGGCGACGAAGGCCGAGGCGGCGAGGCCGCCGCTGAAGTTGTCGAGGGTGATGGTCATCACCAGCATCAGCACGTGCGGCTCGAGCGCCATCACCAGGCTGATCACGTCATGGCTGGGCAGGGCCTCGGCGTGCAGCGGGCCGAGCTGGGCGAGCATGGCGAACAGCAGGTTGGTGGCAGCCGAAGCGGCACCGCCGATGAACAGGATGGAGAGGATGCTGAAGCGGGCGATCAGCACCCCGCCGGCGGCGGCGCCGATCAGGGTCATGAGTACGCCGAAGACCTTGCTGACACTGGCGATGACTTCCTTGGAGAAGCCCATGTCGATGTAGAAGACCCCGGCCATCACCCCCATCACCGTGTCCGACAGGCGATAGGTGGAGATCAGGCCGAGCAGCAGCAGGGCCTGCCAGCGATAGCGCTGGACGAACTCGGTGATCGGCGTCAGCACCGGGGCCATCAGCAGGCGTCCGGGTGCCGACAGGCAGGACGCGGCGATCAGCAGGAACAGCGTGCCGCGCGGCCAGGCGCCGGAGTAGTAGGCGCGGCACATGGCGGTGACGGTGACGAGGAGGATGATCAGCACCATCACCGAGACCGCCTGGTGGACGAAATCGAACAGCGGCACTTCCTTGCCGCGCGCCGCCACCAGCAGCGGCCTGCGCACGGTGGCGAGCAGTTCGCGGACCGGGCGGATCTGCTGGCGTCCCCACGGCGACAGGCAGATCCCCATGAGCAGCGCGTAGAGGCCGGCGCGCGGCCAGGCGCGGTCGAGGAGGGCGGTGATCATCGCCGGCAGCGAGATCAGCAGGATCAGCAGCAGGAGCACCGAGAGCAGTTGGTGGTTGAAGTCGAAACGCGACGGGTTGACGTGGATCGGCACGTCCACCGCCGGCTCGCGGATCAGCAGGCTGGTGACCAGCCCAGGCAGGATCAGCAGGGCGAACAACGCATAGGTCAGGCCCCAGGCCGACTGGCTGTAGTTGAGGCTGGTGGAGCCGAACCATTCGGCGAGAATCAGCGCGCCGGCGCTGGCCAGCAGGATCGCCGCGCGGTAGCCGGTCATGTAGCAGGCAGCGAGGGCGGCCTGGCGGCTATCCTCGGCGATTTCCAGGCGGTAGGCGTCGATCGCGATGTCCTGGGTGGCGGAGGCGAACGCCACCAGCAGGGCCAGGCCGATCAGCCAGGGCAGGTGGCTCTGCGGATTGCACAGGGCCATGCCGAGCAGTCCCAGGGCGATCAGCACCTGCGAGAACACCAGCCAGGAACGGCGCCGGCCGAGACGGCCGACGAAGGGCAGGCGCCACTGGTCGAGCATCGGCGACCAGACCCACTTGAAGGCGTACACCAGCCCCAGCCAACTGGCGAAACCGATGGTATCCCGCGCCACGCCGGCTTCGCGCAGCCACACCGACAGGGTGTTGAACACCAGCATGGTCGGCAGGCCGGCGGCGAAGCCGAGCAGCAGGAGGGCCAGGCTGGCGGGAGACTTGTAGGCGACCAGGGCCTCTCGCCAGGATTGCTGAGTCATGGGGTAACCGTTCCGCAAAAAATAACGCGCACTCTAACCGCTCTACTTCGCTGTAAGCCAGCCATGCCGACGTATGTCCACCCTGTCGTTGTGCAGGAGAACGCCTTCCTCGCGCAAGCGTGCGCGTTGTTCGCGACCGCCGGGACTGTCCGCCGGCAGGCTGATGCGACCGCCGGCGCCGAGAACCCGATGCCAGGGCAGGCGGGTATCCACCGGCAACTGGCTGAGCGTCCTGCCGACCCAGCGGGCGGCGCGGCCTAGGCCGGCCAGTTCGGCCAGTTGCCCGTAGCTGACCACCTGCCCCGGCGGCACCTGCGCCAGCACCAGGTACAGGGCCTCGCGGCGCGCCTGGGCACTTGCCGGGTCGCTGCCGGCCCATGCATGCTCATCGGTTTTCCCTTTCCTGTCCGCCTTGTGAACGCCCATGTCGCTCAGAGCCCTCTGTTCAATCGTCGTGATGCTCCTGGCCGGCCCCGCGCTGGCCGACACCGTATGGCTGGACAACGGCGACCGCCTGTCCGGCGAGATCGTGCTGATGGACGGCGGCAAGCTGGCGCTGAAGACCCGTTATGCCGGCCAGGTGCTGATCGATTGGAAGGATATCGACACCATCAGTTCCGACAAACCCCTGCTGATCAAGCAGCAGGGCGTATCCGGGCAGCGTAGCCGAACCCTGGAGGCGGCGGGCAAGGGCATGGTGCGGATCGTCGATGGCGGCAGCCATACCGTCCCGCTGGCCAGTATTCGCCAGATGGTGCCACCGCGACCGCTGGTGGAGGACCTGGTCTGGGAGGGCAATCTCGACGTCAAGCTGGACAGCAAGCGCAACGACAGCGACAAGGACGAATGGAAGCTCAAGGGCGATACCCGGCTTCGCCACGGTGCCTGGCGCCACGTGCTGGCGGGGGAAGTGGAGCGGGAAAAGAAGGACGGGCGCAAGGTCGAGGACAACTGGGAGCTGGACTACGACCTCGATCGCTTCTTCGACGAACACTGGTTCTGGCGCGGCAGCTATTCGCAGAAGCACGATGCGATCGACAACCTGGAGCGCCAGAGCGCGCTGGGAACCGGCCCCGGCTACCAGTTCTGGGACGACGAACTCGGGCGTTTCGACCTGGTCGCCGAGATCAGTCGCTGGCAACTGGAGTGGCGCGATCAGCCGCGCGAGGATTTCACCTCCTATTCGCTGGAGTGGGACTACAAGCGGCTGCTCGCCGGCACCCGGCTGGAGCTGTACAGCAAGGGAACCGTGCTGGTTCCCGGCATCGAGCGGATCGACTACCTGCTCGACAGCGAATACGGCCTGCGCTATCGCCTGAACAGTTGGGCGCGTCTTTCGTTCCTCTATGAACTGGACCAGTTGCGCACCGAGGGGGGCACCCAGTCCGACCGGCATTACCTGATCGGGGTCGGCGTCGGCTGGTGACGCGGCTCACCTTTCGGTCGATCCGGCTGAACTTTACCGCCCGTGCCCCGGTCCTTGCTCTGCCGCCCGGCATTTGGATAATGCCGGCCTCTTCGAACCCAACTCAGTTGATTTGTGCTCATGTTGTCGAGAATCCTGCTGTGCCTCGCTGCCCTTGCAAGTTCCACCTCTGCCCTTGCCGATACGGTCTGGATGAAGAACGGTGACCGCCTTACCGGCAAGATCACCCTGTTCGACGGCGGCAAGCTGCTGCTGAAGACCGACTATGGCGGCGACATCACGCTCAAGTGGGACAAGATCTCCACCTTCGAGAGCGAGCAGAACCTGCTGGTCAAGCAGGATGCCGAGACTGGCGAGCACTCCAAGGGCATCAAGGCCGCCGGGCCGGGCCAGGTGACCCTGGTCAACGGCGAGCCGAAGACCGTGGAGCTGGCCAGCATCCAGCAGATGATGCCGCCCAAGCCGATCCTCCAGGACTGGGTATGGAACGGCAACGTCGATTTCTCGCTGGACCGCAAGCAGGCCGAGAACGATGTGTCCGACTACGACATCGATTTCAAGACCAACGCCCGCCACGGACTCTGGCGCCACAACGTGCAGGGCGAGTACAACCGCGAGAAGAAGAACGGCCAGGTCAGCACCGACAATTATTCCGGCCAGTACGCGCTGGACCGCTTCATCGACGACCACTGGTTCTGGCAGGGCCAGGTCGCCTACAAGCGCGACATGATCGAGGACCTGGCGAAGAAGCGTACCGTCGGTACCGGCCCCGGCTACCAGTTCTGGGACAACGAGCTGGGCGCGTTCTCCATCGCCACCCTGGTCAACCGCAACGACTACGAGTTCGCCGATGGCGAGAAGGAGCACTTCTATTCGTCGAGCTTCAAGTGGGACTACAACCGCTACCTGCTGGCCAAGCAGTTCGAGCTGTTCACCAACGGCGAGGTCAGCAAGCCGCTGCAATCCGGCCTGGACTACGAGCTGCAGACCGAGGCGGGGATCCGCTACAAGCTGACCAGCTGGGCTTCGCTGAGCATGAAGGCGGAATGGGACAAGTTCAGCGGCAACGACGGCAACGTCAACCAGCGCCGCTATACCTTCGGCCTCGGGGTCGGCTGGTAAGCCGGCCTGCACGAAAAAGCCCCGCGATAGCGGGGCTTTTTCCTTGCGGGGCCGGGGCCTACAGGCGCAGGCCGCCGTCCAGTTCGAGAACGCGGCCGGTGTAGTAGTCGTTCTCGAAGATGTAGGCCACCGAGTGGGCGATCTCCACCGGCTTGCCCATACGCTTGAGGGGGATGCCGGCGGTCATCTTCTCCAGCGCCTCGGGTTTCATCCCGGCGGTCATCTCGGTCTCGATGAAGCCCGGCGCCACGCCGGCCACGCGGATGCCGTAGCGCGCCAGTTCCTTCGCCCAGACCACGGTATCCGCGGCCACCCCGGCCTTGGCTGCCGAGTAGTTGGCCTGGCCCATGTTGCCGGCGCGGGAGATCGAGGAAATGTTGACGATCGCGCCTTCGTTCTTCAGCTCGATCATCTTCGCCGCCACTTCGCGGGTGCAGAGGAACACACCGGTGAGGTTGACGTCGATCACCGATTGCCATTGGGCCAGGCTCATCTTGCTCAACTGGCCGTCCTTGACCTTGATGGTCAGGCCGTCGCGGAGGATGCCGGCGTTGTTGACCAGGCCGTTGATCGCGCCGAAGTCGCTGGCGACCTGGGCCACCATGTGGGTAACCTGTTCCTCGTCCGCCACGTTGCACACGTAGGCGCGAGCGTCGCCGCCGGCGGCCTTGCAGGCAGCGACGGCTTCGTCGAGACGTTCGCGGTTGAGATCGACCAGGGCCAGCCTGGCGCCCTTGCCGGCGAGATATTCGCCCATTGCTCGGCCGAGCCCCTGGCAGCCGCCGGTGATGATGATGACCTTGTCTTTCAATTGCATTGCTTGGAACCCCACGAGCAGTTTCTGGAAGCGGACCTTGCCGGCACCTGCGAACGTACTTTGATATGCCCGTCCGTTTACGACGGATTCTATGCAAGGAGTCATAAATTGAGCGTTGAAGCTGCAAAGAATGCCCGAGAATTGCTGCTCAAGGAATACCGTGCGGTCCTTTCCACCCACTCGAAGAAATGGCCGGGCTTTCCTTTCGGCTCGGTGGTTCCCTATTGCCTGGATGCCGAAGGCCGGCCGCTGATCCTGATCAGCCGGATCGCCCAGCACACCCACAACCTGCAGGCGGACCCGCGCTGCTCGATGCTGGTAGGCGAGCGCGGCGCCGAGGATATCCAGGCTGTCGGCCGCCTCACCCTGCTGGCCGAGGCGCGGCAATTGGCGGAGGAGGAGGTCGCCGCGGCGGCCGAGCGTTACTACCGCTATTTCCCCGAGTCCGCCGACTACCATCGGGTCCACGATTTCGACTTCTGGGTGCTGCAGCCGGTCCAGTGGCGTTTCATCGGCGGTTTCGGCGCGATCCACTGGCTGGCCGCCGAGCGCGTGCCGCTGGCCAATCCGTTCGCCGGAGAAGCCGAGCGCGGCATGGTCGAGCACATGAACAGCGACCACGCCGCCGCCATCGCCCACTATGTGGAACTGGCCGGACTGCCGGCGCATGCCGCGGCGCAGCTGGCGGGAATTGATACAGAAGGTTTCCACCTGCGCATCGGCCAGGGCCTGCACTGGCTGCCGTTCCCCGCCGCCTGCGGCAACCCCGGGGCCGTGCGCCAGGCGCTGGTGCAATTGGCCAGGGCCGAGCGCTGGCCTACCGTCGAGCCGGAGCAGGGTTGAATTCTTCCCCGGCTGGCGCCAACTACTGGTGGTACCGGGGGCAAACGGGCCCCGCCAAGGACTCTGAAATGCGCGCTTTCCTCTTTCTGCTGTTGCTCTTCCCGCTGGTCGAGCTGGCCGTCCTGATCAAGGTCGGCAGTGTCATCGGGGTCGGCTGGACCCTGTTCCTGATCGTCGCCAGCGCCTTCATCGGTGCTGCATTGTTGCGCGTGGCCGGCGTGGCCACCGCCTGGCGCGCCCGCGAACGACTGGCCCGTGGCGAACTGCCGGAGCAGGAAATGCTCGAAGGCCTGTTGATCGCCGTCGGCGGCGGCCTGCTGATGCTGCCGGGTTTCATCAGCGACATCTTCGGCATCCTCTGCCTGATTCCTTTCACCCGTCGCCTGATGCTCGGCGGCCTGCGCCGCCGCGTCGAACAGCAGGCGCTGCGCCGGCGCGCCTTCGCCGACGACCTGAACGCCCGCTACGGACAGGGTCCGTCGCGGCCGAACGTCATCGAGGGCGAGTACGAGCGCCGCGACGATTCGCGCAACTGAAAAAAAAATTTCACTGCATGCCCTTGAAATGGCTTGTGGCGACCTTATGTAACGGTCACCGCAAGGTCCCTGCCACAAGGGCAGGCTGTCTTACGCGGCTCGCGCGTCGAGTCGCAACCCGGCAACGCCGGCTTCAACAAAACCCGCCGGACTTCGATCCGGCCGTTGGAAACCACTGTTTGGGAGAGTTACGACTATGAAGCTTCGTCCTCTGCATGATCGCGTCGTTATCCGTCGCAGCGAGGAAGAGACCAAGACCGCAGGCGGCATCGTGCTGCCGGGTTCCGCCGCCGAGAAGCCGAACCGCGGTGAAGTGGTAGCCGTAGGTACCGGTCGTGTACTGGACAACGGCGAAGTGCGCGCTCTGGCAGTGAAGGTGGGCGACAAGGTGGTCTTCGGGCCTTACTCCGGCAGCAACGCCATCAAGGTCGATGGCGAGGAACTGCTGGTGATGGGCGAGTCCGAAATCCTCGCCGTCCTGGAAGACTGATCGGTCTCACCACTCCGTTTTCACCGAATTCGATTTAGAGGAAAGAGAACATGGCTGCCAAAGAAGTTAAGTTCGGCGATTCCGCTCGCAAGAAAATGCTGGTCGGCGTGAACGTGCTGGCCGATGCCGTCAAGGCCACCCTCGGCCCGAAAGGCCGCAACGTGGTTCTGGACAAGTCCTTCGGCGCTCCGACCATCACCAAGGACGGCGTTTCCGTCGCCAAGGAAATCGAGCTGAAAGACAAGTTCGAGAACATGGGCGCGCAACTGGTGAAAGACGTTGCCTCCAAGGCCAACGACGCTGCCGGTGACGGCACCACCACCGCGACCGTCCTGGCCCAGGCCATCGTCAACGAAGGCCTGAAGGCCGTTGCCGCCGGCATGAACCCGATGGACCTGAAGCGTGGCATCGACAAGGCCACCGTGGCTATCGTCGCCCAGCTGAAAGAGCTGGCCAAGCCCTGCGCCGACACCAAGGCCATCGCCCAGGTAGGCACCATCTCCGCCAACTCCGACGAGTCCATCGGCCAGATCATTGCCGAAGCCATGGAAAAAGTCGGTAAAGAAGGCGTGATCACCGTCGAGGAAGGCTCGGGCCTGGAAAACGAACTGTCCGTCGTCGAAGGCATGCAGTTCGATCGCGGCTACCTGTCCCCCTACTTCGTGAACAAGCCGGACACCATGGCTGCCGAGCTGGATAGCCCGCTGCTGCTGCTGGTCGACAAGAAGATCTCCAACATCCGCGAAATGCTGCCGGTGCTGGAAGCCGTCGCCAAGGCCGGCCGTCCGCTGCTGATCGTCGCCGAGGACGTCGAGGGCGAAGCCCTGGCCACCCTGGTGGTGAACAACATGCGTGGCATCGTCAAGGTCGCGGCTGTCAAGGCTCCGGGCTTCGGCGATCGCCGCAAGGCCATGCTGCAGGACATCGCCATCCTCACCGGCGGTACCGTGATCAGCGAAGAAGTCGGCCTGAGCCTGGAAGGCGCTACCCTGGAGCACCTGGGCAACGCCAAGCGCGTCGTGATCAACAAGGAAAACACCACCATCATCGATGGCGCCGGTGTGCAGGCTGATATCGAAGCCCGCGTCCTGCAGATCCGCAAGCAGATCGAGGAAACCACTTCCGACTACGACCGCGAGAAGCTGCAAGAGCGCCTGGCCAAGCTGGCCGGCGGTGTTGCCGTGATCAAGGTAGGCGCTGCCACCGAAGTCGAGATGAAAGAGAAGAAAGCCCGCGTCGAAGACGCCCTGCACGCTACCCGTGCAGCGGTGGAAGAGGGCGTGGTTCCCGGCGGCGGCGTAGCCCTGGTTCGTGCCCTGCAAGCCATCGAAGGCCTGAAGGGTGACAACGAGGAGCAGAACGTCGGTATCGCCCTGCTGCGTCGCGCCGTCGAATCGCCGCTGCGCCAGATCGTGGCCAACGCCGGCGACGAGCCGAGCGTAGTGGTCGACAAGGTCAAGCAGGGTTCCGGCAACTACGGCTTCAACGCTGCTACCGGCGTGTACGGCGACATGATCGAGATGGGCATCCTGGACCCGGCCAAGGTCACTCGTTCCGCTCTGCAGGCTGCGGCCTCCATCGGCGGTCTGATGATCACCACCGAAGCCATGGTTGCCGAGATCGTGGAAGACAAGCCGGCCATGGGCGGCATGCCTGACATGGGCGGCATGGGCGGCATGGGCGGCATGATGTAAGCCGACCGGCCCCTGTGGTTGGAAAAGCCCGCTTCGGCGGGGCTTTTTTATTCCTCAGTGCGGGCAGTCCTGGCGGTAGCCCGGCAGCTCCCTTGCCGCCGGTTCGCAGGCCAGGCGCAGTGCCTGCTTCAGGTCGTCGGGCAGAGTGGCGCGGCTGATCGGCCGCCAGTGCATGCGTTCGCCGAAATAGCGCGCCCAGTGGAATTCGATGAAATAGCTCTGCCGATCCTTGTCGAAGGCGTTCTCGTCCTCGGCGTAGCCGGCCAGGGCGCGGTAGGGATCGTCGCCAAGCCCGGCGAGAGCGTCCGGCAGGGCCTCGGGCGGGATCTCCGCGCCACGCGCATCGTGCAGCCAGACCCAGTGGTTTTCCTGCATCTTCTCCCAGAAGTCGCTGGCCTGGGGTAGCCGGCCGATCACCTTCACCGGCACGCCCTGTTTCGGGTCCAGGCGCCAGAGCGCGCTACTCAGGTGATGGCGATCGGTGAGGTAGAAGCGGCCGCCGGGGCCGATCACCACCGGAATCTCCTTCTTGCGCAAGTAGCGCTCGAGAGCCTTGGGCTTCTTCCCGGCGAGCTTGGCCTGGTCATCCTCGACCTGCAGCAGGCCGACATTCTGCTGGGTCGGGTGGAGGGCCGCGAGCGGCAGCTCGCACCAGCTACCGACAGAGGTTTGCGGCGAGCAATCCTCGGCCTGGGCGGTGGCGGACAGGAACAGGCAGCAAAGCAGCAGGACTGGGCGCATGGGGGCTCCGGCGAAGGAAGGGGGAAGGTTCCCTAGACTGGCACGCTTCGGGCGATCCGGCGTACTCCGGCCTTTGATAGGTGCCTCGCTTTGTGCCAATCTTGCCGACAGGAGATGGCATTCCTCCTTCAACCGCCCCTGGGGCTGATGATGCCTACGCATGAACCTGGAAAGGCGCGTAGGCGCTCGCCTGCCGCCTGTCCGAATCGCTCCTACAAGGACAGGACTATGTGGAAATCCATTCTCGCCATCGCCCTCGGCGCCGCCCTGGGGGCGTTGCTGCGCTGGTTCCTCGGGCTCAAGCTGAACAGCCTGCTGCCCAGCATTCCCCCGGCACGCTGCTGGCCAACCTGGTCGGCGGCTATGTCATCGGCGCGGCGATTGCCTATTTCGCCCAGGCGCCGGGCATCGCTCCGGAATGGCGGCTACTGATCATCACCGGGTTCTGCGGCGGCCTGACCACTTTCTCCACCTTTTCCGCCGAGGTCGTCAGCCTGCTTCAGGAGGGCCGCCTGGGCTGGGCCGCCGGGGCCATCGCGACGCACGTCAGCGGCTCGTTGCTGATGACCCTGCTGGGGTTGTTCTCGATGAACTGGATGCTGGGCAAATAGCGCAGCGGGAGGACCGACCATGCAAGGCTATCAACTGACCTTCATCACCCAGCAGGGGCGCCGCCACCAGGGCCAGCCGATCTGCGACTGGCTGCTGGAAGAGGCGCGCCGCCTGGGCGTGCGCGGTGCCACCGCGCTGGCTGCCAGCGAAGGCTTCGGCCAGAGCGGCCGGCTGCATTCGATGCACTTCTTCGAGCTGGCCGACCAGCCGCAGGAAATCCTCATGGCGGTCGATCCCGAGCAGGCAGAACGGCTGTTCGAGTCGATCCGCCAGGCCGGCGTGCGGCTGTTCTACATGAAGGTGCCCATCGAGTTCGGCGTGCTGGGAGCGGACGAATCGTCTTCCTGAACGCGGTTTTCGTCGGCGCCGCCGTTGCGCTGTCCCCGCGTCTCCGGTCGGTAGAGCATCAGGCGGTACAGGCCGAGGCAGATCAGCCAGTCGAACAGCATCGTCCACAGGTTGTGCGAGAGGAAGTGCGCACCTTGCAGCATGCGCGACAGCGATAGCAGACAGCCCATGGCGAAGGCGAAGGCCAGGGCGTAGCGCGCCAGCCTGGGCTTGCGGTCGCGCAGGGCGAAGAACAGCGCGAACAGGACGAATCCGGACGATGCGTGCCCGCCCGGCCAGCAGCGTCCGGGGTGCTCGGTCGGCGGCCGTGGGCTGAGCAGCGAACTATAGGTTTCCTCGCCGCCGAACTGCGCCAGGCTCCAGGGGCACTGCACGGCGGTGAGCGCCTTGAGCGGAGTGACTATGCTGGCTGCAAGGCTCATGGCGAGGAACACATAGGCCAGCGGCCTGCTCAGTGCGCGCCATGGCCGGTGGAACAGTCCGGCGATGGAGACCAGCAGGCCGAGGACGCTGATGGCGATCACCAGTTGCTTGACCCGGTCGTGCAGGATGTTCTCCAGGAACCAACTGTGCCGGCCGATGAAGCCGGCGCCCGGGTCGTACATCAGGTTGGCCAGGGCGAGGTCGAGGGTCACCGGCTCGAAGGCCAGCAGCAGTGCCGCCAGGCCCAGCGGCAGGGCGAGGAACAGCCAGGGGTTGAATGGACGGGAAGGGGAATGGACGGCGGCCTGGGTCATGCGATCTCCAACGCTGGCGTTGACGTTCTCTTGACTTCGACGCTGGTTAAATCCACCGCCGGGGTTCGTGCGCATCCGCAAAGCCGCTATGATCGGCGGCCATGGAAGACGCCATGCAGTCTCTGGTGGCGAGCGTAGAGCCGGTGTGAATCGCCGGTGAAGAATCCGTAAATGCGCGAGAGGCGCTCAATCGGTCTTCCTGCGAAGGAGTGGGACATGCGAATACTGGTGGTCGAAGACAACCGCGACATCCTGGCCAACCTGGCCGATTACCTGTCGCTCAAGGGCTATACCGTGGATTGCGCGCAGGACGGGCTGTCCGGCCTGCACCTGGCGGCCACCGAGCACTACGACCTGATCGTGCTCGACGTGATGCTGCCGGGAATCGACGGCTATGCCCTGTGCCGGCGCCTGCGCGAAGACGCACGGCGCGACACCCCGGTGATCATGCTCACCGCCCGCGACCAGTTGGACGATCGCCTGCAGGGGTTTCGTTCCGGAGCCGACGATTACCTGGTCAAGCCCTTCGCCCTTTCCGAACTTTCCGCACGCATCGAGGCGGTGCTGCGTCGCGCCCAGGGTGGCGGCCGCCGCGAGCTGAGCGTGGCCGATCTCAGCTATGACCTGGATACCCTGGAGGTCAAGCGCGCGGGCAAGTCGCTCAAGCTCAATCCGATCGGCCTAAAGCTGCTCGCCGTGCTGATGCAGAAGAGCCCCCATGTGGTGCGCCGGGATGCCCTGGAAGAAGCGGTCTGGGGCGACGACTGCCCGGACAGTGACAGCCTGCGCAGCCACGTCCATCAACTCCGTCAGGTGATCGACAAGCCATTCTCCGTGGCCTTGCTGCATACGGTGCATGGCGTCGGCTACCGCCTGGCGGAGGAGCCGAATGGAGTATAAGCAGAGCCTCGCCCGCCGGATCGTCATCGCCTTCATGCTGATGACGGTCGCCGTGGGGGGACTGTTCTCCGCCGGCATCGTCGGCGTGGTCCACATCATCGAGGAGCGCCTGATTTCCCGCGACCTGGGCGGCGAACTGGAGCGCATCCTGCGCGACGACCTGGCCCAGGGACGCAACCCGGTGCTCGATCCCGGCATGCGCTTCTTCATCAGCGACGGCCAGGGCTCCTACGCCATGCCGCCGGCGCTGGACCAACTGGATGTCGGTTTCCACGAAGTGTTCGAGGGCGACTTGTCGTTCCATGCGCTGGTGCGCGACATCGATGGTCGCCGCTTCGTCCTGCTGCAGGACCAGAGCGATTTCGAAGCGCGCGAGCAGGTGCTCTACGCCTCGGTGCTGACCGGCTACGTGCTGAGCATCGCCCTGGCCGGCCTGCTTGGCTGGATGCTCGCGCGCAAGGTGATGGAGCCGGTGGTGCGCCTGGCGCGCCAGGTGCGGCATCGCGAACAGTTGCTCGGTCTGGCGCCGCCGTTGGCGCCGGACTACGCCAACGACGAGGTCGGCGAGCTGGCCGCTTCCTTCGACGAGACCCTTGGCCGCCTGCGCGACGCGCTCAAGCGCGAGCAATTGTTCACCAGCGACGTCAGTCATGAGTTGCGTACGCCGTTGATGGTCATCGCCACCTCATGCGAACTGCTGGCCGAAGAACCCAGCCTCGGCCCGCGCGCCCGTGGCCAACTGGAGCGGATGACCAAGGCCACCGAGGAGATGCGCGACCTGGTGCAAACCTTCCTGTTGCTGGCGCGTGCGCAGAAGGGCGAGGAAAGCCTGGCGCCCCACGGTAGCCTGGAGAGCATCGCCGACGACCTGGTCCAGGTCTGGCGCGAACAGGTCGAGGCGCGAGGACTGACCCTGCACTACCGCAACGAAGGTGCCTGCGCCGGCCAGTTCAACGCGCCACTGCTGCGCGCGGTGATGGGCAACCTGTTGCGCAACGCGACCCACTACACCGATGCCGGGAGCATCACGCTGACCCTCGACGAGCATGGTTTCAGCGTCGAGGACACCGGGGCGGGCGTCCCGGAAGAACAACGCGAACGCATTTTCATGCCCTTCGTTCGCGGCAGTTCCAGCTCCGGGCGCGGCGAAGGCCTTGGCCTCGGGCTCTCGCTGGTGAAGCGGATCTGCGCCGCCGAGGGCTGGAGCGTAACCCTCAGCGCGGTGGAGCCGCATGGCTGCCGGTTCGAAGTTTTACTCGATGTTGCTTGACGAAAAATTCACCACCCCTTGACCCGAGCTTGACGGCTGGATTCATACCGTTCGTCTCATGAATCCTGGAGTTCCCGTCATGAACAATCCGCCTGTCGACCTCGACTTTTCTCACAAGTATGATCGCGAGCATGCTGAGGCCTACCTGAAGAAGCATCAGGACGGCCTCGCCCGGAAACTTTCCCACCGGCGCGACGTCCAACTCGCCCGGCACGCGCTGAAGCTCGCGGGGCAGCCCAACCTGGTGCTCGACCTGCCCTGCGGCGCCGGACGCTTCTGGCCGCTGCTGGCGGAAAAGGACAACCGGGTGATCATCGGCGCCGACAATTCCGCGGACATGCTGGCGGTCGCCTGCGCCGGCCAGCCGGACGGTGTGGTGAAACGGGTACGGCCCTTGCAGACTTCCGCTTTCGCCATCGACCTGCCGGACAGCTCGGTGGACAATATCTTCTGCATGCGGCTGCTCCACCACATCGGCGAGGCGGACGATCGACGCGTCCTGCTCCGCGAGTTTCACCGGGTCACGCGGGACAGCGTGATCCTTTCCCTCTGGGTCGATGGCAATTTCAAGGCCTGGAAGCGTAGGCGCATGGAGGCACGGCGGGTAGCGAACGGGGAACAGACCGGCTACCAGAACCGCTTCGTATTACCAGCCGAAACGGTCGAGCGCGAGTTCCGCGACGCCGGCTTCGTCGTCCAGAAGCATCTCGATTTCATCCCGCTGTATCACATGTGGCGGGTCTATATCTTGCGAAAGGAATAACGATGGCTCCCGATCTGGCATCCCTGCAACGTATCTCCGGCGACTCCGCCATCGACCAGTGGTTGCAGGTACCCGGCAGCTGGGTCGAGGAGCCCAACGAGCGCCGTGGCGGGGCCAGCGGCGTGCAGCGGGTGTACACCGGCGATGGACGGCTGCTCTATCGCAAGCAGCAGACCGGCCACGTCTACCGCGACTGGCAGCGCCCTTTCGGCTATCCCACCGCCATGCGCGAGCGCGATGCGCTACGGGCCTTCGAGTCGCTCGGTATACGCGTGCCGCGCCTGGTCTATTCCGGCTGCCGCAAGGTCGACGGGCAATGGCAGGCGCTGCTGGTGACCGAAGCCCTGGAGGGTTTCTCCAGCCTCGACGAGTGCTATGCGCGCGGTGACCAGGACCGCTGGGGCGAAGCGAAGCACCAAAGAATTCTGCAACAAATCGGCGCTACCATTGCCCGGATGAATCTCGCCCACTGGCAGCACGGTTGTCTCTATCCGAAGCACATCTTCGTCCGCGTCGAGGGTGAGGCCATCGAAGTAGCGCTGATCGACCTGGAGAAGAGCCGCCGCCGCCTTACGGTGAACAAGGCGTCCCAGCACGACCTGAAGCAGTTGAAGCGCCGTTCGTCGTGGACTGGCGCGCAGTGGCAAGCCTTCATCTATGGTTACCAGACGGCGTTTGGCAGCGCCATCAAAGGGTTGCAGACATGAAATTAGAAATCACTCGAGGTTTGTTGCTGGTCGGCGCTCTCGCCGTGGCTACAGCCGCGGCTGCCGCCTGGCACGAACCCGCGCCGAACGTGGTGCAGATGAGCGGCGGTCATGAGTACTGCCCGACGCCTTCGGCGCTCAAGGCCGAGCGGCCGACGCGCCAGGAGGTCCAGCCGAACAAGGACATCCTGCTGCTGATGTTCGGTCTTTCCCAGGGGGGAGCCAGCCTGTCGCGCTGAGTCTCCTTGTCGAAAAAGCCCCGCCTTGGCGGGGCTTTTTCATGGGCGATGAGATCGTCGGAGGCATGGGCCGAATAAGGACCAGGCCTCATGCGCCACCTTGCCGCGGCGCGCCAGGCTTGCCCTAGGCGACCTGGAACACGTGCTTGAGGTAGTGGATGAAGTCAGGGTCCTGGCATTGCGCCTTGCCGGGCGTATCGGAGATCTTCGCCACCGGATGGCCGTTGCAGGCGCTCATCTTCACCACGATGTTCATCGGCTCGACGCCCGGCAGGTCGCAGGTGAAATGCGTGCCTATGCCGAAGCTGACGTTGATCCGGCCCTGCAGCGCGCGATAGATCTTCAGGGCCCGTGGCAGGTCGAGGCCGTCGGAGAACACCAGGGTCTTGGTCAGCGGGTCGATGCCCAGCTTGAGGTAGTGGGCGATGGTCTTTTCCGCCCACAGCAATGGGTCGCCCGAGTCGTGGCGGAGGCCGTCGAAGAGCTTGGCGAAATAGAGGTCGAAGTCGCGCAGGAAGGCATCGGTGGTGATGCAGTCGGTCAGCGCGATGCCGAGCAGCCCACGGTATTCGCGGACCCAGCAGTCCAACGCGGCACTCTGGCTGTCGATCAGGCGCGGACCGAGCTGCTGGTGGGCCATCAGCCATTCGTGGGCCATGGTGCCGAGGGGCTTGAGGTCGAGCTTGCGTGCCAGGTGGACGTTGCTGGTGCCGACGAAGCAGCCCGGAAAGTCCTCCTTCAGACCGCTCACCACCGCCTCGTGGACCCGATAGGAGAAGCGGCGGCGGGTACCGAAGTCGGCCATCTTGAAGCCGGCCAGTTCCTCGGCGCTGGCCTCCCGGCGCAGCCAATCGAACTTTTCCTGCAGGCGTTCGCGCGCCTGCTCGACGGTGGCGGCCGGGTAGCGGGCGCGGTTGCGCACCTCGCTGATCATCGCCAGCAGCGGCACTTCGAAGAGGATCACGTGCAGCCAGGGACCTTTCAGGCGCAGGAAGAATTCGTCGTTCTCGATGCCGGTCTGCACGTAGCGCGGGTTGAAGCGGAACAACCCGAGGAAGCGGATGAAGTCCGGCGCCAGGAAGGGAATCCGTTCGAGGAAGGCCAGTTGCTCGTCGCTGATCGCCAGGCCCGCCAGGTATTCCAGCTGTTCGCGGATGGCCGGCAGGTACAGGCGCAGGTCTTCCTGGTTGCGGCAGCGGAACTCCCACTCCACCTCGGCGTTGGGATAGTTGTGCAGCACCGCCTGCATCATGGTCAGCTTGTAGAAGTCGGTATCCAGCAGGTTCTGCACGATACGTTCGGAAAAAGCGCTCTCGGCCATGCTCGTCTCACCACTGCGTTTCAGCGGGCAGTCTACTGGAGGCGGCTGCCGGCGGACATAGGATCGCGCCCGGAGGGCTGTGGGATGGGGCGACAGCGCCGGCGGACAGCGCTGTTGTCGCTGTCCGCCGTTTCCGATCAGTGTGCGTTGGCCGCTTGCGTCACGCCTGGCGGGGCATCCGGCCTGGCCACCAGGGTGTAGATGCACGGCAGGACGAACAGGGTGAAGAGGGTGCCCACCGACATGCCGGTCGCGATCACGATGCCGATGTCGAAGCGACTGACCGCCCCGGCGCCGGTGGCGAGGATCAGCGGGATCACCCCGAGCACCATCGCCGCGGTGGTCATCAGTACTGGCCGCAGGCGGATCGCGGCGGCCTGCTCGATGGCCTCGCGACGCCCCAGCCCCTGTTCGTGGCGCAACTGGTTGGCGAACTCGACGATCAGGATGCCGTGTTTGCTGATCAGGCCGATCAGTGTCACCAGGCCGACCTGGGTATAGATGTTCAGGCTCGACACGCCGAGGAACAGCGGTATCAGCGCACCGCAGATCGACAGCGGCACGGTGACCATGATCACCAGCGGATCGCGGAAGCTTTCGAACTGTGCGGCGAGGACCAGGAAGATGATCGCCAGGGCCAGTCCGAAGGTGACCAGCAATGCGCTGCCTTCCTGCACGTATTGCCGGGAAGCGCCGGCGTAGTCGACGGCGAAGCCACGCGGGGCTTCCTCGCGGGCGATCTGCTGAACCGTCTCGATGGCCTCGCCCATGCTGACGATGGGGAAGCCGGAGATGATCGCCGAGTTGAGCTGCTGGAACTGGTTCAGTTGCCGTGGCCGTGCCCGTTCGTGGGTCTCGATCAGGGTCGAGAGGGCGACCAGTTGGCCGTTGCGGCTCTTCACGTAGTAGCTGCCGAGCCAGCCGGGATTGTCGCGATAGGGGCGTTCGACCTGGGCGATGACCTTGTAGCTGCGCCCGTCGATGGTGAAGCGGTTGATCTCGCCCTCGCCGAGCAGGCTGGCCAGCGCCACCCCCAGGTCCTGCATGGAGACGCCCATCTGCGCGGCCTTCTCGCGGTCGATGTCGACCACCAGCTCGGGTTTGTCGAACGCCAGGTCGAGATCGAGGAAGGCGAACTTGCCGGACTCGCTGGCGCGCTGCTTCACCCGTTGCGCCACTTGCAGCAGCGACTCGTAGTCGTTGGCGGTGTTGAGCACGAACTGGAATGGCAGGCCCTCGCCGGTGCCCGGTAGCGACGGCAGGTTGAAGGCGAAGATCTGCACGCCGGGAATCTCGTTGAGCTTCGCCTGCACCACATGGAGCAATTCCATCTGGCTCTTTTCGCGTTCGTCCCAGGGCTTGAGCAGCATGCCGCCGATGCCGGCCTGGACGCCGTTGTAGCCGTTGATCTGGAACGCCGAGTAATACTCCGGGAAGCTGCGGAAGATGCCTTCGAACTCGGCGGTGTAGCGATTCAGGTAGTCGAGGTTGGCGGTTTGCGGCGAGTTGGTCATGAGGAACACGATGCCCTGGTCCTCTTCCGGCGCCAGCTCCTTCTTGGTGAACATCAGCAGCACCGGGATCAGCGCCAGTACCAGCACGGCGAACACCAGGACCACCGGACGGGTGTCCAGGGTGCCGTGGAGGGCGCGCTGGTAGCGTTGCTTCAGGCCCTCGAAGATCAGGTCGAGGCGATGCGCCAGGCCCGAGGGATTCTCCTCGTGGCGCAACAGGCGCGAGCACATCATCGGCGACAGGGTCAGGGCGACGATCCCGGAAATGATCACCGCGCCGGCCAGGGTGAAGGCGAACTCCTTGAACAGGGCGCCGGTGAGGCCGGTGAGGAAGCCGATCGGCGCGTAGACCGCGGCGAGGGTGATGGTCATGCTGACCACCGGTACGGCGATCTCCCGCGCGCCCTCCAGGGCAGCCTCGAAGGGCGGCTTGCCCTCCTCGATGTGGCGGTGGATGTTTTCCACCACCACGATCGCGTCGTCCACCACCAGGCCGATGGCCAGGACCATCGCCAGCAGGGTCAGCAGGTTGATCGAGTAGCCCATGGCCTGCATGAAGAACAATACGCCGATCATCGACAGCGGAATGGTCACCACCGGGATCAGTACCGAACGGAACGCGCCGAGGAACAGGAACACCACCACGATGACGATCAGCACCGCCTCGCCGAGGGTCTTCACCACTTCATCGATGGAGGCCTGAATGAAGCGCGTGGCGTCGTAGGCGATGGACACCTTGAGGTTGGGCGGCAATTGCTCTTCCAGTTCGGGCATCTTCGCCCGCACTTCCTTGATCACGTCCAGCGGGTTGGCGCTGGGCGTGCCCTTGATGCCGATGTAGACCGAGGGAATCCCATTGAACGAACTGATCGCGTCGTAGCTGGCGGCGCCCAGTTCGACCCGTGCGACATCACCCATCAGCACCCGGCGGTCGCCGTCGGTCTTCACCGGGATGGCGGCGAAGGCCTGGGGCGACTTGAGGTCGGTGGAAGCATTGACGCTGGTGACCACCAACTGGCCCTTCACCTCGCCGGCGGCGGCGAGGAAGTTGTACTGCTGCACCGCCTGGTTGATCTCGCCGGCGGTGACGCCGAACGCGGCCATCTTCACCGGGTCCAGCCACAGGCGCATGGCGAACACCTGGTTGCCGAGGATCTCCGCCTCGGCGATACCGGGCAGGGTCGCCAGCTTGGGCTGGATCACCCGCGACAGGTAGTCGGTGATCTGCGGGTTGTTCATCTGCTCGCTGTAGAAGCTGATGTACATCAGCGCCGAGGCGTCCGCGGCCTCCTTCTGCAGCACCGGGTCCTCGGCGTCCGGCGGCAGCTGGCTCTTCACTTCGTTGGACTTGGCCAGCAGCTCGGTGACCAGGCGATCGGTATTGGCGCCGATCCGCGCGTAGATGGAGATGGTCGAATAGTTCTGCCGGCTCACCGAGGTCATGTAGTCGATGCCTTCGGCGCTGGCCAGGCTCTGCTGCAGCGGCTGGGTGATGTAGCCCTGGATGGTTTCCGCGTTGGCGCCGGCGTAGAGCGTGGTCACCGTGATCAGCGCGTTCTCCATTTGCGGATACTCGCGGATCACCAGCTTGCTGAAGGCCTGCATGCCGAGCAGGACGATCAGCAGGCTGACCACGCTCGCCAGGACCGGACGACGGATGAACGGATCGGTAAAAGCCATGTTTCAGTCCCTTGGCAAGCCTTCCGCCACGGAGTGGGAAGGCGCGCGACTCAGTGCTCTTGCTGGAGGTCCCGCTCGGCGACGATGGCCACCGCGGCGCCGTTGTCGAGCTTCAGTTGCCCGGAAGTCACTACCTGCTCGCCGCCCTCCAGGCCTTCGAGCACCACCGCCAGGCCTTCGCGGCGTTCGCCGATCCTGACGAAGCGGCGCTCGACGACCCGTTGCGGCTGGCCCTTGTCATCCTTCGACACCTGGCCCTGCTCGTCCTTCTTCTGCCCGACGACGTAGATCGAGTCGCCGTAGAGGGTGAAGGTGATCGCCGTCTCCGGCACCACGACGCGTTGTTCCTCGCCAGGCAACATCACCTCGAGGTTGGCGAACATGCCCGGCAGCAGCTTGCCGTCCGGGTTCTCCAGGGTAGCGCGGACCTGCAGGTTGCGGGTCTCGTTGTCGACCTTGGGGTTGATGGCGGCGATCTCGGCGTCGAACACCTGGCCGGGGTAGGCGGCGACCCGGACCTTCACCAGCTGGCCGCGGCTGAGCAGGGGGAAGTCCTGCTCGGGCAGGTGGAAATCCAGGAGCAGGGTGGAAAGGTCCTGCAAGGTGGCGATCGGCGTCCCGGGCGAGACGTAGTCGCCGACGTCCACCTGGCGGATGCCGATGGTCCCGGCGAAGGGCGCGAGCACGCGCTTCTTCGCCAGCGCCGCCTTCAGCTCGGCGACGGTGGCGCTGGTCTTGGCCCACTGCGCGGCGAGACGATCGAATTCGCTTTTCGAGATGGCCTTGCTGCCGATCAGTTCGCGGCCGCGCTGGTACTCGGCCCTGGCCAGGCCGAGATCGGCCTCGGCAGTGCGCAGGGTGGCTTCCTCGACGTCGCTTTCCAACTGGATCAGCGGTTGGTCCAGCTTCACCTGGTCGCCGGAAAGGAACAGTACGTCGCGTACCGTGCCGGAGACTTCGGCGGTGAGGGTCACGCCCTGGAATGCCTTGAGGCTGCCGATGGCTGGCAGGCGGCTCTGCCAGGGACGCTTTTCGGCCAGGCTGGCGGTCACGCTGATCGGCGGTTTCGGTGCGCTGAAAAGGGCGATCTGCTGACGGATGGAGTAGACCTTGTAGCCGGCGAGAATCGCCACCACTGCGATCACCGCGGCGAGCATGATCAACATGCGGCGGAGCAACATAATCCTGGTCCCTGGTATGCCGAGAGCGCCCCGTTTCGGGGCGAATCCGACACATTACGTGCAGCTTTCAGGGCTTGTCAAAGCACAGGATTGGCGAAAGATTTCAAGCGTGTTGCAGGTCGCTTCCGACTTTCGCGGACCGGTATGGCGAGAGGTTGATGCCGCGCTCTCAGGCCAGGTGCAGGTGGTTGTCCCAGAGGCCGGAAGGCAGCTCCAGCGGTTGCGCGGCGATGCGCTCGCCCTGGCAGTCGTAGAAGCGGCAACGGCCCTGTCCGGACGTGACGACGAAGCCGTTCTTCACCGCGCCCACGCCGGCGCAGTCCGGCAACGGCGCGTCGAGGCGTACGGCACCGCTGTCCAGGTCCCAGATGAAGAAACGGTTGCCGCGCGGGGCGGTCAGGGCCACCAGGCGCAGGTCGTCGTGGATCGCCACGCTGGCGGTGTACTGGGCCATCGCCAGGCGCTGCTCCTCGGCCACCGGGAAGGCTTCGAAGGGACAGCCGGGGCGCTTGATCGCCAGCAGGTCGGCATGTTCGTGGGCATCGCCCATGAACTGCTGGCCGGCGACGATGGTGCCGTCGCGACCGATCGCCAGGTGGCGGACGCTGTTCATCTGCTGCGCCAGGGTTTCCTTGGACAGCAGGTTGCCGTCGTGGCGCATCAGCACCAGGCTGGGCTCCATGGCGTCGAGGTTCATCTCGACCCGGCTTTCCGCCTCGGTGCGAATGCCGCCGTTGGCCACTACCAGGGTCTCGCCGTCGGGCATCCAGGAAACCTGGTGCGGCCCGAGGCCGTGAGTAGAGATCTCGCCGCTGTGCTGCAGTCGCTCGCCGTCGAAACGGTAGACGCCGAGCACGCCGCGACCGGGATCGGTAGTGTCGTTCTCGGTGGCGTAGAGCCATTCGCCGCTCTGGTGGAACACGCCGTGGCCGTAGAAGTGGCGGTCTTTCTGCGAGACCAGGGTCTGCAGCAGGCGACCGTCGTTCAGGTCGATCAGGTAGCTTTCGGTGCCTGGCCGGCGGGCGACGAACAGCGCCAGCGGCAGGCTCGGGTGCTGGACGATGTCATGGCAGCGCTGGGCCACGCGGGTGGCGAACTGGCACTTGCCGTCCAGGCGGTAGCCCACCGCGTAATGCTGGCCATCGGCGTCGTCGCGCGCCGACAGCACCAGCGGTTGGCTACCCTGGCGGCTGAAGCTCCAGCCGCCGAAGGACAAGGCGCCGAGCAGCAGGCTGCCCAGGCCGATCACATGACGTCGCAGCATGGTGCCGACCTCAGTCGCCATCGTTGGCGTTGAAGCCCAGTTGCACGCCGAGGGCGCGGGCCAGGTCGCCTTCGTGCAGGCGGTGGACCACGTTCAGGCTGTCATAGAGGGCGTTGAGCTGGTTGCGCCCGTCTTCGCTGGCGAGCAGTTCGGAGAGCGGTTTCTGTTCCAGCGCCGCCAGCTTCGCGTGGCTGTCGGCGTAGGCGGCGTCGATCTTGCCGGCCAGGGCCTTCTGTTCGGCCGGCAGCAGGGTCTTCAGGCCCTTGCCGTCGATCCCTTCCCAGAGCGCCTGGGCGCCGCTCAGGCTGGCGTCCAGGCTGGCCAGCGAGGCGTTGCTGCGCCAGGCCTCGGCCTGGTAGGGCTGGGGAATGCCCTTGCTCTGCCGGCCCAGCGGAGTACCGAGTTTCTTCTTCAGCATGTCCAGGGCGGTGACCTGGACCCGCAGCAGCTCGGCGATCGCCTCGTGGGCGTCGGCATAGCGGTCGTTGGGGAACTTGCTCATCTGGGTGAGCATGCCGCCGTCGTTCTTCCAGCGCGCCAGGATGTCCTGGGCCAGTTGCTGCTGGTGGGTGCCGATGGCTTCCAGCAACGGGCAATAGCGGGCCTTGGTGGCGGCGTCGGCGAGGTCGATCTTGCTGTCGAAGAGGATGTATTCGTAGGCGGAGAGCCCCTGCACCACCACGCTGGCCTTGGCCAGGGCCGCGGCGTCGACCTGCGGGTTGTTCTTCAGCAACTGTTCGACCTGGCGCCCGACCAGATCCTTCTTGTCCGGCCAGAACTGCACCTGCCAGGCGCGGTTGCCCTCGGCCAGCGGGCCGATCAGCAGCGGTTGCAGCTCGGCCCAGGCCTTCTGCGCGGCGTGGAACGCGTCGCGGGCCTTGGCCAGGTCTTCCTTGCCCTGGCAGTAGGCCAGGGCGCTGCTGGCCAGGGCCTGGTCGGCCTCCACCCAGCGGCTGTAGGTCGGCAGGATCACCTGTTGCGCCAGGGCGGCACTGGTGACGGCCTGCGGGTCTTGCGGCGAACAGGCGCCGAGGGCGATGGCGAGGCTGGTCAAGAGCAGTCGTGGGCGGAACATGTGGGCTCCTCAGAGTGAATTCAGGAAGGCCAGCAGGGCGCTGCGCTGGTCGGCGTCGAAGCCGAGCACGTGCCGCTTGGCCGCTTCGGCTTCGCCGCCGTGCCAGAGGATCGCCTCCAGCAGATTGCGGGCGCGCCCGTCGTGGAGGAACTGGGTGTGACCGTTGACCGTTTCGGTCAGGCCGATGCCCCATAGCGGCGGGGTTCGCCAGTCCCGCCCGCTGGCGAGAAATTCCGGGCGATTGTCCGCCAAGCCGTCGCCCATGTCATGCAGCAACAGGTCGGAATAGGGACGAATCCGTTGGTTGGCCAGCTCCGGCTCGCTGGCGTCGGAACCGGTAGTGAAGGCGGGAACGTGGCAGGCCACGCAGTTGGCCTGGGCGAACAGGCGCTTGCCGGCCAGCACCTGCGGGTCGTCCACCTTGCGCCGCGCCGGGACCGCCAGGTTGCGGCTGTAGAACAGCACCTGGGCGAAGATGTTGTCGCTGACTTCCGGCTCGCCGCCGTCGGGCGCCCGGCGGCACTCGACCTGGGCGGCGCTGCAGTCGTCGTGGGGCAGCAGGCTGCTGGTCAGGCCCATGTCGTTGGCGAAGGCGTGCGCGTTCTGCTGCGGGATATCCGGCTGGCCGGCCTTCCAGCCGAAGCGGCCGAGCGCGGTGCGCTGCCGCGCGGCATCCCAGACCTGGTTGGCGCGCCCGCGGATACCGTCGCCGTTGCGGTCGTCCGGATCGGCATTGGCCAGGATCGCCTCTTCGGGAATCGCCTCGAGCAGGCCGAGCCCGATCATCGGCGGGGCGACGCGGGCGGAAAACATCGTCTGCGGATGCATCGGCCCATAGCCGAGCTGGCTGATACGCAGGATCGGCTTGCGCAGTTCGACCTCGGTGCCGTCCTCGAACCTCACCTTCAGTGGCTCGTAGTCCACCCGCACCTTGCCTTCCGGGGCGACGCCGGGAATGCCGACGTCCTGCAACTGGCCACCGTAGGTCGGCTCGGGAATCACCCCCTGGTGCAACAGGGTCTTGCCGTCCGCAGGGCCGGCCGGGATCGACAGGCGTACCAGCATCGACACCGCGCTGACCGCGTCCGCTCCCGGCGGGTGGCCGCGACCGTCCTTCACATGGCAGTTCTGGCAGGCGTTGGTATTGAACAGCGGTCCCAGACCATCGCGCGCAGTGGTGGAGGAAGGGGCGATGACCCAGGGGTTGCGGAAGAAACTGTTGCCCACGCTGAAGTCCAGGCGCCGGCTCGGGGCGAGGCTGGCGGAGGGCAGGGAGAAGGCGTTGCGGTCGCTTTGCAGCACCGTGGTCGCGCCCCCGGACAGGTGTTCGCCGGGCTCGGCGCGCAGCGGTTCGTCGTCGGCGCCGCATCCGCCCAGAAGGAGCGCCGTCAGGAGACAGGCGAGCGGCATGGAAGGTGACGGCAACGACATCGGCGAACATCCCGGACTGCGTGGAAACAGCCCGCAAGCTTACCAGTTGGGGCTAATCAAAATAAGAGGGATTTGCGTTTGTAAAGGCCCGCGAAGACCGCTTTCGAGGCCCTGAAACGCAGCGTGCGGCCATGGGCCGCACGCTGTTGGCACAGGAAGGAATCAGAACTCGTGGTCGGCGTTGTCCGGCTTCAGGTCCTGGATACCCAGCTTGCCAGCGGCCTGCTCGATGGCGCCGGTCTGCTTGACCAGGGCGGCGATGGCGTCGCGGATCTTCTGCTGGCCGTCCTTGTTGTCCGGAGCGATCATCTGGTCGAAGTGCACGCCATCCTTCTCGGCGCTGTCGACGATGGCCTGCAGCTTGGCCTCGGTGTCGGCCAGGTCGGCCTTCAGGGTGTCGTTGGCGGCGGCGTCGGCCTTGGCGACCAGGTCGGCCAGGCTCGGGCCCTTGACCACGCTGCCGTCGATGCGCTTGTACTCGCCGAGGTAGATGTTGCGGATGCTCTTGCCGTTGAAGAACAGGGTGTGGTGGGTGTCGTCGCTGAAGCAGTCGTGCTCGTCTTCGGTGGAGTTGGCCTCCAGCGCGACCTTCATGCGCTCGCCGGCCAGTTCGCCGAGGGACAGGCTGCCCATGCCGAAGAACATCTTGCGCAGGCCGGTATCCACCGGTTCGGCCTCCAGCTTGGCGCGGTAGTTGTCGGCGACGCCGGCTTTCCACTGTCCGGCCATGTATTCGAGGTCGCTGACCAACAGGTCGGTGACGGCCTTCAGGTAGGCGGCGCGACGGTCGCAATGGCCGCCGGTGCAGTCCTTGCCCTGGGCATAGTCGGTGGCGGGACGGTTGCCGGCGCCCGGACCGGTGCCGTTCAGGTCCTGGCCCCAGAGGAGGAACTCGATGGCGTGGTAGCCGGTGGCGACGTTGGCTTCGGAACCGCCCAGCTCGTTCAGGCTGGCCAGTTTCTCGCCGGTGATTTCCTTGACGTCGATCTTGTCTTCGCCGACCTGGATCTCGGTGTTGGCGACGATGTTGGCGGTGGCGCCAGGGTTGCCCAGGGCGTGCTGGTAGTCCTTGGCGACATAGTCGATCAGGCCTTCGTCCAGCGGCCAGGCGTTAACCTGTCCTTCCCAGTCGTCGATGATCGCGTTGCCGAAGCGGAAGGCTTCGCTCTGGGAGTAAGGGGTACGAGCGGCGAACCAGGCTTCCTTGGCGGCTTTCAGGGTCTCCGCGTCAGGCTTGGCGAGGAACGCGTCGATGGCTTTCTGCAGGTCCTTGGCGGTGCTCAGGGCATCGGCGAAGGTGGCTTCGGCGAGGTCCGCGTAGTTCTTGATCACCGCCTTGGCGGCGGCCTCGTCGACCTTGGCGGCCGGGGCGGCGGCGGGCGCGGCGGGCTGCGTGCTGGCCGCCGGTGTTGCGGGCGCTTCGGCTTTCTTGTCGTCGCCGCAGCCGGCGAGGGAGATGGCGAGGGCCAGCAGACTGGCGGTGGCCAGGGGCATACGAGTCATGGCGGATTCCTTTGCTTTATTGGTGGCGTGCCGAAGCGGCGCGCGCTTGTCGGAAACACCCGCGAGGGCGTTAAAAAACTGCCACATAATGCGAAAGATTTGCATTTTTGAAAAGGGCGCAGCGTGATCGCCGTCGTGCCTGGACATGTCGGGCGCAGCTAGAATGCCAGCATCTTCTTCCGGAGCTCCGTCCATGAGTCTGACCGCTATCGCGTTCTGGGTTGTCCTGCTGCTGCTCGCCGGCTACGCGGTGGTGCTCTACAACGGCCTGGTACGGCTGAAGCACGCCGTGGGCAAGGCCTGGGCCAACATCGACGTGCTCCTCAAGCAGCGCCATGACGAGCTGCCGAAGCTGGTCGAGGCCTGCAAGCAATACATGCAGCACGAGCGCGCCACCCTGGAGCGGGTCATCGCCGCCCGCAACGCCGTCGCCAGCGCCCGCGAGCGCGCCGACGTGAATGCCCTGGGCAAGGCCGAGAGCGGCCTGCGCGCCGGCCTGGGGCAGCTCTTCGCGCTGGCCGAGAACTACCCGCAGCTCAAGGCCAACGAAAGTTTCCAGTTCCTTTCCCAGCGCATCAGCGGCCTGGAGAACGGGATCGCCGATCGCCGCGAGCTGTACAACGAGGCGGTGAACCTGAACAACGTGCGCATCGAGCAATTTCCCGACCTGCTGATCGCTCGTGTCGCTGGCTTCAAGGCCGCCGAGCTGTTGCAGTTCAGCGAGGCGGAGAAGGCCGACGTCGATCTCAAGGCCCTGTTCGGCTGAGATGGACTTCGACCTGCGCTGGCTGTTCATCGCCGCCAGCCTGGGGCTCTGCGCCTGGGCCGGCTGGCAGTTCGTGCACCGCCTTGCCCGGGCGCGTCTGCTCGGCGACGTACCGACCTCGCGGATCCGTTCGGCGGCGCAGGGTTTCGTCGAACTCTACGGGGTGCTCGAGGAGGGCCCGGAAGGCCCGCTGCAGGCTCCCTTGACCGGCAAGCCGTGCCTGTGGTGGCGCTACCGCATCGAAGTCGAGGAAAAGCGCAGTGGCCGCGAGAAGGCCTGGCGCACCGTCGACAAAGGTGCCAGCGAGTCGCCATTCGGCTTGCGCGATGCCACCGATGCCTGCCTGGTCGACCCACGCGGCGCCGAGGTGCGACCCTTGACCCAGCAGCGCTGGGAGGCTTTTCGCGAAGCACCGATCGATACCCTGCGACTGCTGGAGAGCTTCGGCACCCTGGTCGGCGGAGAGCGGCTCTACCGCTACACCGAGGAGCGCCTGCATGCCGGCGAGCCGCTCTATGCGCTGGGCGAATTCCGCAGCAGCGGTGGCGGTCGCCAGGGACTCGATGCCGAACGGGCGCAGGGTGCGGTGATCCGTGAATGGAAGGGCGATTTCCACGGGCTGCTGGCGCGCTTCGACAGCGACGGCAACGGCGAGCTGGACGAGCGCGAATGGAACCGGGTGCGCCTGGCGGCACGGCTGGAGGCCGAGGATCGGCATCGGGCAAGCAGCGCCGCGCCGACCCGCCACCGGCTCGGCAAGCCGGGGGAGGCGCATCCCTTCATTCTCTCCAGCCAGGGCGAGGACGATCTCGCCGTGCAACTGCGCCGCCAGGCGGCGGGGGCCGCGTTGCTCTGCCTGGGCAGCGCGCTATTGGCGGGCTGGCTGTTCAGCCGCCTGTTCTGATCAGGGCCGTTCGCTGCTGGTGGCCTGGCTCAGGCGTCGCGCCTGCTTGAGGTACTGGGTCAGTTCCCTGGCCGGCAGCGGCTTGCTGTACAGGTAGCCCTGACCTTCGTTGCAACCTTCGGCGATGATGTACGCCTCCTGCTCGGCGGTTTCCACGCCCTCGGCGATCACCTGCATGCCCAGGCTCTTGCCGAGCTGGATGATGGCGCGAACGATGGTCGCGTCGTCCTCGTCCTGCAGCAGGTCCTGGACGAAACTCTTGTCGATCTTGATCTTGTCCAGCGGCAGGCTCTTCAGGTAGCTCAGCGAGGAATAGCCGGTGCCGAAATCGTCGATGGCGATCAGCGCGCCGGCGCGGCGCAGGCTGAGGAGGTGCTGGGCGGCAGTGGAGATGTCCTCCATCAGGCCGGTCTCGGTGACTTCCAGCTCCAGGCTGCGCGCCGGCAGGCGGTAGACCTGCAGCAGGTTGCTGACCACCCGTGGCAGGGCGTTGTGGTGGAGCTGCACGGTGGAAAGATTGACCGCCATGCGCAGGTCGTCGAAGCCCTGGTCGTGCCATTCGCGCAACTGCCGGCAGGCCTGGTCGAGCACCCACTCGCCGATGCTGAAGATGCTGCCGTTCTGTTCCGCCAGCGGGATGAACAGGTCCGGCGGGACGAAGCCGTGCAACGGATGTTGCCAGCGCAGCAGCGCCTCGACGCCGACCACGCGGTGGTCGCGGTAGTCCACCTGCGGCTGGTAGACGAGGTGCAGCTCGTGGCGCTGCAGGGCGTCGCGCAGGTCCTTTTCCAGTTCCCGGCGGCGACGCATCTCGCTGTCCACGCTGGCGATGTAGAACTGGTAGCGGTTGCGCGAGCGGGTCTTGGCCAGGGTCATGGTCTGCTCGGCCTTCTGCAGCAGTTTCTCCGTGGTCTCGCCGTCCTCGGGGAACAGGGTGATACCGATGGTGGCGCGCAGGCGCACCTCGTGCTGGTCGATCTCGAACGGCGCTTCCAGGCCGTCGAGGATGCTCTGCGCCAGTTCGGCCGCCTCGTAGGGTTGCTCGATGTCGGCCTGGACCAGGGCGAACTGGTCGCCGCCCAGGCGCGCCAGCGAACCGAGCCGCGCGCTGTGCCCGCGCAGGCGGTCGGCGAGGGCGATCAGCAACTGGTCGCCGAGCTGGTAGGTGTACTGCTCGTTGATCCCCTTGAAATCGTCGAGGCCCAGGCACAGCACTGCCACCCGGCGCTGCTGGCGGCCGGCGCCGTCGAGGATCTGGTCGAGTTGCTGCTGCAGCAACTGGCGGTTCGGCAGGCCGGTGAGGAAGTCGTACTGGGAAATGCGCAGCAGGTTGTCCTCGGCCTCGCGGCGCAGGTGGCTGTTGCTTTCGATCGAGGCGAGCAACTGGTTGGCGGTGGTCACCCAGAGCCCCAGCTCGTTGCGTTCGTGCCCCTTGAGCAGCGGCAACTGGTGCTGGCTGGGGCGGTCGGGATTGATGCTGACCAGGTGTTCGATGATCTTCGACAGCGGCTTGGTCAGCATCCAGTGGTAGACCAGGAACAGCACCAGGCCCATGGCCAGGGCGCGGAGAATGCCGGAGATGAAGATGATTTCCGAAGTGGTGACGAAGTTCTCGCCGTAGGGCGCGGTGTCCAGGGTGATCTTCAGGTCGCCGTAGTATTCGCTATAGGGCGGGCGGCCGATCAGTCGAATGCTGAAGGTGCGTTCCTGGCCGAGGATCGGGTCGGTCAGCCAGCGCGTCGGCAGGTCCAGCAGCGGCCTGGATTTCTCCGCCAGCATCGGCTCGCCGGGATGGCCGATGCTCGCCTGGCGCACCGCCTCGTGCTGGAACAGGCCTTCGAGGACCTGCATCGCCATTTCCCGGTCGAGGCTGTAGACCGCCTGGGTGGAAGGGTCGCGGACCATCGCGAGGATGCGTTGGGCGTCGCTGCTCACCGCCTGCTTGGCCTTGTAGGCGTCGAAGACGATCTGCGCGCAACTGAGCACTACGCCAACGGCTAGCGCCGCCAGTAGCACGACACGCAGCAGCTTGAGCGAGAGGCTGTGTCGGGAGTCCAGTTTCAAGGGGCCTTCCTTGTTCGTCGCCAGGGCGAAAGACAAGCCGGTAGGAAGAGCTTGTTTACCTCAAGAGGCTATCACGAGCGAAGGTCTACCAGTTCCTGAGGGTAGACGATGGCTCCTGGACCGCAGATTAAAACGAAAAAGCCCGGCGAATGCCGGGCTTTTTCGTGGTTCTGATCAGACTCAGGCAGCGAAATTCTTCGCTACGAAGTCCCAGTTGACCAGGTTCCAGAACGCCTCGACGTACTTCGGACGCAGGTTGCGGTAGTCGATGTAGTAGGCGTGTTCCCAGACGTCGCAGGTCAGCAGCGGGGTGTCGCCGCTGGTCAGCGGGTTGCCGGCACCGATGGTGCTGGCCAGGGCTAGGGAGCCGTCGGCCTTCTTCACCAGCCAGCCCCAGCCGGAACCGAAGGTGCCGACGGAAGTCTTGGTGAACTCTTCCTTGAACTTGTCGAAGGAGCCGAAGGCGGCGTTGATGGCGTCGGCCAGGGCGCCGGTGGGCTGGCCACCGCCGTTCGGGCTCAGGCAGTTCCAGTAGAAGGTGTGGTTCCACACCTGGGCGGCGTTGTTGAAGATGCCGCCGGAGGAGCTCTTGACGATCTCTTCGAGGCTCTTGCCTTCGAACTCGGTGCCCGGGATCAGGTTGTTCAGGTTCACCACGTAGGTGTTGTGGTGCTTGTCGTGGTGGTATTCCAGGGTTTCTGCGGAAATGTGCGGCTCAAGGGCGTTCTTTTCGTAAGGCAGCGGCGGCAATTCGAAAGCCATGGTGTCTCTCCTATTCTTCCTCAGGTCAGGACTGGCGCGGCTAGCGCGCGACCGGTTCACGGGGCCGGTCCGATGCCTGTCCGGGAGCCCGTCCTGGATCCCCGGGGGGACGTTCGGCGGAGCGCTCCGGAAAGGGCGCCGGGTGCGACTCGGAGCCTAGGCTCCCAGTGCCGCGAACTCCGGATCATAGCACCCGTGTCGGGGCATATCCACGCAGCAACTGTAGGGGCAAAGGCCGGCGGCGGCGCGCTGCGACGGGCTTCTGCAAGCTCGCCGGCGAACACCGCCACATTCTCTCTGGACTGCCTGGCGGCGCGAGGGTTCGCTCGGGAAGACAGAAACCGCGTTATCCCCGGAACAGCAGTTGCGCGGCCATGCCCAGCATCATGGCCGCCACCATCAGGTCGAGCAGGCGCCAGGTGGCCGGGCGCGCCAGCCAGGGGCCAGCCACGCCGCGCCGAGGGCGAGGGCGAAGAACCACATCAGCGAGGCGCTGGCCGCGCCGAGGGCATAGGCGCCCGGCGCGGCCTGCTGGGCGCCGAGCGAACCGATCAGAAGTACGGTATCGAGATAGACGTGGGGGTTGAGCAGGGTGACCGCCAGTGCCGCCAGAAGCACCGCCTTGCGCGAGCGTGGCCCGGTTTCCGCGGCGTTGCCGAGAGCGTCCGGGCGCAACGCGCGAAGCAGCGCCTTGAGCCCGTACCAGGTCAGGAAGGCGATCCCGCCCCAGCGGGCGATGGCCAGCAGCGTCGGGTTTTCCAGCAGCAGCTTGGCCAGGCCGAACACGCCGAGGCTGACCAGCACCGCGTCGCAGAACACGCAGAGCGCGGCCACCGAGAGGTGATGCTCGCGGCGCAGGCTCTGCGCGAGGACGAAGGCATTCTGCGCGCCGATGGCGATGATCAGGCCGGCAGCCACCAGGATGCCGTTGAGATAGCTCTGCCACATGTCAGTGTGCCTCCGCCGCCAGCCGCTGGAGCACGGCGAGGGCGCGCCGGCCCTCGTCGCGGGCGACGAACAGGTGGTCGTGGAAATAGCCGGCCATCACGTTGCAACTGATCCCGGCTTCGGCCAGCGCCGTGGCGAAGGCGGCGGTCAGGCCCACCGCCGCCAGCGAGGAGTGCACCGTCAGGGTGATCCAGGCCGCCACGTATTCGTAGGGCAGGCCCAGGCGTTCGGCCTGCCGGCGTTCGAGCACCAGGGTCAGGCCCTCGCGCTCGCGGAAGCTGGCGAGCGGCTCGGCGCCGTTCGGCAGCGCGCCATCGGCGCAGGTACAGAACACATAGTCGCCGGGATTGAGTTCGGGAGTGAGCGTGCGCAGCAGGGTGCGCAGCGAGGTTTCGCCAGCCATGGTCGGTCCGCGTCGGGTGATCGGAAAAGTGCTGGCGAGTGTGGCCGCGGGCGGTTTATAAGGAAAACGAATCCTGCTGATCTCTCATTAGGAAAACTGATTTTGTTCGACTACAAGTTGCTCGCCGCGCTGGCCGCGGTGGTGGAGCAGGGCGGTTTCGAGCGCGCCGCACAGGCGCTGGGGCTGTCGCAATCGGCGGTATCGCAGCGGATCAAGCTGCTCGAGGCGCGGGTCGGCCAGCCGGTCCTGGTGCGCGAGACGCCGCCGCATCCCACCGATCTCGGGCGCCGCCTGCTCAACCATGTGCAGCAGGTGCGGCTGCTGGAGGGCGACCTGCAGCGCTGGGTGCCGAACCTGGATGAAGGCGGTGCCCCGGAGCGCCTGCGCATCGCTCTCAACGCCGATAGCCTGGCGACCTGGTGGGCCGCCGCGGTGGGCGATTTCTGCGCCGAGCGGCGGGTGCTGCTGGACCTTGTGGTGGAGGACCAGGAGGTCGGGCTCAAGCGCATGCGCGCGGGCGAAGTGGCCGGCTGCGTCTGCGGTAGCGCGCGGCCGGTGGCCGGCGCGCGTTCGCTGCTGCTCGGAGCCATGCGTTATCGCGGCCTGGCCAGCCCGGATTTCATTGCCCGGCACTTTCCCCGCGGGGTCGAGGCGGCCGCCCTGGCCGGTGTGCCGGCGATCGTGTTCGGCCCGGACGACCTGCTGCAACACCGCTTTCTCAAGGACCTCGGCGTCGAGGGCGGTTTCATCCACCACCTCTGCCCGTCCTCGGAAGGTTTCGTCCGCCTCACCGCCGGCGGTCTCGGCTGGGGCCTGGTGCCGGAGCGCCAGGTGCAAGGCGAGCTGGCGCGCGGCGAACTGGTCGAGCTGCTGCCCGGCCAGGTCATCGACGTACCGTTGTACTGGCACTATTGGCGCAACGGAGGCGAACTGCTCGCGTCGCTCACCGAGCACCTGCTCGCCCGCGCCGGCGACGGCTTGGTGCGGGTGTCAGGCTGATCAGCCGATGACGGTGATTCGTCCGGAGCCGGGCAACGATTCGACGCAGCGCGCGCCGAGCAACCGCGATGGCGTGAAGTAGCCGCCGGGACCCTGGTAGTCCAGCAGGTGGCGCACTGCCAGGAGCACGCCGTGCAGGGTCAGGTCGTACACGTTGGCCGTCTCCAGGCGCGCCGTGCGGCGTTCGCCGCGGGCGTTGCGCGCCTCGCCCCAGACCCAGGTGCGCAGGCGCTCGCGGGCCGCCTGGTCGGGGCCGGCGATGCGTTTGTCGACCTGCCCCTTGAGCCAGTCCTGGACCCGTTGCCGACCGAGCAGCGGACGCAGCGGGTCGATCAGGCGCATGCCCAGGGCCAGCAGCGGCGGCGCCGGCAGGTAGACCTCGATGTCCGGGATGCCGGTGCTGTAGTAGGCGGTGGCCACGTCGCCCCAGGGAATCGTCACGGCGTGCCGCAGGCCGCGGCCGAAATCGATGTCGCGGCGCTTGTAGCCCAGCGGCACGTCGCGCAGGCGGCCATTCTCGCGGATCTTGCCGCCGAACTTGAGGCCTTCGACGCTGGTCTTCGCGGTTCCCGTCGAAAGCCCGCTGCCGGTGTCGAAGCCCAGCGCCAGCCGTTGCGCGTCCGGCAGCGCCTCCTTCAGGCAGGCGGCCAGGCAATCGGTGGGGATCACATCGAAGCCGACGCCCGGGCAGACCACGATGCCGGCCTCGCGGGCCTCGGCGTCGCCGGCGTGGGCCTGCTCGAACACCGCGATCTCTCCAGTGATATCCACGTAGTGGGTGCCGGCGGCGCGGCAGGCGGCGATCATCGGCGTGCTGGTGGCGGAGAACGGACCGGCGCAATGGGCCACCACCTTCACCTGGTCCAGGGCTTCGCGGCAGGCCTGCGGATCCCCCAGGTCGAAGACCCGGCACTCCAGCCCGAGCTGGCTGCCGAGGGCGTGCAGGGCGGCCGGGTTGCGTCCGCCGAGGAGCGGCGTCAGGCCCTCGCGCTGCGCCTGTTCAGCGACCAGCCGGCCGGTGTAGCCGTTGGCGCCGTAGATCATCCAGTGACTGGCCATGGTGCGTCTCCCAGCGTGCAGGTGGCTTTCAGGTTAGACCTTGTAGCGCGCAGCGCCGCTTCTGTCGCCCAACGCAAGTCGTGCCGGCGGCCCGCAAGGTCGTTGTTCTGGCATGCTGTGCCAGTGGTGGCGCGGCTCCGGGTTGCTAGAGTCGCGGCACAAGAAGAACAACGGGAGAAACGCAATGCGGATTCTGGTAACGGGGGCGACGGGCTTCATCGGCGGGCGTTTCGCTCGCTTCGCCCTGGAGCAGGGCCTGTCGGTACGGGTCAGCGGTCGTCGTGCGGACGCGGTGGAGCATCTGGTGGCGCGGGGCGCCGAGTTCGTTCCCGGCGACCTCGCCGACCCGGCGCTGGTCCTGCGCCTCTGCGAGGATGTCGAGGCGGTGGTGCATTGTGCCGGCGCGGTCGGAGTCTGGGGACCGCGCGAACGCTTCCTGGCGGCCAACGTCGGGCTTGCCGAGAGCGTCGTCGAGGCCTGCATGCGGCAAAAGGTGCGGCGCCTGGTGCATCTGTCGTCGCCGTCGATCTATTTCGACGGGCGCGACCACCTGGACCTGAACGAAGAGTACGTACCCCGGCGTTTTTCCGACCATTACGGGGCGACCAAGTACCAGGCCGAGCAACTGGTGCTCAGCGCCCGCGACCTGGGCCTGGAAGTGTTGGCGCTGCGTCCGCGCTTCGTGGTCGGCGCCGGCGACACCAGCATCTTCCCGCGAATGATCCAGGCCCACCGCAAGGGACGCCTGCGGATCCTCGGCAACGGCCTGAACCGGGTCGACTTCACCAGCGTGCACAATCTCAACGACGCGCTGTTCAGTTGCCTGCTGGCCGGCGAGCCGGCGCTGGGCAAGGTCTACAACATCAGCAACGGGCAGCCGGTACCGTTCTGGGATGCGGTCAACTACGTGATGCGCCAGCTCGACCTGCCGCCGGTCGGCGGTCACCTGCCGTATGCCGTCGGCTATGGCCTGGCGGCGCTCAACGAAGGCGTCTGCCGGATCCTGCCGGGGCGCCCGGAGCCGGTGCTGTTCCGCCTGGGCATGGCGGTGATGGCGAAGAACTTCACCCTGGACATCAACCGCGCCCGCGAATACCTCGACTACGACCCGCGGGTCAGCCTGTGGACCGCGCTCGACGAGTTCTGCGCCTGGTGGCGCGCCCAGGGACTCTGATCAGCCGCGCAACGGGCCGGCGTATTGTCGGCTCGGCGCCTGCGCGGGCAACAGGGAAGGTTCCGCCGGCGGCAGCGCGACCCCGCTGAGCCTGCCGAGGCGCTGTCCCAGCTCCCGCGTCGTCGCATCGCCGGAGCGGGCGCAGGCCGCCTGCATCGCGGCGATCGCATCGCGTTGCTGGAAGTGGATATCCAGCGCCTGTTCCTCGCGTAGGCGTCGGCGCACGGCGCGCATGCAATCCAGCAAGGATTTGTTCAACTCCATGCATCCTCCGGCTCTCGAATCTGCCCGGCAATGCCCAGGCAAGCGACGTGCCATGCGGGCCGCGGACCAGCGCCGGCGTGCGGGGCGGGGAACCGCTGGCGGCCTGCGGCGGTCTGTGCCGGACAACGTTCGCTCCGTCTTGGGGCGCACGGCTTCGCGGTGGAGCGCCCCGGTCCGGCAATTTGCTTCGAGCAGACGCTGAAGGGGCGGGGCCGAACCGATATAATGCGCCATTCGGCCCTTTCTCCAGGCCTCCGGCAGGATGCCGTTCCCCTTCACAGGTTTTCACCATGCGTAACGATGCTTTCGACGAACTCGACGATGTGCCCAGCCTGACCACCGATGCTGCCGACCGTGATGAATTCGGCCACCACCCGCGGCACGTCTACGAACCGGAGCAGCGCCGGGTCGTCGACACCAAGGAGCGCCGTCCGGCCTCTACCGGCCCGCTCTGGGCCCTGCTCGGGGCGATGCTGATCGCCCTCGCCGGGGTGGGTTGGTGGAGCCACCAGCAAATCAGCCTGATGGAACAGCAGTTGGTGGCGACCCAGGAAAGCTTCGTAAGGATCAGCGAGGAAGCCGCCGGGCGCCTCGACGACATTCGCGGCAAGGTGGTCGCCAGCGAGTCCAGCGTCACCAGCGAACGCGAGGCGCTGCGCCTGCAGGTCAAGCAACTGCAGGAGAAACTCGGCAGCCAGGAACGCCAGCAGGCCGATGTGAGCAACCAGTTCGGCGGCCAGGGCAAACGCCTCGACCAACTGGCCAGCGATCTCAAGGCCCAGCAGGAAAGCGCGGCGCAACTGGTCGCGCAACTGGACGGCAAGCTGCAGACACTGGCCGCCGAACAGGAGAAGCTGAAAGCCCTGCAGGTCGAACTGGGCAAGACCAACGAGCAACTCAAGGCCCTCGGCGGCGATGTCGCGGCGCTGAAGAAGCAGGGCAACCCGAGCCAGACGATCAAGGGTATCCAGGATGACCTGCTGGTATTGCGCAGCCAGCTCGACAACCGCCCGGCCCAGGGCGGCAATACCGCCGAGTTCGACGCCTTCCGCACCCAGGTGATGCGCAACATCAACACCCTCCAGGCCCAGGTGCAGAACCTGCAGCAGCAGCTCAATACCCGCTGACCCCTTGCGCCGCCAGCCGCCCGTCGCACCGGGCGCTGGCGGCGACAGTTCGCCGCGCCCGGCGAAAATCCCCGCTTCCATTGCTCTGGATCAGCGAATCCGCTGCTCCTCCACTCCGATACTGCGTCCTTAAGCGAGCCTTAAGTGAGAGTCGTTTAGATTCTCGGTCACCGGCCAGGGAGGCCATTGGTCCCTTCCTCTGCCTGGAATCCGCCATGAGCGCATTGCAACCGTCCCGTTCCTACCGCATCACCGGTTATTCCCCCGCCATCAGCAACGGCTATCGCCAACGCCTGTTCTCCATGGGGCTTCTGCCCGGCGCGGCGCTGCGCGTGGTGCGCATCGCCCCGCTGGGCGACCCGATCCAGGTCGAGACCCGCCAGACCAGCCTGGCGCTGCGGCGCAAGGACCTCGCCCTGCTGACCCTCGTCCCGCTCGACTGACCCCGCCCGGAATCCCCATGACCGCATTGACCCTCGGCCTGATCGGCAATCCCAACTCCGGCAAGACCACCCTGTTCAACCAGCTCACCGGCTCGCGCCAGCGGGTCGGCAACTGGGCCGGCGTCACCGTGGAGCGCAAGGAGGGTGCGTTCCACACCGCCCGCCACGCGGTACGCCTGGTCGACCTGCCCGGCACCTATTCGTTGACCAGCGTTTCCGCCCAGGCCTCGCTGGACGAGCAGATCGCCTGCCGCTACATCGCCAGCGGCGAAGTCGACGTGCTGGTCAACGTGGTGGATGCGGCGAACCTGGAGCGCAACCTGTACCTCACGGTGCAGCTGCGGGAGATGGGCATCCCCTGCATCGTCGCGCTGAACATGCTCGACATCGCCCGTAGCCAGCGCATCCGCATCGACATTGACGGTCTGGCGCGGCGTCTCGGTTGCCCGGTGGTGCCGCTGGTATCCACCCGCGCCGATGGCATCGACGAACTGAAGGCGGCCATCGACTCCCTACAGCTCCCGCAGGCGGCGCTGGCGGTGGATTACCCGCCGGCCATCCAGGCGCAGGTCGGCTACCTCCTGGAAACGCGCGCTCCGGCGGCCTCGGCCATCGAGCCGCGCTGGCTGGCGTTACAGGCGCTGGAAGGCGATATCTTCAACGGCCCGGCGCTGGGCTTGCCGCCCGCCACCCTGGAACAGGCGCGCCAGGGCTGCGGTGAGGAGCCCGAGCTGGCGATCGTCGATGCGCGCTACCGGCTGATCGGCGAGATCTGCGCGGCGGTCTGCGACCACCAGCAGGCTCAGCCGCACCGGCTGACCCAATGGCTCGACCGGGTCGTCCTGAATCGCTGGCTGGGTCTGCCGATCTTCCTGCTGGTGATGTACCTGATGTTCTTCTTCGCCATCAACATCGGCGGGGCGCTACAGCCGATCTTCGACAAGGGCTCGTCGGCGATCTTCATCGACGGCATCCAGTGGCTGGGTATCCGCTTCGGCCTGCCCGATTGGCTCACGGTGTTCCTCGCCCAGGGCATCGGTGGCGGGGTCAACACGGTGTTGCCGCTGGTGCCGCAGATCGGCTTGATGTACCTGTTCCTCTCGCTGCTCGAGGATTCCGGCTACATGGCCCGCGCGGCCTTCGTCATGGACCGCCTGATGCAGGCGCTGGGCCTGCCGGGCAAGTCGTTCGTGCCGCTGATCGTCGGTTTCGGCTGCAACGTACCGTCGATCATGGGCGCGCGGACCCTGGACGCGCAGCGCGAGCGGCTGATTACCATCATGATGGCGCCGTTCATGTCCTGCGGCGCGCGCCTGGCGATCTTCGCCGTATTCGCTGGGGCCTTCTTCGGCCAGGGCGGCGCGCTGGTGATCTTCTCCCTGTACCTGCTCGGCATCGTCGTGGCGATCCTCACCGGGCTGTTGCTCAAGCACACTTTGATGCGCGGCGAGGCCTCGCCGTTCGTCATGGAACTGCCGCTGTACCATGTGCCACACCTTAAGAGCCTGCTGCTGCAGACCTGGTCGCGCCTGCGCGGCTTCGTGGTGCGGGCCGGCAAGGTGATCATCCTGGTCAGCCTGGTGATCGGCGGCCTGAACAGCATCACCCTCGACGGCAAGCCGGTGCAGGGCGACATCGGCCATTCCGCCCTGGCCAGCGTCAGCCAGCGTCTCACTCCGCTGCTGGCGCCGCTCGGGGTGCAGCCGGACAACTGGCAGGCCACCGTCGGCCTGGTCACCGGGGCGATGGCCAAGGAAGTGGTGGTCGGCACCCTGAACACCCTCTACACCGCCGAGCAGATCCAGGGCGAGGCCTTCGACTACGAAGGCTACGACCTGCCCGGGCAACTGCGCGACGCCCTGGTCGAGACCTGGGACGGCCTGGTCGATACCTTCAGCCTCAGCGTGCTGGCCAACCCGGTGGAGGCGAGCATGGCCGACGGCGACATGGAGAGCGGCTCGATGGGCACCATGGCGAGCAAGTTCGGCAGCCCCATCGCGGCCTACAGCTATCTGGTCTTCGTCCTGCTCTACGTGCCCTGCGTGACCGCCATGGGCGCGATCGCCCGGGAAAGCAGCAAGGGCTGGATGGCTTTCTCGGTGCTCTGGGGGCTGAACGTCGCCTACTCGCTGGCGACCCTCTGCTACCAGGTCGCCACCTTCGCCGCGCACCCCGAGCGTAGCGTCCTGACCATCGCCGTGGTGCTGCTCTTCAACCTGATCCTGATGACCTGCCTGCGTCTGTTCGGCCGTGAGCAGGTACTGCAACTGCCAGGCCGAATGGCCGATGCCCCGAGCGGGCAGGGAGGATGTCACTGATGGCGACACTCATGCAGATCCGCGCCGCCCTGGAAGACGGCCAGGCGCGTGGGCTGAAACAGCTCAGCCGCCAGGTGGACGCGCCGCCGGCGCTGGTGGAGGCGATCCTGGAGCGGCTGATCGCGCTCGGCAAGGTCGAGCGGGTGGCTGCGCAAAGCTCGGGCGGTTGCGGCGGCGGTTGCAAGGGCTGCGCCCAGCGCGATCCGTGCGCGGAGCCGGAGCCGTATTTCCGCCTGCGCTAGACAGGCAAAGCACAGAGCCCGCCACGACAAGCGTGGCGGGCTCTTCCTGGCTGGCGCGATCAGGCCAGGGTCGGATAGTCCAGGTAGCCTTCGGTACCGCCGGTATAGAAGGTTTCCGGGCGCGGCGGGTTCAGTTCGGCGCCCTGGCGCAGGCGTTCGACCAGGTCCGGGTTGGCGATGAAGGGGACGCCGAAGGCCACCGCATCGGCGTCGCCCTTGGCCAGGATGGCGTTGGCGCTGTCGAGGGTGAACTGCTCGTTGGCGATGTAGGGTCCGCCGAAGGCTTTCTTCAGGGCTACGCCGATGCTGTCGTCGGCCTGCGCTTCGCGGGCGCAGATGAAGGCGATGCCGCGCTTGCCCAGCTCACGGGCGACATGGCTGAAGGTTTCCAGGCGGTTGGAATCGCCCATGTCGTGGGAGTCGGCACGCGGCGCCAGGTGTACGCCGACGCGCTGGGCGCCCCATACGGAGATCGCCGCGTCGGTGACCTCCAGCAGCAG
Source organism: Pseudomonas aeruginosa (assembly GCF_001457615.1). GTDB lineage: Bacteria > Pseudomonadota > Gammaproteobacteria > Pseudomonadales > Pseudomonadaceae > Pseudomonas > Pseudomonas aeruginosa. Next base: position 4,920,393 of record NZ_LN831024.1, on the reverse strand, counting down.
GCGCGCGCGGTTCTCGATGGAGCCGCCGTAGCGGTCGGTGCGCTTGTTGGTGCTGTCCTGGAGGAACTGGTCGAGCAGGTAGCCGTTGGCGCCGTGGATCTCCACGCCGTCGAAGCCGGCGGCCTTGGCCCGCTCGGCGCCCTGGCGGTAGGCCTCGACGATGTCGGCGATCTCCTCGGTGTCCAGCGCGCGCGGGGTGACGTAGGGACGCTTCGGGCGCACCAGGCTGACGTGCCCCTCGGCGGCGATGGCGCTCGGCGCCACCGGCAGCTCGCCATTCAGGTAGAGCGGATCGGAAATCCGCCCGACGTGCCAGAGTTGCAGGAAGATGCGCCCGCCGGCGGCGTGCACCGCCTTGGTCACGTTGCTCCAGCCACGGACCTGGTCATCGGACCAGATGCCGGGGGTGTCGGGGTAGCCCACGCCCATCGGCGTGACCGCGGTGGCCTCGCTGAGGATCAGGCCGGCATCGGCGCGCTGGGCGTAGTACTCGGCCATCAGGGCGTTGGGCACGCGGCCTTCATCGGCGCGGCAGCGGGTCAGCGGCGCCATGACGATGCGGTTGGGCAGCTCGAGGTCGCCGAGCACGATGGGATCGAACAGAGTAGCCATGGAACATCCTCCACTAGGGAATAGACGGACAGGGGATCAATCGAGGACCGGCTGCGCCTGGGCGCGGCCGTTTCCGGAAAAGGCGATCAGGGTGGCCAGCAGCGCCAGCGCGGCCAGCGCGGCGGCGGCCAGCGGCACGCGGGTCAGGCCCAGGCCGTGGTCGATGACGCTGCCGCCGACCCAGGCGCCGAGCGCGTTGCCGACGTTGAAGGCGCCGATGTTCAGGGTCGCCACCAGGTTCGGCGCGGCATGCCCGACGCGGACCACGTTGACCTGCAGCGCGGGCACCGCGGCGAAGGCGGCGGCGGCCCAGAAGAACAGGGTGATCTCCGCCGGCAGCAGGGCCTGGCTGGTCCAGCTGAACAGCGCCGAGACCAGCGCCATGGCGGCGAACACCGCGGCCATGGTGGTGCCCAGGCGCCAGTCGGCGAGGCGGCCGCCGATCACGTTGCCGACGGTCAGGCCGACGCCGATCAGCAGCAGGGTCCAGGTCACGCCGCGCGGGCTGACCCCGGTGACTTCGCCGAGCAGCGGCGCGACGTAGGTGAACAGGGCGAACATCGAGGCGGCGAACAGCACGGTGGTGCCCAGGGCCAGCCACAGCGACGGGTTCTTCAGCGCGGACATTTCCTGGCGCAGGTCGACCTTCTCTTCCTCGCGGTCGTTTGGCAGCACCCTGGCCAGGCCGACGAAGGCGACCACGCCGATCAGGGTCACCACCCAGAAGGTCGCGCGCCAGCCGGCTTCCTGGCCGAGCGCGGTACCCAGCGGCACGCCGAGCACGTTGGCCAGGGTCAGGCCGGTGAACATCAGGGCCACGGCGGAAGCGCGGCGGTTCGGCGCCACCAGGCTGGCGGCGACCACCGAGCCGATGCCGAAGAAGGCGCCATGGCAGAGCGCGGTGACGATCCGCGCCAGCATCAGCAGGCCGTAGTTGGCGGCCACCGCGCAGAGCAGGTTGCCGACGATGAAGATGCCCATCAGCGCGAGCAGGGCTTTCTTGCGTTCCAGGCGGGCGGTGGCCATGGCCATCAGCGGGGCGCCGAAGGCCACGGCGAAGGCGTAGCCGCTGATCAGCCAGCCGGCGCTGGGAATGGATACCCGCAGGTCGCCGGCGACCTGCGGCAGCAGGCCCATGATGACGAATTCGGTGGTACCGATGGCAAAGGCGGATAAAGCGAGGACGAGAAGAGACGCCGGCATCGGTCGAGCTCCTGGACTGCGAGGTGGTGGGGTGGAAGCGAGTGCTGCTTACAGCTCGTCGCCGAGTTGGTCGAGGAAGGCCTGGATGGTCTCCTCGTTGCGCTTGAAGAAGTTCCACTGGCCGACCCGGCGGCTGGTCACCAGACCGGCGCGTTGCAGGGTGGCGAGGTGTACCGATACGGTGGACTGGGAGAGACCGGTACGCTGGTCGAACTTGCCGGCGCAGACGCCGATCTCGAACGGGTGGTCCTGCTCGACGAAGTACTTCTCCGGTTCCTTCAGCCAGCGCAGCATGTCGCGTCGCACCGGGTGGGAGAGAGCCTTGATGATTTCGTCGATGTCCAGTGGCATGGCGGTGGTCCGTTGGCCGTCCATATCGGGTTGGGACGAACTATATATCGGTGTGGGACGATATGGGGATCGATTGCGACGATAGTCGCTATCGACAGGGCTGATGACGATGATCGAAACGACCGTTCCGTCCCTGGGGTAAGCTAGCCCGCATGAACTACCTCGCGCATCTCCACCTCGGCGGCCCGCAACCGGCCCAACTGCTCGGCAGCCTGTACGGCGACTTCGTCAAGGGCCGCCTGCAGGGACAATGGCCGGACGAGATCGAGCGGGCCATCCAGTTGCACCGGCGCATCGACGCCTTCACCGACAGCCACCCACTGGTGCATGCGGCCAAGCGGCGCTTCCCGCTGGAGCGCCGGCGTTTCGCCGGCGTCCTGCTGGACGTGTTCTTCGACCACTGCCTGGCGCGCGACTGGAACGACTACGCCGACGAACCGCTGCCGCAGTTCGTCGAGCGGGTCTACGGCACCCTGCGCACCGCCTCGCCGCTGCCGGAGCGCCTGGCGCGCATCGCGCCGCGGATGGCGGCCCAGGACTGGTTGGGCAGCTACCGCGAGTTCGCGGTCTTGCGCGAAGTGCTGGGCGGTATGTCGCGGAGGCTGTCGCGACCGCACCTGCTGGACGGCTCCTGGGAAGAACTGGCCCAGCGCTACGATGACCTGAGCGCGGATTTCCGCGCCTTCTACCCGCAACTCCAGGCTTTCGCCCTGAGCCAGCGCTGAGCCTGGCGCAGCGGCCATTGGCCCGGCCGGCGGAATCACCTATCAATTGTTTCAGTCCGAAGCATCCGCTTGATGCACATCAACCGGCAGCGGTCGCGTCGATCGTTCAATGGGGCCGACGTTCAACGCTCTGCCAATGGAGGTGGAAGATGAAACGAATCCTGGTGGCGACCGACCTGTCCTCGCGTTCCGAGCTGGCGGTCATGCGCGCCGCGGCGCTGGCCAAGGCGAGGAATGCCGAACTGACCGTGCTGAACGTGCTCGACGACGACCAGCCGCCGGTGCTGATCGCGCCGCAACGGCTGGCCATCGCCAACCTGCTGGAAGTGAACGGACAGGCCCTGAAGGAGCGCCTCGGCGTCGAGTCCAAGGCGATCGTGCGGGTCGGCGATCCGGTGGTGGTGATCAACGCGGTGGCCGAGGAGATCGGCGCCGACCTGCTGGTGATGGGCGCGCACCGGCACACGCCGCTGCGCGACCTGTTCATCGGCACCACCCTGGAGCGGGTGGTACGCAATGCGAAGATCCCGGTGCTGCGCGCGGCCGGTGCGCCGGAAGAGGAGTACCGCCGGGTGCTGCTGGCGCTGGACTTCTCGCCGACCTCGACGCGCGCGGTGCAGATGGCCGGCCAGCTCGGCTTCCTCGACGCCGCCAGCCTCACCGCGCTGCATGCCTTCGAGCCGTTCGCGAAAGGCATGATGCGTTATTCGGGGATCAAGGAAGACCGCGTCGAGCATTACGTCGACCAGGAGGAACTCAAGGCCAACGTCGAGCTGCGCGACTACGTCGCCGGCCTGGGGCTGGGCCGCGAGGACATCCAGTTGCGCGTCGGCGAAGGCTTGCCGATCAACGTGATCATGACCGAGGTACGCCGCCAGGCGCCGCAGTTGACGGTGCTCGGCACCCAGGGCCTGACCGGCTTCCGCCGCGCGCTGATCGGCAGCGTGGCCGAGGCGGCCCTCGGCGACCTGCCGTGCGACGTGCTGGCGGTGCCGCCCAAGCGCGACTAGGCGGCGCGCCGGGTTTGCGTAGGGGCGGCAGTGCCGAACAGCGCCAGGCGCACCGCCTGCTGGGCCTGGCGGGCCAGTTCGGCGCGGTCCAGGCCCTGGCTGGGGATCGGTTCCAGCAGCTGGATATGCACGCTGCCGCGCTCGCCGCGCAGCAGGCGGCCGAGGTGGCTGAGCAGGTCGTCGTCGCCGATGAACGGCGCCAGCGCATCGGGCACGCCGTCGCGGCGGTAGCTGATGGCCACCGGCTGCACCGCCACGCCGGCTTCCAGGGCGCTGGCCATCAGGCGACCGTGGAAGGTGCGCAGGCTTTCGCCGTTGGTGGTGGTGCCTTCCGGGAAGATCAGCAGGTTGCGTCCGCGGTGCAGCTGTTCGGCCAAGCGCTGGTTGATCAGCCGGCTGTCGCCCGAGCCGCGGCGGATGAACAGGGTGCCGGCCTTTTCCGCCAGCCAGCCGGCCAGCGGCCAGGCACGCACCTCGGCCTTGGACAGGAAGGTCAGCGGCGCCAGGGCGCCGAGCAGCGGGATATCGGTCCAGGACACATGGTTGGCTACCCACAGCATGGGTTGCCGGGGCGCTTCGCCGCTGACCCTGACCTCGAAGGGCAGGGCCGCGCAGAGGCGCGCCAGCCACCAGCGGGTCAGGCGCTGGCGCAGCGGCGTGACGTCGGCGCCGGGCAGCCGCTCGCGCAGGCTGACCCAAGCGGCCAGGCCCAGCCCGAGCGCGACCAGCCCGAGCAGGCGTGCGCTGCGCAGCAGCAGGCGCAGCCGCGCCATCAGACCGCTGCCTTGAAGTGGCGGGCGTAGCGCGGGCAGAGTTCGTCGCGCTTGAGCAGGATGAACACGTCGGCGACCTGGAAATCCGGGTCCCAGCAAGGCTCGCCGCAGATCTTGGCGCCCAGGCGCATGTAGGCCTTGAGCAGCGGCGGCAGCTCGGCGGTGAGGTTTTCCGGGACGTCCAGCGGCGGCAGCGGGTTCTTCGGCTCGGCCTGCAGGTAGTCGGTGCACAGGTAGCGTTCGCGCAGCCGCTGCATCACCGCCTTGGCCTGCATACCGCCGTCGCGCATGGGAATGCTGGCGCAGCCCATCAGGTAGCGGTAGCCGCCCTCGTTGAGGACCTCGGCGAGTTCGCCCCAGAGTACCGCGATGGTGGCGCCGTTGCGGTATTCGGGAGCGACGCAGGTGCGGCCGATCTCCAGGACCGGGCCGTGCAGGGCGTCGAGGCCGGAGAGGTGGAACTCCTCTTCGCTGTAGAAGCGCCCGAGGCGTTCGGCGGCGCGATGGTCGAGCAGCCGGGTGGTGGCCACCAGGGCGCCGCTGTCGAGGTCGCGGACGCCGATGTGCGCGCAGTGACGGTCGTAGTCGTCGCGGTCGAGGCCGTCTTCGGCGCCTTCGAGCTTGGCGTCGAACTCGGCGCTGAATACGCGGTAGCGCAGGGCCTGGGCCTCGCGCAGGGCGCGGGCGCCGTTCAGGCGCTCGGCCTTCAGGCGGCGTCCGGCGACGGGTTCGCGGGTAATGGCGGTCTGGGTCATGCCTGGGCCTCCTTGGGCCGGCGCCGCGGGTTGCGGCCGCTCGGCTTTGTTGTGCAAGCTCAGGCTAGGAAGGCGCGGTGTCACCCCTGTGACAGGGGCGTGATGCTTGTATGACATTGTCGCCGGATGTAACGCGCCGTTGTTCAACGCTGGCACCCTCGGCAGGATGCCGGTTCCGACACATTCCACACTGGAGTCCGCCATGTCCTGGCAACGCTTGCTCGGCCCGCTCGACCGCCTGCCCACCGAAGGCTCCCTGGAAGACTGGCACGCCGCCGCCCTGGCGCGCGCCGACGGTCTTGGCACCCTGGAGCGGGCGGTGCTCGGCGGACGATTGGCCGCGAGTCCGGGCCTGGCCTTCCTCGCCGGCTACCAGGCGGCCCTGCGCGCGCTCTGGCCGGCGGCGCCGGAAGGTCTCGGCGCGCTGTGCGTGACCGAGAAGCGCAGCGTGCGCCCGGCGGACCTGCAGACCCGCCTGGAGGGGCTGGTCCTGCATGGACAAAAGGATTTCGTCACCGCTGGCGACAGCGCCTCCTGGTGGCTGGTGGCCGCCCGCGACGAGGCTCCGGGGCAGCCGCCGCGACTGTCGATGACGGTGGTCCTGGCCGGCGCCCCGGGGGCGCGCCTGGAGGCGTTGCCGGCGCTGCCGCTGATGCCGGATGTGCCGCATTCCCGCCTGTTGCTCGACGGTGCCCATTGCGAGCGCCTGCCCGGCGATGGTTGGGACGACTACGTCAGGCCGTTCCGCCTGCTGGAGGATGTCCATGTGCTGGCGGCGCTGGTCGGCTGGCTCTATGGGGTCGGCCATGAATGCGGCTGGCCCTCGCCGCTGCTGCTGCGCCTGGCCGGCATCCTCGGCGGCTGCGCCGAGGTCGCGCGGCATCCGGTCGCCTGCGTCGGCACCCAGGCGGTACTGGCTGGGCTGTTCGAACAGTTCTCGGCGCTGGAGGGGCAACTGGATGCCGCCTTCGCCGCCAACGCCTCGACCTGGGAGGCATTGTGGCAACGCGATCGCGGCTTGCTGGCGATTGCCAACGGGGCCCGCAAAGTTCGCCTGGAGAAGGCCTTGACCCGCCTCGGGCTTGACCCAGGTCAGTGAGGCGCCGCGCCGCAGGCGCTTACCCTGCGCAGCATCCGGCGAGGAATGCTCCTCGGCGCCTGCACAGAGTAGATTTCACCGACCATGCGACGCGAACCGATCGTGCTGTTCGACAACGGCAGCCACCAGTGCCTGTGTTTCGATGACCTCGTCAGCGGCGAAGGGGTCCAGTCCAACCAGTTCCTGATCGTCGACAACGGCCAGTACCTGCTGCTCGATCCCGGCGGCGACCTGACCTACACGCCGCTCTCGCTGGAATTGTCGAAACGCTTTCCGCTGCAGGAGCTGGACTACATCTTCGCTTCGCACCAGGACCCGGACATCATCGCCGCCCTCGACAAGTGGCTGCTGCACACCCGCGCCCGGGTGATCTGCTCCAAGCTGTGGGCGCGCTTCCTGCCGCACCTGACGGCCAACTACCTGGCGGTCAGCCATGGCATCAACACCTACGACCGGGTCATGCCGTTGCCCGACCGCGGCCAGGCGATCGCTCTCGGCGACTGCTCGTTGAAGGCGATCCCCGCGCATTTCCTGCATTCGGTGGGCAACTTCCAGCTCTACGACCCGGTGAGCAAGATCCTTTTCTCGGGCGATATGGGCGCCTCGCTGGTGGACGACGCGGCGCCGGTCAGCGATTTCGCCGCGCATATCCAGTACATGGACGGATTCCATCGCCGCTACATGGCGGCGAACAAGATCTGCCGCCTGTGGGCGCGGATGGTCCGGGACATGGATGTGGAGATGATCGTGCCGCAACACGGGCGGCCCTTCGTCGGCAAGGAAATGATCAGCGCCTTCCTCTACTGGATCGAGAACCTCGAGTGCGGCATCGACCTGCTCGGCCCGGACGACTACCGCATGCCAGGCTGAGTCCGCGCTTCCTGGCGTCATCGAGGCCATGCTAGGGTTGCCCCTCGACCGTCGAGAGGGCCCGCCGATGCCCGCTTTGCCGTTGTCCCGCCGCGCCCTCGCCGCGCTGGCCCTGGTATTCGCCCTCCCTGCCCTGGCCGAAGACTGGCCCGACACCGACTGGCCCCGTGCCCAACAGCCCGCGGGGCCGGCGCTGGAGGCATTCGAGCGCTATGCCTTCGGTCGTCGCGACGATGTTCGTCGCAAAGGCATCCGCACCGACGCGGTAGTGGTGATCCGCGACGGTCGTCTGGTCTATGAGCGCTACGCCGGCCCGAGCCGTGCAGAGACCCCGCACCTTACCTGGTCGGTGAGCAAGAGCCTGCTCGCCACGCTGCTTGGCGTCGCCGAGGGCGAAGGGCGCTTCCAGCTCGACGACCCGGTGGCGCGCTACTACCCGCCGTTCGCCCGTCATCCCGAGGTGACGTTGCGCCACCTGCTGAACTGGTCTTCCGGGCTGGACTGGCAGGAGGACTACGAGTTCGCGCCATTGAAATCCTCCGTGGTGGCGATGCTCTACACCCGTGGGCGTGACGACATGGCCGGCTTCGTCGCCGAAACCCCGCAGGCCCGGCCGCCGGGCCGGCGTTTCCGCTACTCCAGCGGCGACAGCAACGTGCTGGCGGCGGCCCTCCACGGCATGCTCGGCGCGGACTATGCCGAGTACCCCTGGCGCGCGCTGTTCGAGCCGCTGGGCATCCGTTCGGCGGTATGGGAGCGAGACGCCGCCGGCACGTTCGTCGGCTCGTCGTACGTCTACATGAGCGCCCGCGACCTGGCGCGCGTCGGCCTGCTGATGCAGCGCCACGGGCGCTGGCGCGAGCGGCAACTGCTGCCGCTGGCATGGGTCGAGTTCAACCTGACGCCCTTCGCCCGCTACCGGCCGAGCGCGGAAGAGGAGGGCGAGGCGGTGCCGGGCGGCCAGTGGTGGTTGAACCGTGCGGTGAAAGGCGCGCCGGCGCCCTGGCCGGACGTCGCCGAGACCGCCTTCGCCGCGCTCGGCCACTGGGGCCAGGCGCTCTACGTGCTGCCCGAGGAGAAGCTGGTGATCGTGCGCTACGCCGACGACCGCGACGGGCGTTTCCGCCACAACGAATTCCTGCGCCTGGCACAGGCGGCGTTCGCCGGGGAGGCGCGGCCATGATCCGTCGCCATCCCTTGCTCTTCCTGTTCGTCCTGGGGCTGCTCGCTGCCCTCGCGTGGGCCTGGCAGAACCGCATCCACCTGGCGGCCTTTCCCGCCATCATCGGCGCCTACACGGCCAAGGAGTACTGCTCCTGCCGCTACGTGATGGGGAACTCCGCGGACTATTGCCGGGCCTATACCCAACAGTACGTGCCGATCAGCGGCTTCTTCGACGACGAAGCCCGCCGCCGGGTGACCGCCCGCGGCTTCGGCAGTACGCAGACGGCCGCCTGGCTGGGCCCGCGCGAGGGATGCCGGCTCATGCCCGAGGCGGACAGGCTGCCGGACTGACCGGCGGCGCATGTCGGGGCGCGGGGCGAGGGACGGCGCCGGCCCGAAGCCGGAGGTGGAATGCCTGTTGTATTGTGTGTCCTGTTGTTGCTCCTCAGCCCTCTGCTGTCGGCGGCGGAATGGCAACTGGAGCCGGATTACTCGCGGATCAGCTTCGTTTCCGTGAAACGCGCGAAGATGGCCGAGGTGCAGCGCTTCGATCGTCTCAGCGGCCAGATCGACAAGCAGGGCGTCGCGCGCATCGTGGTGCCGCTGGGCACCCTGGACAGCGGCCTGGCCCTGCGCGACGAGCGAATGAAGGACAACTTCTTCGAAACCTCGCGCTTCCCCGAGGCCACCGTGGAGAGCCGCCTGGACATGGCCGGCTTCGACGACCTGCGGGTCGGCCAGTCGCGGGTCGAGAAGCTCGACTTCACCCTCGACCTGCACGGCCAGCAGCGCCGCCTGAAGGCCGACGTGCTGGTCACCCGCCAGGGCGAAGGGCTGGTCCAGGTGGCGACCCTGGAGCCGGTGCTGCTGAAGCTGCTCGACTTCGACCTGGAAGAGAAGCTCAAGCCCTTGAAGGAGATGGCCAATATTCCCTCGATCACTCCCGAGGTACCGGTGTTCGCCGTGCTGAACTTCCGCGAAGTGCCGCCGGAACAGTTCTGACGTACCGGCGGAGGGCGGCGCGGGCCTTGGGTTCCACCCAGTGGAACCGCCTTCCGTTGTCCTTCGCCGCGTGCCGCGCTTAGCTGTGACCACGCCCGGCCGGCCTTGCGTCCGGGCCTCCCGCCAACAAGACCGGAGCGCAATCCGGCCAGAGGAGAGACGGCATGGCTCGACATCGACACATCGTGGCCTGGCTCGAGGAGGTCGCCGACGACCTGCGTAGCCTGCGCCAGGACATCCACGCCCATCCCGAACTGGGCTTCGAGGAGCGACGCACCGCCGCGCTGGTCGCCGAATGCCTGCGCGGCTGGGGCTACGAAGTGCACGAAGGGATCGGCCGCACCGGCGTGGTCGGCGTCCTCCGCCAGGGCGACGGTACGCGGCGGCTCGGCCTGCGGGCGGACATGGATGCGCTGCCGATCGTCGAGGCCACGGGGCTCGGCTACAGCAGCTGCCACGGCGGGCGCATGCACGCCTGCGGCCACGACGGACACACCGCGATGCTGCTCGGCGCGGCACGCTACCTGGCGGCGACGCGGCGTTTCGACGGCACCCTGGTACTGATCTTCCAGCCCGCCGAGGAAGGCCAGGGCGGCGCCGAGGCGATGCTCGCCGACGGGCTGCTGGAGCGCTTTCCCTGCGATGCGCTGTTCGGCATGCACAACATGCCGGGACTGGAGGCCGGGCACCTGGGCTTCCGCGCGGGACCGATGATGGCTTCCCAGGACCTGCTGAGCGTCACCCTGGAGGGCGTCGGTGGACACGGTTCGATGCCGCACCTGAGCGTCGATCCGTTGCTCGCCGCGTCGAGCGCGGTGATGGCCCTGCAGAGCGTGGTGGCGCGCAACGTCGATCCGCAGAAGGCCGCGGTGGTCACGGTCGGCGCATTGCAGGCCGGCGAGGCGGCCAACGTCATACCCCAGCGCGCCGTGCTGCGCCTGAGCCTGCGGGCGCTCGACGGCCAGGTGCGCGAGCAGGTGCTGCAGCGGGTTCGCCAGATCATCGAGTTGCAGGCCGCCAGCTATGGGTGCCAGGCCAGCATCGAGCACTACCCGGCCTATCCGGTGCTGGTCAACAGCGTCGAGGAAACCGAGTTCGCCCGCCAGGTCGGGGTCGAGCTGGCCGGCGCGGAGCAGGTCGACGGCGACACGCCGAAGCTGATGGGCAGCGAGGACTTCGCCTGGATGCTACAGCGCTGCCCCGGCAGCTACCTGTTCATCGGCAACGGCAGAGGACGGCCGATGGTGCACAACCCGGCCTATGACTTCAACGACGACATCCTGGTCCGGGGCGCGGCCTATTGGGGCGCGCTCGCCGAGACCTGGCTGGCCGCCCCGCGGCGTCCGGCCTTCGACTGACTGCCGCCAATAACGGCGCGGCCTGAGCCGCGCCGGCATTCCCCGGTTACCAGGAGATTCCCATGCACGCTTGCCCGAGCGGTACCTCGCGTACCCGCCAGGTGGCGGCTGCCGTGATCGGCAACGCCCTGGAGTGGTACGACTTCATCGTCTACGGCTTCCTTTCCAGCCTGATCGCCAGGCTGTTCTTCCCTTCCGGCGACGAGTACACCTCGCTGTTGATGGCCCTGGCCACCTTCGGTGTCGGTTTCTTCATGCGTCCGGTCGGTGGGGTCCTGCTCGGCCTGTATGCCGACCGCAGGGGACGCAAGGCGGCGATGCAACTGATCATCCTGCTGATGACGCTGTCCATCGCGATGATCGCCTTCGCCCCGACCTACGCGGCGATCGGCGTCGGCGCACCGTTGCTGATCGTGATCGCGCGAATGCTGCAGGGTTTCGCCACCGGCGGCGAGTACGCCAGCGCCACGGCTTTCCTGGTGGAAAGCGCGCCGCCGCACCGGCGCGGTCTCTACGGTTCCTGGCAATTGTTCGGCCAGTGCCTGGCGGTGTTCGCCGGTGCGGGGATGGGCGCGCTGGTCACCCATTGCCTGGACGCCGAGGCCCTGGAGAGCTGGGGCTGGCGGGTGCCGTTCCTGTTCGGTCTGCTGATCGGTCCGGTGGGATTGTGGATCCGCCGCTACATGGGCGAGACCGAGGCCTTCCTCGAAGCCATCCGGGAGCCCGGCGAGCGCCAGGGGCTGCTCGGCGTGCTGCGCGAATACCGGCGCAGCGTGCTGGTGAGCATGGGCCTGACGGTGATCGGCACGGTGTCCTTCTACGTGGTGCTGGTGAATATGCCGACCTTCGCCCACAAGCAGTTGGGCCTGCCGCTGGACGAGGTGTTCATGGTGCAGATGGCTGCGGTGGCGCTGATGACCCTGGTGATCCCGTTGGCTGGGGGACTCTCCGACCGGGTCGGGCGGCGCCCGGTGCTGCTGGTCGCGACCCTGGCCTTCATGCTCATGGTCTATCCGCTGTTCGCCTGGGTCGCCGCGGCGCCGAGCCTGGGGCGCCTGCTGCTGATGCAACTGTTGCTGTGCACGGCGATCGGCGGCTTCTTCGGCCCGGCGCCGACCGCGGTGGCCGAGCAGTTTCCGGTGCGGGTGCGTTCCACCGGCCTGGCGGTGGCGTATAACCTGGCGGTGATGCTGTTCGGCGGTTTCGCTCCGTTCATCGTCACCTGGCTCACCGAGGTCGGCGGCTCGCCAGTGGCGCCGGCGTTCTACGTGCTCGGCGCGGCCTTCCTCGGGCTGCTCGCCACCCTCTATCTGCGGGAGGGCGCGACGCCCGCCCCGCGCCCCCGTGAACCGGCCCTGGGCAAGCCGGCAAGGAGTCTGTGAATGAGCGCCACCCGCCATCGAAGCGACGGCCACGAGGAAATCGTCGCGCTTGACGCGCTGCCGCTGTCCGCGGCGATCCGCCGACGCGAACTGTCCTGCCGCGAGGTCATGCAGGCCTACCTGGCGCAGATCGAACGGTTCAACCCGCGGGTCAACGCCATCGTCTCGCTGCAGGCGGAAAGCCGCCTGCTCGCCCAGGCCGACGAGCGCGACCGGCAACTGGCGCGCGGCGAATGGCTGGGCTGGATGCACGGCATGCCGCAGGCGATCAAGGACCTCGCCGCCACCTCCGGCATTCCTACCACCCTGGGTTCGCCGCTGTTCGCCGGGCAGGTGCCGGAGCACGACGCCATCGTCGTCGAGCGGGTGAAGAGCAGCGGTGCGATCGTCATCGGCAAGACCAACGTACCGGAGTTCGGGCTCGGCTCGCAGACCTACAACCCGCTGTTCGGCACCACCCGCAATGCCTACGATCCGGCGCGGATCGCCGGCGGCAGCAGCGGTGGGGCGGCGGTGGCGCTGGCGCTGCGCATGCTGCCGGTGGCCGACGGCAGCGACATGATGGGTTCGCTGCGCAACCCCGCCGCCTACAACAACGTCTACGGCTTCCGCCCGTCCCAGGGACGGGTGCCGCACGGCCCGCAAGCGGAACTGTTCGTCCAGCAACTGGCCACCGAAGGCCCGATGGGGCGCAGCGTGGCGGACCTGGCCCGGCTGCTGGCCACCCAGGCCGGCTACGATCCGCGCTGTCCGCTGTCGTTGCGCGACGATCCGCGCAGGTTCGCCGACGACCTCGGGCGCGATTTCCGCGGAGCCCGGCTCGGCTGGCTCGGCGACTACGCCGGCTACCTGCCGATGGAGGAGGGCGTGCTGGAGCTTTGCGAAGCCGCGCTGGGCGATTTCGCCGAGCTGGGCTGCGACGTCGAGGCGTGCCTGCCGGACTATCCCCTGGAGCGCCTGTGGCGCACCTGGCTGGTCCATCGCCAGTGGCTGGTGCAGGGCTCGCTTGGCGAGCTTTACGCCGATCCCGCACGGCGCGTCCGGCTCAAGCCGGAGGCGCAGTGGGAAGTGGAGTCCGGGCTCGGCCTCGGCGCCACCGAGGTCTATCGCGCCTCGCTGGATCGCAGCGACTGGTATCGGGCGCTGGCGCGTCTGTTCGAACGTTACGATTTCCTCTTGCTGCCCAGCGCCCAGGTGTTTCCTTTCGATGCAGAAACGGCGTGGCCGCGGCAGGTCGCCGGGCGGCCGATGGACACCTATCACCGCTGGATGGAGGTGGTGATCGGCCCGACCCTGGCCGGTTTGCCGGCGATCAGCGTACCGATCGGCTTCGGCGCGGCGGGCCTGCCGATGGGATTGCAGATAATCGGCCCGGCGCAGGCCGACCTGGCGGTGCTGCAACTGGCCCATGCCCACGAGGGCCTGACCCGTTGGGTCAGCCGCCGTCCGCCGGCGATGCTCGAGGCTCCAGGGGGCATCGACTAGGCCGCGGAGCAATGCTGGCGTATTCGCAGATTCTTCCTACATGACCTGGGCCTGCATCTTGCTTTGCCATAACGGTCTGTCGACGGTGGAGGTGTCGTCATGCCGGAAAGAGAAGAGGCGGGAACCGTGCGTTCGGTGGAGCGGGCGCTGGCGATCCTCGATCTGCTGGGCCAGCACCAGGCGCTGGGGCTCGAGGAACTGCATTACCTGACCGAACTGCCCAAGGCCACGGTGTCGCGGCTGCTGCATACCCTGCTGGAGCAGGGCTGGCTGTACCGCGGCTTGACCGACCGGCGCTACCGGCTGCGTTCCACCCGCCTCTACGGTGACGCCGCCGAGCGCTTCCGCTGCCAGATGGTGGAGCGTTCCGCGCCGCTGCTGGTGGAGTTGAGCGAGCGCACCGGGCTGGTCGCCGATTTGTCGATTCTCGACGGCGACCGCCTGCTGGTGGCGGAAAGCTCGGTGCCCGGCGTCCTGCGCAAGCGCTACCCGGCCAACCGGCTGGTGGTCGGCCAGCACGCCAGCCTGTTCCATTCGGCCATGGGCAAGGCCTGCCTGGGCGAACTGGCAGACAGCGAGGTGCGCCGCCTGGCGCGCCAGCACCAGGTAGACGAGGACCTCTGGTTGCGCACCCGCGAGCAGGCCCACGGCCAGGGCTACGGCGAGCGTACCGAGGGACACTGGGAGTATCCGGTGCGCCTGCCGTTCCTGATCCGCGCGGTGGCCTTGCCGGTACGCGCCCAGGGTCGCCTGCTCGGCAGCGTGGCGCTGCACTGGCCGCGCGACCAGGATTGCGTCGAACGGGTGCGCCGCCGGCACCTGGGAACCCTGGCCGATACCGTCAGTCAGTTGCAGCACGCGCTCGACTGACGCGGGAGTTTGCCTGCTCCCAGGCGGCCGGTTTAAGGTGGCGCCGGACGCAAAGGGAGCCCGCATGCACAAGTTGATCTGCCTCGGCCTGGCCCTCCTGGCCTTGCCGGTCCAGGCCGCCTGGTACCTGGACTACGAGTCGTCGCGACTCAGTTTCATCTCCACCAAGAACGCTACCCTTTCGGAAGTCGGCCGCTTCCTGGTCATGCACGGCAAGGTCGACGACAAGGGCCAGGCGCGCCTGCGCGTCGAGCTGGACTCGGTGAGCACCGACATCCCGCTGCGCGACGAACGCATCCGCGAGCATCTGTTCGAGACCAAGCGCTTCGCCGAGGCGGAGATCACCGCCCAGCTCGACCTGGCGCCGATCGTCGAGCTGGCCGACGGCGTGCAACTGGAAATGCGCCAGCCGGTGACCGTCAGCCTGCATGGCAAGCGCAAGAGCTACGCCAGCGACCTGTTGGTGACCCGCCTGGACGAGCATCGCTTCCAGGTGGTGACCCTGTCGCCGCTGGTGCTGGACGCCGCCGACTTCGACCTCGCCCCCGGCATCGAGACCCTGCGCAAGCTGGCCGGCGCCGGCAGCATCGGGCTCTCGGTGCCGGTCGGCGCCGTGCTGATCTTCACTTCGCGGTGAGCGGCCCGGTCTTTCCCTGGCGCAGCGACAACCGCTTCGCCCTGCTCAATGACGGCGTGCGGTTCTTCCCGCGCATGCTGCTGGCCATCGAGGCGGCGCAGCGGAGCATCGAGCTGGAGCTGTACCTGGTGGAAGACGGGCATTGCGCCGAACTGTTTCTCGTCGCCCTGCTGGATGCCCGCCGCCGGGGCGTCGCCGTGCGCTGCCTGTTCGACGGCTTCGGCTGCCTCGGCCTGGGCAGCGCCTGGATCCAGCGCCTGCGCGAGGCCGGCGGCGAACTGCGGCTGTACAACCCGCTGCGCTGGAAGCTGACTGGCGGCAATCTCTACCGCGACCATCGCAAGCTGCTGCTGGTGGACGGGCGCCTCGGTTATGTCGGCGGCGCCGGGATCACCGACGAATTCTGGGAACCGGTCAGCGACGTCAGCGCCTGGCGCGAGGTGATGGTCGAGATGGACGGCCCGGTGGTGGCGGACTGGGCGGCGCTGTTCGAACGGCAATGGCTGGCCTGTCTCGAAGAGAAAGCCTGGAAGCCCCGCGAGGGCATGACCCTTACCCGCCTTCCGCCGCAGCCGGGGGCGGCCCGTGGGTTGGGCCGGGTGGCCTACGCCGACGCCCGCCAGCACCGCGACATCCTGCAATCGCTGGTCCGCGCGCTGAACGGCTCGCGCCGACGGATCTGGCTGGCGACGCCGTACTTCCTGCCGACCTGGAAGGTTCGCCGGGCCCTGCGCAAGGCCGCCCAGCGCGGCGTGGAGGTGCGCCTGCTGCTGGCCGGGCGGCTCACCGACCACGCCCCGGTGCGCTATGCCGGGCAGCGCTACTACCCGCGCCTGCTGCGCGCCGGCGTGCGCATCCACGAATACCAGCCGCGCTTCCTGCACCTGAAGATGGTCATGGTCGACGATTGGGTGAGCGTCGGCTCCTGCAACTTCGATCATTGGAATCTACGCTTCAACCTCGACGCCAATCTCGAGGCCCTCGACCCGGACTTCACCAATGAGGCGGCGGCGAGCCTGCTGGCGGACTTCGCCGACAGCCGCGAGGTGACCCTGGCGATGTGGCGCGCGCGACCCCTGTGGATGCGCCTGCACCAGCGCCTGTGGGGTTGGCTTGACCGGGTAGTGGTGAATTTCCTCGACCGCCGGCGCTAGGGAGCGGCCGTTCGTAGCCGCTGGCCGGCCCGGTGAAACTTGCCGGGGAGCTTGCGGGTCTACCCCGGACCGCCCATTACAATGACAAAGGAGAGATGCGTGGCAACGCCCGACTCCAAGGAACGTTTCATCGGACTGGAATGGTTGCGCTTCCTGCTCGGCCTGTACGTGGTGGTGTACCACACCCTGCATACCTATCCGAAAGAGCAGAAGTTTCCCGGTCTCGACGAACTGACCAGCCTGGGGTTCTTCGCCACCAGTACCTTCTTCGTGCTTTCCGGCTTCCTCCTGGCCCATGTTTACGCACGCAGCGGCCGGTTGCGCGAAAGCGCCCGCAGTTTCTGGACCAAGCGACTGTCCAATCTCTATCCGTTGCACCTGTTCTCCCTGCTGCTGTCGATCCTGGTGTTGCTGGCCCTCAGCCACCTGGGAATCGGTCCCGAGCTGGACAAGGCCACCCCGCGCTTCGTCATCTACGACACCAACGAAGTGCTCGGCCGCACCCACCCGGAACTCTTCCTGCACTGGATGAGCAACACCGAACTGTTCGTCAACAGCATCCTGCAGATCCTCCTGCTGCAGGCCTGGAATCCCTATTACCTGACCTTCAACGCGCCGTTGTGGTCGCTGTCGACGCTGATGTTCTTCTACCTGGCGTTTCCCTTCGTCGCCCCGCGGCTGATGCGCAGCCGGCACAAGTGGAAGGTGCTGGCGCTGGTCTGGCTGGTCTACCTGATCCCGCCGGCGCTGGTAGTGGCCAGCGAGAGCTACGGGATCCCCTGGACCGGCCTGCTGCACCGCAATCCGTTGCTGCGCCTGCCGGAATTCCTTGGCGGCATCCTGGCCTACGGGTTGTTCCGCGGCTACCGCGACCGTGGCATGGTGCCGGGACGCGGCCTGCTGGCCGCGCTGGTGGCGCTGGTGGTGGCGGCCTTCCTGGTGGCCGACTACCTGTTCACCCAGGGCGCCAAACATTGGTACTTCCTGCTGCACAACGGCCTGCTGCTGCCGGCCCAGTTGCTGCTGGTGTGCCTTTGCGCGCTGCCCGCCGACCCGAAGAGCGCTTTCGTCCGCCACTGGTCGCCGCGCCTGGGGGCCGCCTCGCTGTCGCTGTTCGCCCTGCATGTGCCGATGTTCACCCTGTTCTCCCGTAGCGAGCGCCTTATCGCCGTGCCGGGGCGTTGTCTCGACGACTGGCGCGCCTGCACCGAGGCGGCGGCCGCGCTGCCATCGTCGCTGCTCTACTACCCGCTGTTCCTGGTCCTGCTGGTGGCGTTCTGCGTGCTGTTCCAGGAGCGCGGCGTGGTGCCGGTGCGCAAGTGGCTGGTGCGCCGGCTGATGCCGGCGCCGGCGCTGGCCAAGGTGCCGCGCCCGGCCTGAGGCCGTTCTCCCGGAGAACCGGACTTTCGACGGGTGGCAGGCCCGGCCCGGCTGGTTATGCTGCGCGGATAACCATAAGAAGAGGGATGGAGCATGCTGCGCAGCCTGTCGCTGGCCCTGTCGATCGTCGCGAGCCTGGTCGGCTGCAGCACGCCCGGCGCGTTCTTCGGTGCGGTGGACGGACCGGCCTTCGTCGCCCATCCGAGCGCCGATGCCAGCCACGCCACCGTCTACCTCTACCGTCCGCGGAGCCAGTGGGCGGACGAGGAACTCGAGGCGCCGGGGATCTTCCTCAACAACGAACTGATCGGCAGCCTACCGAGCAACGGCTACCTGGCGTTCGAGTTCGAGACCGGCAGCTACAAGCTGGAAATGCGCCGGCCGCTGGCGGGCAGCTTCTGGACCCTGTTCGCCGACGGTCCGATGGATTTCACCCGCATCGCCAGCTTCATGCTCGAGGCCAGGGCCGGCTCGGTCTACTACCTGCGCTACGACGAACTCAACCCGCCACCGAAGAGCGAGCACCCGGCGGGTGAGGGCGATGGCCCGCTGCAATTGGTGGCGGCCGATCTCGGCGCTGCGGAAATCGGCGCTACCCACCAGGTTCAGGAGCCCATGCAGTTCGCCGCCAGCGGCTACCGGAAACGCGTGCAGCGCTCGTTCTGGGAAGGCGTCGGGCGGGCCCTGGACAAGATCGGCATCTGAACCCAGCACGCGTGTAGTAACCGTCTATTACCCGCGTCCCCCTGCGGATTGGCTACCTTAGGTGCATCCCCGGTATGACCGGGCCCTGCCCGAAGGAGTGCGCGTGATGGCTGCGAAGAAGATCCTGATGCTGGTCGGCGACTATGCCGAAGACTACGAAACCATGGTCCCGTTCCAGGCCCTGCAGATGGTGGGCCACCAGGTGCATGCGGTGTGTCCGGACAAGCGGGCCGGGCAAAGCGTGCGCACCGCCATCCACGATTTCGAAGGCGACCAGACCTACAGCGAGAAGCCGGGCCACAACTTCACCCTCAATGCCGACTTTGCCCAGGCCCGCGCCGAGGATTACGATGCCCTGCTGATCCCCGGCGGCCGCGCCCCCGAATACCTGCGCCTGAACGAGCAGGTGCTGGCTCTGGTGCGTGACTTCGACGCCGCGCGCAAGCCGATCGCCGCGGTCTGCCATGGCGCCCAGCTGCTGGCCGCCGCCGGCGTCCTGCAAGGGCGGGCGTGCAGCGCCTATCCGGCCTGCGCCCCGGAGGTGCGGCTGGCCGGCGGCGAGTACGTCGACCTTCCGCCGGACCAGGCCCACGTCGACGGTCACCTGGTTACCGCGCCGGCCTGGCCGGCGCATCCGGCGTGGCTGGCGCGCTTCCTCGAGGCGCTCGGCACCCGCATCAGCCACTGAGACACAGGAGACCCCCGCGCATGTGCGAACTCTATGTGAAAGCCGATCCGATCCTCTATGAATCGCGCTCGCGTTCCTTGCGCATCCGCGGGGTGGTGACCACCCTGCGCCTGGAGAACCAGTTCTGGGACATCCTCCGGGAAATCGCCGAAGGCGAGGGCCTGAGCACCAACCAGTTGATCACCAATCTCTACGAGGAAGTGATGGACTATCGCGGCGAGGTGCTCAACTTCGCCTCCTTCCTGCGTGTCAGTTGCACCCGCTACCTGGCGCAGCGGCGCGAGAAAGTCGCCGAGCTGAGCCTGGTCGGCCAGCGCGCCCAGGCCTGAGGCGAGGGAAGACGCGACCGGGGTGAAACGTTTAGGCTGGTCGCACTTCCTCCCCCGATCCGGCGTCGCCTCGTGAAATACTCCCTGCCCACCACGGCCACCGCGCCGTTCTGTCCCTCGGCGGTCAGCCACAGCGTGGCGGTGCCGGCCGACGCCTCGCCGCTGCGCAAGCTGGCGCTGTTCATCGGCCCCGGCCTGCTGGTCTCGGTCGGCTACATGGACCCCGGCAACTGGGCCACCGCCATCGAGGCGGGCTCGCGCTTCGGCTACGCGCTGCTGTTCGTAGTGGTGCTGGCGAGCTTTTCCGGGATGCTCCTGCAAAGCCTCTGTTCGCGCCTGGGCATCGCCACCGGCCGCGACCTCGCGCAGCTCTCCCGGGAGCGCTACCGCCCTGGCGTGGCGCGTGGCCAATGGCTGCTGGCGGAACTGTCGATCGTCGCTACCGACCTTGCCGAGGTGCTCGGCGCGGCGCTGGCCTTCCACCTGCTGCTGGGAGTCTCGATTACCACCGGGGTGGTCCTCACCGCCTTCGATACCCTGATCGTGCTGGCCCTGCAGGGCGCCAACTTCCGCCGCCTGGAGGCCATAGTGCTGGGGCTGATCGCGACCATCGGCGCGTGTTTCTTCGTCGAACTGGTGCTGATCGGCCCCTACTGGCCGGATGTCGCCGCCGGCTTGCGGCCGTCCTGGGACACCCTGAGCAGCCAGGAGCCGCTGTACCTGGCGATCGGCATCCTCGGCGCGACGGTGATGCCGCACAACCTCTACCTGCATTCGTCCGTGGTGCAGACCCGGGTCAGCGGCGACGACGCGGCGAGCAAACGCTCGGCGATCCGCTTTTCCCGGCTCGACACCATCGGCTCGCTGTCCCTGGCGCTGCTGGTCAATGCGGCGATCCTGATCCTCGCCGCCGCGGCTTTCCACGGTAGCGGCCATACCGAGGTGGTGGAGATCCAGGACGCCTACCACCTGCTCGACCCGTTGGTGGGCGGCGCCCTGGCCAGCTTCCTGTTCGGCTTCGCCCTGCTGGCGGCGGGGCAGAGCTCGACCTTCACCGGCACCATTGCCGGGCAGGTGGTGATGGAGGGTTTCCTCCGGGCGAAGATTCCCTGCTGGCAGCGGCGCCTGATCACCCGCGGCCTGGCCCTGGTGCCGGCCTTGATCGGCGTGCTCTGGCTGGGCGAAGGCGCGGTAGGCAAGCTGCTGGTGCTCAGCCAGGTGGTGCTCAGCCTGCAATTGCCGTTCGCCCTGTGGCCGCTGATTCGCTTCAGCAGCGACCGGGGCCTCATGGGGGAGTTCGTCAACCCGCGCTGGGTCAGCGCGCTGGCCTGGTCGTTGTTCGGCCTGATCTCGGCGGCGAACCTGACCCTGCTGTATTTCTGGTTCGGCTGAACCAAGGCGCCTGCGGCGCTGCCAGCCCAGGCTCCGGCCAGTGGCCGTACGAAAAAGCCCGGCGCGGGGCCGGGCTTTTTCAGGGACGGAGCAGGCTTACTTGACCTCGACCGCCAGGCTTTCGGCGATCTTCTTCTGCCAGACCGCCGGGCCGGTGATGTGCACCGACTCGCCGTTGGTGTCAACCGCGACGGTGACCGGCATGTCCTTCACCTCGAACTCGTAGATCGCTTCCATGCCCAGTTCGGCGAAGGCCAGCACCTTGGACTTCTTGATCGCCTGGGCGACCAGGTAGGCGGCGCCGCCGACGGCCATCAGGTATACCGCCTTGTTGTCCTTGATCGCCTCGATGGCGATGGGACCGCGCTCGGACTTGCCGATCATGCCCAGCAGGCCGGTCTGTTCGAGGATCTGGCGGGTGAACTTGTCCATCCGGGTGGCGGTGGTGGGACCGGCCGGGCCGACCACCTCGTCGCCGACCGGATCGACCGGGCCGACGTAATAGATGAAGCGGCCTTTCAGGTCCACCGGCAGCGTTTCGCCCTTGTTCAGCATGTCGACCATGCGCTTGTGCGCGGCGTCGCGGCCGGTGAGCATCTTGCCGTTGAGCAGCAGGGTCTCGCCCGGTTTCCAGCTTTGCACCTCTTCCGGGGTGATCTTGTCCAGGTCGACGCGGCGCGCGGACGGGCCGGCTTCCCAGACGATCTCCGGGTAGGCGTCGAGCGACGGCGCTTCCAGTTCGGCGGGGCCGGAGCCGTCGAGCACGAAGTGGGCGTGGCGGGTCGCGGCGCAGTTGGGGATCATGCACACCGGCAGCGAGGCGGCGTGGGTCGGGTAGTCCATGATCTTGACGTCGAGCACGGTGGTCAGGCCGCCCAGGCCCTGGGCACCGATGCCCAGCTGGTTGACCTTCTCGAACAGCTCCAGGCGCAGTTCCTCGATGCGGTTCTGCGGGCCGCGGGCCTTCAGTTCGTGGATGTCGATCGGGTCCATGAGGACCTCCTTCGCCATCACCGCTGCTTTCTCCGCGGTACCGCCGATGCCGATGCCGAGCATGCCCGGCGGGCACCAGCCGGCGCCCATGGTCGGTACGGTCTTCAGCACCCAGTCGACGATCGAGTCGGACGGGTTGAGCATGGCCATCTTCGACTTGTTCTCCGAGCCGCCGCCCTTGGCCGCGACATCGACCTCGACCTTGTCGCCGGGAACGATGGAGTAGTGGATCACCGCCGGCGTGTTGTCCTTGGTGTTCTTCCGCGCGCCGGCCGGGTCGGCCAGGATCGAGGCGCGCAGGACGTTCTCCGGCAGGTTGTAGGCGCGGCGCACGCCTTCGTTGATCATATCGTCGACGCTCATGGTAGCGCCGTCCCAGCGCACGTCCATGCCGACCCGGACGAACACGGTGACGATCCCGGTGTCCTGGCAGATCGGGCGGTGGCCGGTGGCGCACATGCGCGAGTTGATCAGGATCTGCGCCATGGAGTCGCGGGCAGCCGGCGATTCTTCGCGCAGGTAGGCCTCATGCATGGCCTGGATGAAATCGACCGGGTGGTAGTAGGAGATGAACTGCAGGGCATCGGCGACGCTCTGGATCAGGTCGTCTTGCTTGATCACGGCCATGGAGCACGGTCCTCTTCAGGCGGGTAATTCGGATGCGGGGCAGGGTCACGGAGCCGGCCGCAGCCGAGGAGCGCGCCGGTCAGGCACCGGCGCAAAAAAGGCGCGACAGTATAGCCGTTCCGGCGAGACGGGCGCACGCGCCGACGATCAGACCTTGGTCGGCCAGCCGGCTGGTCGGCCGATAAATCCGCGGTCCGCTAGCTGGCAGTTCGTTCGACTAGGCAACCCGCAGGGGGCAGGGTACATTGCGGCCAGGTGCCATTACGGGACGGAGCCCATGCGCACAGACAAGCCTCCCCTGAAACAGCGTGCGCTGCAAAAGCTCTTGCTCCGCCGGTTCGGCATGGCCGCAGGCACCTACCTGCTCGGCCTGGTCCTGCTCTGGCTGGCGCTACTCAGCGGCTTCTACCGCGCAGCGCCGACCACCGCGGCGGCCAGCACCACCCTGGTGGTGGCTTGCCAACTGGCCTTCCTCTGGCTGTTCGCCAGCGGTCGCAACCTGCGTTACGCCGATCCCAGCCTGACCGAGCCGCAGGTGCTGGTGGCGATCGCCTGGCTGACCTATTTCCTCTACCACGTCGACAGCCTGCGCGGCACCTTCATGGTGTTCTACGTGCTGGCCCTGCTGTTCGGTGTGTTCCAACTGCCGCCGCGGGTCTTCGCCCGCTGTGCGGCGCTGGCGTTCATCGCTTTTTCCGGCATCTACCTGGTAGAGGCCTTGCAGCAGCGTCTCGAGCTACCGGGCCGGGCTGCATTGCAGGTGCTCGTGATGTTCATCGTAATGGTCTGGCTGAGCCTGTTCGCCAGCTACATACAGGCGATGCGGCAACGCATGCGCCAGCGCCGCTATGCCTTGCAGGCGCACCAGGACACGCTGCGCGGCATGATGCGCCAACTGGAAGACCTGGTGGCCACCGACGAACTCACCGGTCTGTTCAACCGCCGGCATTTCATGCGCATGGCCAGCCGGGCGCTGGAAGACCTGCTGCCGAACCGGCAGCACGGCCTGGCGCTGATCGACCTCGATCACTTCAAGCGGATCAACGACCGCCACGGCCACGCCGCCGGCGATCGGGTCCTGCAGACCTTCGCCGCGGTGGCGCGTTCCTGTCTGCGCGATGGCGACGTCCTGGCCCGTTACGGCGGCGAGGAGTTCGTCCTGCTGCTGCCCCACGCCGACGCGGAACAGCTGGAAAGCTGTTGCGAGCGCCTGCGCCTGGCGTTCCAACAGGCGGAACCGGTCGGGGTCACGGTGGATACCCTGAGCCTTTCGGTGGGCATGACCCTGCTGTATGCCGACGACGATCTCGACGAGGCCTTGCAGCGGGCCGACCAGGCGCTCTACCGTGCCAAGCGCGGCGGACGAAACCGCTGCGACGCCACCTGGGAGGTCACCAGTGCCTGACATACGGGTCGGCGAGCGACGCCTTGCCGTCGCCGCCGGCAGCAACCTGCTGGATGCGCTGCTCGCCGGCGGCATCGCCGTGCCCCATAGCTGCCGCGCCGGCAGTTGCCACGCCTGCCTGGTGCATTGCCTGCAGGGCGAGGTGGACGACACCCTCCCGGAGGCGCTCGATCCGGCACGGCGCGAAGCGGGCTGGCGGCTGGCCTGTCAGTGCCGGGTGCTCGGCGACCTCGTGTTGCAGCCTTTCGATCCTGAGCGCGACGGGCTGCCGGCCAGGGTCGTAGCCTGCCACTGGCTGGGCGATGTGCTGCGCCTGCGCCTGGAGCCGGAGCGGCCCTTGCGCTATCGCGCCGGGCAGCACCTGCTGCTGTGGAGCGACGATGGCGTGGCGCGTCCCTATTCGCTGGCCAGCCTGCCTCACGAGGACCCATGGCTGGAGTTCCACATCGACTGTAGCGCTCCCGGCGCGTTCTGCGACCGCGCCCGGCGCCTGGCGCCTGGCGCGCTCCTGCGTCTGGGCGAGTTGCGCGGCGGGGCGTTGCGCTACGAGCCGGACTGGCAGGAGCGACCGCTGTTGCTGATGGCCGCCGGCACCGGGCTGGCGCCGCTCTGGGGGATACTTCGCGAGGCCTTGCGCGCGGAACACCAGGCGCCGATCCAGTTGCTGCACCTGGCGCGCGACCACTACCTGGCGAGCGAGTTGGCGGAGTTGGCCGGGCGTCATCCGCAAGTGCGCGTCAACCTGGTGTCGGCGGCGCAGTTGCCCTCTGCCTTGGCCGATCTCCGCCTTGTTCCGCGGCGCAGCATGGCCTTACTCTGCGGCCAACCCGCCAGCGTCGAACGCTTCGCCCGGCATCTCTACCTGGCCGGCGTACCGCGTAGCCAGACCCTGGCGGACCTGTTCCTGCCCCACGCCTGACGCGGCGCGGTGGCGGTGCCTTGCAGCCATTGCCGCGGCCCTGCGCCGCATCCCTGGAGTGACGATGAGCGAGCTGATTCGGGTCGAACGCGAAGCGGGGCTGCTGACCCTGCGCCTGGACCGCCAGGACAAGAAGAACGCGCTGACCCGCGCGATGTACAGTCGGATGGCCGAGGCGCTGCTGGAGGCGCAGGCCGATACGGCTGTGCGGGTAGTGCTGATCACTGGCGGCGATGCCTGCTTCACCAGCGGCAACGACATCCTCGACTTCCTCGAGCAACCGCCATCCCTGCGCGACAGCCCGGTCGGCCGCTTCATGAGCGCCCTGCTGGAATTCCCCAAGCCGGTGATCGCCGCGGTGAACGGACCGGCGGTGGGTATCGGCACCACCCTGCTGCTGCATTGCGACCTGGTCTTCGTCGGTCGCAATGCGCGATTGAAGATGCCGTTCGTCAACCTCGGCCTGACACCGGAGTTCGGCTCGAGCCTGATCCTGCCGCGCATGCTCGGTCATGCCAGGGCTGCGGAATTGCTGATGCTCGGCCAGGACTTCAGCGGCGAGCAGGCGGCGGCCTGGGGCCTGGCCAATGCGGCGCTGGAGGATGGCGCCACGGTGCTGGAGCACGCCCGCGATGCGGCCCGGCGCTTCCTGCACCTGGCGCCCTCGGCGGTAGTGGAGAGCAAGCGCCTGATGAAAGCGCCGTTTATCGAGGAGCTTCGCCGGGTGATCGCCGAGGAAGGCGATATCTTCAGTACCCGACTGCGCTCGCCCGAGGCGATCGAGGCGCTCAGCGCCTTCATGCACCGGCGCCAGCCGGATTTCTCCAGGTTCGCCTGAGCACACCGCTGTTGGGCCAGCGGAGCGACGATCTGTAGGGCGGATAACGCCCCAGGCGTTATTCGCCGCGATGCGGCTGAAACGGCGGATAACCGCGTAGCGGTTATTCGCCCTACACCACGTTGGGCTAGCGGAGCGCCGGTCCGTAGGGCGGATAACGCCATAGGCGTTATTCGCCGTGAGGCGTCTGAAACGGCGGATAACCGCGTAGCGGTTATTCGCCCTACACCAGGTTGGGCCAGCGGAGCGCCGGTCCGTAGGGCGGATAACGCCGCGACGTGCGCTTATACCAGCAGGTCGCCGACGTGCAGCACCTTCATGGTGTTGGTGCCGCCCTGGGCGGTGTAGCTGTCGCCCTTGGTCAGGATAACCCAGTCGCCCTTGGTCACCACGCCGCGCTTGAGCAACTCGTCGACCGCGGCCTGGCTGACCTTCTCCGCCGGCAGCGCCGCCGGGTCGAAGGGGATGGTTTCCACGCCGCGGAACATCGCCACGCGAGCCTGAGTCTCGCGGTGCGGGGAGTAGGCGTAAATCGGTACCGACGAGCGGATGCGCGACATGATCAGCGGGGTGAAGCCGCTTTCGGTCAGGCAGATGATCGCCTTGATCCCCGGGAAGTGGTTGGCCGTGTACATCGACGCCAGGGCGATGCTCTCGTCGCAGCGGTCGAAAGTCTGGCCGAGGCGATGGCTGGATTTCTGGCTGGTCGGGTGCTTCTCGGCGCCCTGGCAGACGCGGGCCATGGCTTTCACCGCTTCCACCGGGTACTCGCCGGCGGCGCTTTCCGCCGAGAGCATCACCGCGTCGGTGTAGTCGAGCACGGCGTTGGCCACGTCGGAGACTTCCGCGCGGGTCGGCATCGGGCTGTGGATCATCGACTCCATCATCTGGGTCGCGGTGATCACCACTTTATTGTTGCGGCGGGCGTGCAGGATGATCTTCTTCTGGATGCCGACCAGCTCGGCATCGCCGATTTCCACGCCGAGGTCGCCACGGGCCACCATTACCGCGTCGCTGGCACGAATCAGGCCGTCGAGTGCGTCGTCGTCGGCGACCGCCTCGGCGCGCTCGATCTTGGCCACCAGCCAGGCCTTGCCACCGGCCTCGGTGAGCAGGCGGCGGGCGTATTCCATGTCCTTGGCGTCGCGCGGGAAGGAAACGGCCACGTAGTCCAGGTCCATGTCCGCGGCCAGCTTGATGTCTGCCTTGTCCTTGTCGGTCAGCGCCGGCGCGGTGAGACCGCCGCCGCGGCGGTTGATGCCCTTGTGGTCGGACAGCGGGCCGCCGATCAGCACCCGGCAGCGCAGTTCGTCGGCGGCGACTTCCTCGACCACCATCACCACCCGGCCGTCGTCCAGCAGCAGCTCATCGCCGACCCCGCAGTCCTTCACCAGGTCCGGGTAGTCGATGCCGACCACTTCCTGGGTACCGGCGTCGCGGGCGTGGCTGGTGGAGAAGCGGAACTTGTCGCCGACCTGCAATTCGATGCGCTTGTTGGCGAACTTGGCGATGCGGATCTTCGGTCCTTGCAGGTCGCCGAGCAGGGCGACGAAGCGGCCGTGCTTGGCCGCCAGTTCGCGCACCAGCCTGGCGCGGGCGCGGTGTTCATCGGGGGTGCCGTGGGAGAAGTTGAGGCGGGCGACGTCGATCCCGGCCAGGATCAGTTGCTCCAGCACTTCCGGGGAATTGCTGGCTGGGCCGAGGGTGGCGACGATTTTGGTGCGGCGAACGGACATGCAAAGGACTCCTTGGATAACGCTGGCGTGCAGGCTACCACCGGCGAGGCTCGGCGGCGACTGCGGAGTCATACTATCTGCATCAGATGTCATTTGTCGGTTTGAGCACCAGCAGGTCGCATTCCACCTCCTCCAGGACGCGTTCGGCGGTCTGCCCGATCAGTGCGTTGTCCAGGTGCCCCCGGGCGACCGCGCCCATCAGCAGCAGGTCGATGTCGTTGGCCCGGACGAAGTCGGGGATCGCCTGCTCGGCATAGCCGGCCAGCAGGTGGCGGCGCTCCGCGGCGATCTCCGGGTAGGCTGCCAGCAGGTCGTCGAAGGCCTGGCGGTGACGTTCCTCATGTTGCAGCACGAAACGCTCGTAACCGGCGAGCATTTCCGCGTCGAACAGCAGGCTGCGCGGCATCGCCGCGTGGGTATGCAGGTAGTCGGCGCGCAGCCCCAGGCTGGCTTCGAGCTGGCGGGCGGCGGCGATCAGCCGGTGATCGAGGGCGGCCGGCTTGTCGCTGGCATGCAGCGGGTCGAGCGCCGCGCACAGGCGCTGGCCGCGCCAGGCGTCGTGATGGACCAGCCAGAGCGGCTGCGGGCAGTGGCGGATCAATTGCCAGTCGCTGTTGCCCAGTAGCAGGCGGCGCAGCAGGTTGTGCTTGCGGGTGCTCTTGAGGACCAGGTCGGGCCGGGTTTCGCCGACCCGTTGCAGGACCATCCGGTCCAGCGGCTTGCCCCACTGGGCCTCGACCTGAGTGCGGATGCCGGCCTGCTGCAGCGGCATGGAAAGCTGCTCCAGCCAGGTGACCCGTTCGTCCAGGTAAAGGTCGCGGGCACGCTGCAGCGAGTGACTGTCGAAGAACAGCCCGCCGTCCAGCGCCGGGTTGAAGTCGCACAGCAGCAACTCGACGCTGGCGCCGCTGCGTTCGGCGATCCACTGGGCACGGGAAAGGGCCGGCTGTTCGTCGCTGCTCGGGTCGACGACCACCAGCAGGTTATGCAGGTTCATGGCAACGCTCCTGGCATTGGGCGGGAATGCCATTGCAGACCAGGCGCCGCGACGGGCGCTTGATCTGGGTCAGTCCGGCGGGGATCAGCGAGGTTGCACGTTGAGCGCCTGGTCGAGGTGCCGGCCGGCCTTGTTCGACAATTCGCCTTCAGGATAGTCGAGCAACTGGCGACGCAGGTATTCGATGGCCTTGTCGCGGTTCGGGTGCGGGTTGTCCGGCGCCAGGTACATCAGGCCGAGCTGGTAGAGGGCTTTTTCCTTTATACCGGCAGGAATCGCCGGATCGTTGACCGCCAGCAGGTAGAGCTCGGCGGCTTCGTCGACCCGATCCTTGAGCACCGCGCGGCGCGACAGCAGCGTCATGTCCGGGTCGAGGCTGGTCTTGTAGAGATCGAGGTTCTGCTGTGGCTTCCAGGTGGCGAGCAATTCGCGAGCGCTCTTCTGCACCGGCTCCCTGGCCCGCTGGCGCATTGCCAGCAGGCGCGCCTGGGCATGCTCGGCGGCGTGGGTGCCGGGGAACTCGCGGACCACGCGCTGGAAGTAGTCGGTGGCCTTGGCGTCGTCGCGCTGGTCGTTGTAGCGGCTCATGTAGATCAGGCCGATCTGGTACAGCGAGATACCGCGCACCTCGGCGCTGTAGCGGCGATTGTCGTAGCCGGTGAGGTAGAGCTTTTCCGCCTCGGCGCTCCTGTTGTCGCGGATCGCCATGGCGCTGTAGGTCAGCAGGTCGCCTTCCTCCTCGATGGCGGCGGTCATGCGGTTGCTCTTCATCTGCTTGTATTCGGCGACTTCGCCAGTGGTCACCTGGGCGACGAACAGCGGCGTGGTCGGCGAACAAGCGGCCAGCAGCGACAACAATGGGAGCAGGACGAGACGGCGGGCGAAGCGCATGGCATCTCCTTGGCGCCAGGGCGAGAGCCACCTCAGTCTAGTCAGGCCCTTCAGTCACGCCAATACGCGCCGATACAGTTCCCAACGGAGGATATGCCTATGCGAAGCTTGATCGTTGCCTGCCTGGCGCTGAGTGCCACCGGTTGTAACAGCTGGTCGCTGAACAGCGACCTGAACGGGGCCTACCGCGCCTACGACAAAGGCGATTGCGCACAGGTGATGCTCGACCTGTCGCGGGCCGAACGGCGGATTCGCGCGCGGCCCTACCTGCAGCCGGAAATCTCGCTGCTGCGCGGCCAGTGCCTGGAACGCCAGAGCCTGTTCGTCGACGCAGCGCAGACCTACCACTTCATCATCGCCCGTTACCCCACCAGCGAATATGCCTACCGTGCCAAGGCGCGGCTGGAGACCTTGCGCCAACTGGGCCGGCTGAGCGAGACGCCGGCCTCGGCCAGCGCCGTGCCGACCCGCCTGTAGGCGGCCGGGAGACTGGACGGGCGTTCAGGCTGACCGTCGGTCGCATGGGACCCCGGTCGATCCGGTAAGCTTCGTCCTGGATTTCACGGAGGAGGTTCGCATGCGTGCCCTGTGGTTCTGTGTCGCCCTGATGCCCGTGCTGGCGCAGGCGGACATCTATCGCTGGACCGATGCCCAGGGCAAGGTACACTTCTCCGCCACGCCACCGGCCGGCGCGCAACGCGTCGAAGTCAGGCCGCAGGTGGTGGAACGTGACGCCGCGACCCGCCAGCGCGAGCAGCGCACCCAGGAGTATTTCGATGCTCGTCGCGAGGAACGCACCGCCGCCGCCGAACGTGCCGGCCAGCGCCAGGCTGCGCTGGCCGAGGAATGCGGGCGCTTGCGGCAACAGTTGTCCCAGCTCGAACGCGGCGGCCGCTTCTATCGGCAGGACGCCGGCGGCGGGCCGGTTTACCTGAGCGATGCCGAGCTGGACGCCATTCGTCGCGAACTGGCCTCGCGGGAGTCCGAACGCTGCCGCTGAGCTTGTTCCCCGAGCGCCGGCATCGTCATACTGGACTGCAAATCATAGCGAAATGCCATTATGGGTCTTCAACGACATATCCAGCGCCATCAGTTGCCCAGCTACCTGAAGGTGTTCAATCGCATCACCGATAAGCCGATGGGATACATCGGCAACGTCTCCGAGGACGGCCTGCTGCTGATCAGCCAACTGCCGATGCTGGTCGGCGCGCGTTTCGAACTGCGCCTGAAGGTTCCGGGACTGGGCGGTCGCCCGCAATGCATCGATTTTTCCGCCGACTGCCGGTGGACCTGCGAGGACGTCACGCCCGGTCATTTCGATTCCGGCTTCCACCTGCTGGCGCCGCCCGCCGAATTCCTCGAACTGGTGGAGGCGCTGCGCCGCTACTTCAGCTTCCCCCGCCAGCCGCAGTCGGTCTGATCCGTCAAAGCACGCCGGCGCGCTTCCAGCCCAGGTAGCGGCTGATCAGCTCCGGCCCGAGTTCGCTGGGACGCGCATCGAGCACTGGCACGCCGTGGGCCGCGAGCTTCTCGTGGAGGCCGTTGCGCGCATTCAGGTAGTCGATGGTGCCGGTGTAGGCGAGCGCCTGCTCGTAGCGGGCGACCGGCTCGTGGCGCAGGGTGTCGAGCACTTCCTCGCGCAGGCTGGCGACCAGCACCCGGTGCTGGCGGCCCAGGCGTTTCACCGCGCCGAGCAGTTCTTCGTCGTCCTCGTCGCGCAGGTTGGTTACCAGGATCACCAGGGCCCGCCGCCGCTGGCGGGACAGCACCGCCTGCACGGCTTCCGGGAAATCGGCGGGACGCTGGCTGGTCTGCAGGTCGTAGACGGTGTTGAGCAGCGCGCCGAGCTGGGCGCTGCCCTTGCCCGGCGGGAGATGCCGGCGGTCGTCGCCGGCGAAGGTCATGGCGCCCACCGCGTCGCCCTGGCGCAGGGCCACGTAGGCCAGCAGCAGGCTGGCGTTGAGGGCATGGTCGAAGTGCGACAGGTCGCCGTCCTGGCTGCGCATGCGGCGGCCGCAGTCGAGCAGGAAGAGGATCTGCTGGTCGCGTTCGTCCTGGTATTCGCGGGCGATCGGCGTGCGTTTGCGAGCGGTGGCCTTCCAGTCGATCTGGCGCAGGGTGTCGCCGTCGCGGAATTCGCGCAACTGGTGGAACTCCAGGCCGAGGCCGCGGCGCTGGCCGCCGCGTACGCCGATCTGGTTGAGCCAGTGGTCGACCGCCATCAGTTCGGCGCCGTAGAGGCGGGCGAAGTCCGGGTAGACGCGGGTCTCGCCGCGTGCTTCCAGGTAGCGGCGCTGCCGCCACAGGCGCAGCGGGCTGGGCAGTTCCAGCTCGCAGCGGGGAAACACGAAGTGACCGCGGTTGAGCGGCCGCACCCGGTAGCCGACCTCGGTGCTTTCGCCCGGGCGCAGTTCGACCTCCTGCGGCAGGTACTCGAAATCCATGCCGGCCGGCAGGTGATCGAACAGGGTCAGGCGAACCGGACGCCGATAGGTGTGCTGCAGATGCAGGCGCACTTCGCTCCAGCGCCCCAGCGGCAGGTTGCCGCTGAGCTGGCGGCTCAGCTTCGGCACCGCCTGGCGGCGCGCCCACAGGGCGTCCAGCAGGCCGAGCAGGAGCAGCGCGGCGAGCGCCGCCCACCAGAATGTATGCAGTTGCGCAGGCAACCGCTGGCCGAGCGCCGACAGGCTGCCCAGGCCGATGGCCAGCAGCAGGAGCGCGGCGAACAGCGCCAGCAGGGCGCGCGATGGCTTCATACGCGGGGGGCCGGTACCTGGTCGAGCAACTGTTGCAGGACCTGGTCCACCGACAGCCCCTCGATGTCCAGCTCCGGAGACAGCCGGACCCGATGGCGCAGGACCGCCAGGGCACAGCCCTTGATGTCGTCCGGCACCACGAACTCGCCGCCGCGCAGCAGCGCCCGCGCCCGGCCGCAACGGACCAGGGCGATCGACGCGCGAGGTCCGGCGCCGAGGGCCAGGCCCGGCCAGTTGCGGGTGGTGCGGGCCAGGCGCACGGCATAGTCGAGGACCTGGTCGTCGATCGGCAGGTCGCTGGCGATCCGCTGCAGGGCGAGAACGTCCTTGTCCTTCAGCAGCGGCCGCAGGTTGGCTACGTCGAGCATGTCGCTGCGCGCGGAGCGGGTCACCTGGCGCACCAGGGTCTGTTCCTCGGCTTCGGCCGGGTAATCGATGCGCAGCTTGAGCATGAAGCGGTCGAGTTCGGCTTCCGGCAGCGGATAGGTGCCTTCCTGCTCGATCGGGTTCTGCGTCGCCAGCACCATGAACGGCTGCGGCACCGGCAGGGCGCGTCCTTCCAGGGTGACCTGGCGCTCCTGCATCACTTCCAGCAGGGCGGCCTGGGTCTTGGCCGGCGCGCGGTTGATCTCGTCCGCCAGCAGCAGGTGGGTGAACACCGGCCCCTTGCGCAGCTTGAACTGCTCGCTGGCGAGGTCGTATACGGCGTGGCCGGTGACGTCGCTGGGCATCAGGTCGGGGGTGAACTGGATGCGCGCGAAGCCGCCGTCGAAGCAGCGCGCCAGGGCGCGTACCAGCAGGGTCTTGCCGAGCCCCGGCACGCCTTCCACCAGCACGTGGCCGCCGGCGAGCAACGCGGTGAGCACGTCGTCGATCACTGCGCCCTGGCCGATCAGGGCTTTCTGCAGTTCGGTGCGCAGGGCCTGGGCCAGCTGGCTGGCGCGCTGGCGCTGGAGCGCCGGGTTGGGCGCGGTGCTCGGTTGTTCGGGCGTCTGTTCGCTCATAGGGCATTCCTGAGGCTTTGCAGGTGGGCGACCTGGCGGGTGAAGTCGGCAGCGGAAAGGCGCTGCGCCGGATATGGGCGCATGGCCTGGCTGATGGCGCTGGGTGGCAGGCGGGTCATGCGCCCGAGGATCTGCCATTGCTCGGCGACGCCGAGCTGTTCGAAACCGGGGTGGCGACGCCGCGCCCTGCGCAGGATGTCGCGTTGCAGACCGTGCAGCAAGGCGACGTGGCCGCGCTGGCGGAGGAGGAAGTCGGCGCCGGCGCGCAGGTGTTCCTCCAGTTGCCGGCGCGAACGGCTGGCCACCGGCTGCAAGGGACCCTGGCGCAGCCCTGCGCGCCACAGGCCGGCGAGCAACAACAGCAGCGCTGCCGCCAGGGCCTCGGGGAAGTGGCGGGCGAGCAGGGTGGCGAGGCTGTCGCGTTCGGCGCGGTAGAGCAGGGTCACCTGGTTGTCCTGGGTCAGGTACCAGAGCAGCCAGGCGTTGTCGTACTGCTCGATGTTGCGGTTCTGCCAGATCCAGGCGTCGGTGAGCACCGTGACCAGGCCCTTGCCGTGCTGCATCTGCAACAGGTGGGTGGCGTCGCCGCTGTTGGCCCAGGCGTAGGCGTGGTTCTGCGGATCGTAGAGGTGGTAGTCGGGATCGAAGCCGATGTAGGCCGGCGAGCGCTCGTTTTCCAGGTACAGGCGGGTCAGTGCGGAATAGTCCGGCACGCTGTCGGCGGGCTCTTCTTCCTCGCCGGCGGCTTCCTCCGGCGGCGCTTCGGTCGCATGGTCGTCGACGCTACCTTCGTCGGCGTCGGCGTCGGCGGTTTCCTCGCTGGCCCGGTCCTGGCTGTCGTCGAAGTCCTCGGTCAGGTACTGGCGGATATCCAGGCTGTCGAGCAGCAGGTCGCCGCTCTTCTTCTCGTCCTCGTCCCACAGGCGTTCGGCGATCAGCACCAGGTGCCCGCCCTGCTCGCTCCATTGCAGCAGGCGGCGAGCCTGGCCGGGAGTCATGCCGGAGCGGCTGCCGAGCAGGAGCAGGGTATGCCCGGAGGGCGGCAGCTCCTTGAGGACCTCAAGGCCGTCGGCGCGGCTCACCGTGACCCCCTGCTTGCGCAGGAACAGTTCGGCGGCCAGGTAGGGATTGCGCCGGGCCTCCGGCGATGGGCCGAGGTCGATCGTCTCCGTATAGGGTTGCAGGCGGCTGGCCAGGAAGATCGCCAGCAGCCCGGCCAGCAGCAGGAGCACGGCAAGCAGCAGGAAGCGCGCGCGCCGGCTCATCATGGCTTGGCTCCCGCGGCGAAAAGGCTGCGCCAGCCGTCGCAGAGGCGCTGGCGAGCGTCGTCGGCCGGCAGCCGGTGGCCGTAGGCGAGCGCCTGCCATTGGGCGGTCAGCAGTTGGCTGTAGTGCAGCAGCGGCCGTTGTTGCTCCAGTCCTTCGACCAGACGCAGGACCTCGCCCTCGGTATGGGAGCCCTTCAACGGCAGGCGGTAGTCATGCAGCAGTCGGCTGAGCAGCCCGCGGTAGAGCAGGCCGAGGGCTTCCCGTGGTTTCTCGTTCCAGAGCCGTTCGGCGTTGCCGGCGATGTCGTCGGGCAGGCTTTCCGGACTGAGATCGAGGCCGAACATCACCGTCGGCGCTTCGCGGCGGGCCCGTTGCGGCAAGCCCAGGTTGCCGACGAACAGGCGCAGCCATTCACGGTAGCGCCAGACCAGCAGGAACACCGCGCTGAACAGCAGCGCCCAGAGCAGCACTTCGATGACCTGCGCCGCGTGACGGAACGGCACCCAGTTGGCCAGGGCCTCGAAGAATGCCTTGAGCCGCTCTTCGTCCTCCTTGCGGCTGTCCTTTTTCTCGGTCTTGTCGCCGAAGCGCCAGCCCGTAACGGTCTCGCTGTTCTTGAACGGCGCGCCGTCGACGATCGCCCGGATCTGCTTGCCGGCCTGTTCGCTGTTGAGTTTCTGCCGCAGCAGGCGGGCCTGCTCGGGCGGCAGCTCGGCTTCGCCGGCGCTGGTGGCGGCCGCCGGCTCGGCGTAGGCGGAAGGGGCGGGCAGCCAGGCCAGCGAAGCGGTCAGGCCGAGCAGCAGGACATAGGCGCTGCCGACCAGACGCTGGCGCAGGCGGCGGAACACCAGCTCGATGTCCCAGGCCTCCAGTTCGGTGCGCCGGTTCAGGTAGAGGGTGAAGCCGCAGGCCACGTAGATCGGCTCCCAGACTACCAGCACCAGGACGTAGAGCAGGTTCGACAGGTGCTCCAGCCAGAGCCACTCGCCGGCTTCCGGGTCGAGCAGGCTCTGCCAGTTCCAGTCGATCTCGTTCTGCGCCGGGATCAGCAGGTAGAGAAGCATGGCGAAGCCGGCCCAGAGCGCCATTTCCAGGTGCACGCCGACCACGGTCAGCCAGGTCGCGCCGCCGGCGTTGCGCTGGGACAATACGATCAGGCGCTGGCTGCGGGGCTCCCCGGCGAGCCCTTCCAGTTGCAGGACCGGCAGGTCGAAGCTGCGCGTCGGACTGAAGCGGCGCCACAGCAGGCTGGCCGGCAACTGCTTCCTCAGCAGGGCGGGATAGGCGCGCAGGGCCTGCCTCAGGGTTGGCGTATCGCCGAACAGGGCGTGCGAGAGAATGTACAGCGGCAGCCGTTCGAAGGCCGGCTTGAGCCACCAGAAGATCAGGATCGCCAGGGTCGGATGCTGCCACAGCAGGAGGCTGAGCACGGCGAACAGCGGCAGGGTCAGCAACGCCCAGCTGCCCATCAGCAGGCGCGCATGGCGATGCGCCAGGAGGATGCCGAGGTCGAGCGCTTCCCAGGCGCTGCGCGGGCGGATCGCCACGCTGGCGTCAGTCAGGCGCATGGCGGCTCCGTCCGGCGAACAGGAAGTAGCTGCCGACCAGCAGCCAGAGGACCGCGCCGACCGCGTACTTCACCCGCGGCTCGAAATGACTGATGGAAGACCAATAGGCCTCGGTGAAGGCCGCCAGCAGCAACAGCACGATCACCCCGGCGATCAGTTGCACGCTGCGCCGGGCGGCCAGCCGCAGGGCTTCGCCGCGGGTCAGGCGACCTGGCGCGAGCAGCGCCCAGCCGAGCTTGAGGCCGGCGGCGCCGGCGAAGGTGATGGCGGTCAGTTCGAACGCGCCGTGGCCGATGACGAACGGCCAGAAGGTCTGCACGTAGCCGATCTGCGTCAGGTGGCCGGCCACCGAACCGATCATCAGGCCATTGAACAGCAGGAAGAACAGGCTGCCGAGTCCCAGCAGCACGCCGCTGGCGAAGGTCTGAAAGGCGATGCCGATGTTGTTCATGATGTAGAAGCCGAACATTTCCCAGTCGTCGCTGGTGTCGCGTGCCCCCAACGGACCCAGGCGGGTGGTTTCCGGGGCGTACATAGACTCCATCTCGCTGACCTTGTCCGGGCTGACCACGCTGTAGATCAGGTCGGGAAAGTGATAGACCAGCAGCCCCATGAGCAGGGCGCTGCCGTAGAACAGCAGGCTGGCCACGGCGATGCTGCGCCACTCCTCGCGGACCAGGCGCGGCAGGCCGGCGAGCAGGAAGCCGAGGATGCGGCTGCCGAGGTGGCTGCGGTGCCGGTAGAACTGCTGATGGCCGCGCATCGCCAGTTGCTGCAACTGGTCGATCAGGTGACTGCTGTAGCCGCGCTCCTGGGCCAGCGCCAGTTGCTGGCAGAGGCGCCGGTAATCGGCGGCGAAGTCGTCGCTGGAGCCTTCCAGCTTCTTGCCTTTCTCGAGGAAGGCGAGGCGTTTGTCGAAGCGTTGCCAGGCGGCCTGGTGGCGCTGTTCGAAGAGGCTCTGTTTCATGCGCTCTCCTGACGCAGGCCGAGAAAGCCGCGGGCGATGCCGTTGATCTCGGCCTGGGCGCGTACCGGCTCGACGCCCAGCGGTTCGGCGAGAATGCCCGCCAGTTCCTCGCGGCGTGCCGAGGAAAGCGCCGCGCCGCGTTCGGCGAAACCGAGGAAGGCGCGCTGTTCTTCCAGGCTCATGGGGAAGGGCGGCAGTTGCGGCTCGACGTCAGGCAGGCTGGGCCGGCTCAGTTCGGGTTCGCGGTAGACCACCAGGGTGCCGGCGGCGATGTCGCCCAGGCGCTTGAAGGCCGGATGGTTCAGGCAACAGAGCAGACCGAGGGCGTAGCCGAAGGGCAGGATGTCGGCGAAGCGCAGCAGGTTGCGCAGCAGCGACGCGGCCCAGCCCACCGGAGTGCCGTCGTCGTGGACGACGCGCAGTCCCATCATCTGCTTGCCGGGCGAGCGGCCCTGGTTGAGCACCTCGAAGAGGACCATGTACCACCAGGTCATGATGAAGGTCAGCAGCAGGCCGAGGCCGGCGCCGAGCTTGCCGAGGAACGCCAGGCCGAGCATCAGCACCAGCATGATCAGGCCGCGGATGCAGAGGTCGATGGTATAGGCCAGGGCCCGGGGGACGACGCCGGCGGGACGCAGGAGCAGGTCGATGCCTTCCGGCGTTTCCACGTGGTAGTGGGTGTCGAGGACCTCGGCGCCTGGCCGGGAGGCGGGCGCGACGAGGCGAGCGGCTGCGTTCGGTGGCATCGGGGGGCCGTGTCGGGGAAAGTCAGATGCTAGCCAGCGTGGCGTCATCAGGCAACCGGGCCGCCGCGACGGCCCGGTCTGCACCTCAGTTGCCCAGTGGGCGAACGCCGAAGATGGTGCGGTAGAGAATACCCATGGAGACGACGAACAGCGGGCCGGTCCAGATCAGGCCGATGAACAGCGGGATCATGCTCACCAGCATCAGCAGGCTCAGCACCAGCAGCAGGCCGAACACCTTGAACCAGTGGCGGCTGATGGCCTTGCGCGAGGTTTCCAGGGCCTGCCAGGGCGTCAGGCCGCGCTCGGCCACCAGCGGCAGGGCGAGCATGTAGGCGACGCTCAGGTAGAGACCGGGGATGATCAGCAGGAAGAAGCCGACGTAGACCATCAGCATCATCAGCAGGCCGGTGAGCAGCAGCGGCACCAGCATGCCGAAGTAGTTGAACATTTCGTTGAAGGTCGCCGGCTGGTCGGCGGC
The DNA here is from genome assembly GCF_001457615.1 of Pseudomonas aeruginosa. Classification (GTDB taxonomy): domain Bacteria; phylum Pseudomonadota; class Gammaproteobacteria; order Pseudomonadales; family Pseudomonadaceae; genus Pseudomonas; species Pseudomonas aeruginosa. The sequence continues at coordinate 4,882,256 of NZ_LN831024.1, read as the reverse complement.
GCGGCGGATGCCGATCATGGTCAGGCCGGTGAAGAACGGGTAGCCCACCGCCGTGGCGACCAGGCTGGCGATCATCTGGCCGACCGCGAAGGCGATGGGATCGGCCTCGCTCATCAGGCCGATACCGCCGAAGAGCAGGGTGAGGATGAAGGTGATGGTCTGGATCACCACGCTGTAGACCACGAAGGCGCCGATCAGGATGCCTTTGACGCCCTTGATCTTGGCCCAGGCTTCGCTGATCACGTCGCCGATGCGGAAGTCGTAGTCGCCGATGACCGGCGGCACCGCCTGGGTCGGTTGCAGGGCGCTGGCGGGGGTGGCGTAGGGATTGCTGGTGTCGTTCATGGTGCTGTCCTTGTCAGTGAAACGGGCATCCGTGCGAGCGGAATGCTAGCGAGGGCGGAGGGGACAACGCAAGGTTCGGATGGCAGATATGCGCACTGACGCGCCCTGGCGGGCCGTGCCTACGGCGCTTTCCGTGAGTTCGTTGGAAAACCTGGAAATCCCCGAAGTGGGTCGCGAGCTTCGCGGCAGTCACTGGTAGACTGCCCGGTGCCGCCAGAAAGGGAATGACCGTGAACGCGAGTATTTTTTGGTACGACTACGAAACCACCGGCATCGACCCTCGCCGCGACCGGCCGTTGCAGATCGCCGGGATCCGCACGGACGAGGCGCTGAACGAGATCGGCGAGCCGATGAACCTGTATTGCCGTCCCAGCGACGATATCCTGCCCCACCCTATGGCTTGCCTGATCACCGGCATCACTCCCCAGCGGCTGGCCGAGCGGGGGCTGTCCGAGGCCGACTTCATGACCCGGGTACACGCCCAGCTGGCGCAGCCGGCGACCTGCGTGGCCGGCTACAACTCCCTGCGCTTCGACGACGAAGTGACGCGCTACAGCCTGTACCGCAACTTCTTCGATCCCTACGCCCGCGAGTGGCAAGGCGGCAATAGCCGCTGGGACCTGATCGACATGGTCCGTACCGCCTATGCCCTGCGCCCGGAGGGCATCCAGTGGCCGCAGCTGGACGGCCGGCTGTCGCTGAAGCTGGAAATGCTCACCGCGGCGAACGGCCTGGAGCATGGGCAGGCCCACGACGCGCTTTCCGATGTCCGCGCCACCATTGCCCTGGCCCGCCTGATCCGTCAGCGCCAGCCGCGCCTGTACGATTACCTCTACCAGTTGCGCAGCAAGCACAAGGTGCTCGACCAGGTACGCCTGCTGCAGCCGCTGGTGCATGTCTCCGGACGCTTTTCCGCGGAGCGCCATTTCCTCTCGGTGGCCCTGCCGCTGGCCTGGCACCCGCGCAACCGCAATGCTCTGATCGTCTGCGACCTCTGCGCCGATCCCGCGCCGCTGCTGGAGTTGTCGGCCGAGGACTTGCGCAGGCGCCTGTATACCCGTCGCGACGAACTGGCCGAGGGCGAGTTGCCGGTGCCGCTGAAGCAGATCCAGGTCAACCGTTGCCCGGTGGTGGCGCCGCTGTCGGTATTGCGCGCCGAGGATCGCCAGCGAACCGGCATCGAACTCGATGAGTGCCAGCAAAAAGCCGAGCTGTTGCGCCAGCATCAAACCGTCTGGGCGGACAAACTGACAGCGCTATATGGCGAAGAAAGTTTCTCCGCCAGCGACGACCCCGAGCAACAGTTGTATGACGGATTTATTGGCGATCGGGATCGACGCCTTTGTGAACAGCTGCGCCTTGCCGAACCGGAGCAATTGGCCAAAGAACAATGGCCCTTCGACGATGCCCGTTTGCAGGAGTTGTTCTTCCGCTATCGTGCGCGAAATTTCCCGGAAACTTTAAATGTGGCCGAGCGCCAACAATGGGAAAGCTTCTGCCGCAATCGTTTGTCCCATGAAGAATACGGCGCACCGAATACTTTGCCGGCCTTCGAGGCGGCGCTGGAGGCTTGTCGGCAAGAGCAGGGCGGCACATTGCCGGCGGTACTTGCGGCCTGGCGCGATTACGCCGCGGAACTGCGTCAACGCTATTCGCTGGAGACTTGAGGGCGCAGGCAGAGGAGCCGATACAATCCGGCGGAAATGAAAAACGCCAGCACTGGGCTGGCGTTCTTCGTGGAACTGACTGGTTTAGCCGAGCAGGGTGGCCCAGCTCTCGACGGCCTCGGGGCCCCACTTGGCTTTCCACTCTTTCAAAGTCTTGTGGTTGCCGCCCTTGGTCTCGATGACTTCGCCGGTGTGCGGGTTCTTGTACTGCTTGACCTTGCGCGCGCGCTTGCCGGCAGGCGCCTTGGCAGTGCGGGTGCTCTTGCCGATCTTGGCGTCCGGATCGAGCAGGGAAATCACGTCACGCAGGGACTTCTGGTAAGTGCCCATCAGCGTGCGCAGCTTCTCTTCGAATTCCAGTTCTTTTTTCAGTTTGTCGTCTTGTTCCAGGGACTTCAGGCGCTCCTGAAGTTCCTTGATGGCTTCTTCCGTGGCGCGATATTCGTTGATCAGGGACATGTCAGGTACCTTGTCTGTGCTGAGTGGCGGTGGCGGGCATGTAAGTAGATTCAATAATAGTCAGGGCGAAACTGTAAGTAAACCGCGATGAAAACTTTTCTCGATGAAATTCAAAGTAATTAATTCCGCATCGGGATTGCCCTGTTGTGCGGGTTTATTCTCTCGCGCAACAGCCTGTCGAAAGACCTTCGCCGAGGCTGAACTTTTCCCGCCATGCCGCTAGAATGGCGGCCTTTCGCGATGTTTCTGGAGTATACCCATGCGCACTTTTCGGCTGGTGATCGCCTGTCCCGACGGGGTCGGGATCGTTGCCAAGGTGAGTAACTTCCTGGCCACCTACAATGGCTGGATCACCGAAGCCAGCCATCATTCCGACAACGATAACGGCTGGTTCTTCATGCGCCACGAGATCCGTGCCGACTCTCTGCCGTTCGACCTGGATGGCTTCCGCCAGGCTTTCGCCCCGATCGCCCGCGAATTCTCCATGGAATGGCGGATCACCGATTCCGAGGTGAAGAAGCGCGTGGTGCTGATGGCCAGCAAGGAGTCCCATTGCCTGGCCGATCTGCTGCACCGCTGGCACAGCGGCGAACTGGACTGCGAGATTCCCTGCGTGATCGCCAACCACGACGACCTGCGCAGCATGGTCGAGTGGCACGGCATCCCGTATTTCCACGTTCCCGTCGATCCGCAGGACAAGCAGCCGGCCTTCGATGAAGTTTCCCGGCTGATCGACGAACATGGCGCCGACTGCATCGTCCTGGCTCGCTACATGCAGATCCTGCCGCCGGACCTGTGCCGCAAGTACGCCCACCAGGTGATCAACATCCACCACAGCTTCCTGCCGTCCTTCATCGGCGCCAAGCCGTATCACCAGGCGTCGAAGCGCGGGGTCAAGCTGATCGGCGCGACCAGCCATTACGTGACCGAGGAACTGGATGCCGGTCCGATCATCGAGCAGGACGTGGTGCGGGTCACTCACCGCGACAACGTCGAAGACATGGTGCGGCTGGGCAAGGATGTGGAAAAACTGGTGCTCGCGCGCGGACTGCGCTATCACCTGGAAGACCGCGTACTGGTACACGGCAACAAGACGGTGGTGTTCGACTGAGTCGGCTTCCCTGGAATGCCGGCCAGGGCCGGCACCCGGAGGAACGAACATGAGCGATCCCAGGTCGGCGGGCACCGCCAGCCCGCCACCGACCCTCGGCGAGGGTTGCACAAGCCGTTACGACATCGACGCCCTCGGCGACGAGGACGGAACCGAGTTTCCCGGCGCGGCCGAACTCTGGCGGCGTATCCAGGAGAGCGCCAGCGAGACGGGCGAGGCTGACGCCGAGGATACGCTCAGGAAGAAGCCTCGCGACTGCTGATCAGCTTCTTCAGCAGCGGACGTCCGGCGAGCACGGCGAACACCGGGCCGCCGGCGACGAGGTAGAAATAGAAGGTCACCGCTCGCCAGATGACGATGGCCGCCGCCGCCGTCGACTTGCCGATCATGGGGCCAGCAGGGCCGCCGAGGTCAGCTCGGTGCCGCCGGCGCCGCCGGGGATCAGCGATAGCTGTCCGGCGCTGAGCGAGACCATCTGGATCAGGAAGGTCCAGGCCCACTGGATATCCACTCCCAGGCCGCGCAGGGTCAGATCGAGCACGCTGAAGCGCAGTAGCCAGTGCGTACTGCTGAGAAGGAAGACCGCCAGCAGGCGTCGTTTCGGCAGGCGCAGGCTGTCGTGCAGGGCAATGCGGAAATGCAGGATCTTGCGGCCCCAGTGCAGGCGCTTGCGCGATGACACGCCGAGCCGTGCCAGAACCCGCCCGTTGAAGCGGATCACCTGGTGCAGGTAGCGGATCAGCATTACCGCGCCGACGAACAGGCCGACCAGGAATACCGCGCTGAAGATCAGGCTCGATTCCATGTTCGGGCTCAGCGAATGGCTGAGGGCATAGATCAGGATCGCGCCGAGAGCGCAGAGGAAGAACGTCAGGTCGGCCAACTGGTCGACCGCGAACACCGCGCTGGTCTGTGCCGGGCGCAGGCCGCGCCGGGCCAGCAGCGCCATCAGGGTCAACGGCCCGCCGCTGCCGCCCGGAGTGGCGCAGAAAGCGAATTCGCTGGCCATGATGATGCCGACGCTCTGCAATTGCCCGAGCTTGCCGGCGCGCCCGGCGAGCAGCAGGCGCAGGCGCAGGCCGTTGATGAACCAGCAGACCACGATCATGCCGAACATCAGCAGCAGACTGTCCAGCGGGAAGGCGCGCAAGCGCGGGAACATGTCGCTGCCGCCGAGCACCAGCGGAATCAGCGAGGCACCGATCAAACCGAACAGCAGTAACCAGCCTCGACTCATGCCGCGCGGTCCAGGGCGAGGTGGCGCTCCAGCCAGTCGATCTTGGTCAACGGCTGGCGCCCCTCGGACAGCAGGGTGCGCAGGGTACGCAGCCAGTATTCGCGGGAAAAGCGATGGCGCATGTCGACCGGATGGAGTCCGAGACGGATCACCGGCGCTGCGCGCCAGGCCCGGCGGCGCTGCTCGCTGAGCGCCCAGGAGAGGCCGCGACGCCAGGCACTGCGCGCGCTCCAGACCAGGCCGGGGGCCTCGATCGTTTGCAGGTGGGGAAGCAGATACAGGTTGGACGGGTCGCTGGTGTAGCGCAGCCCGCTCTCGCCGAGCGCCTGGCGGGTGCCGGCGCTCATAAGCCAGGCCGGCGCGACGAAACCGTGCAGCGGCCATCCGCGGCGGCGGAACAGCTCGATGCCGGCGGCCAGGCGGGCCTTGGCCTCGGCGTGGTCGAGGGCATAGAACTCTCCCTCCCAGGTGTAGATGCGACGCATGAAGTATTGCCCTGGAGTACGCGGTGGTGGGGCGTCATCGTAGTGATAGAAGCCGTGGAGAGCCAGTTCGTCACCCCGGGTTACCCGCCGCGAGAGCAGTTTGCAGAACTTTTCGTCGGCTTCCAGCGGGTTGCGATGGTGGAAGTCGGGCACTACCAGCCAGGTCATGGGGACCTCACCGAGCGCGTCCACGGCCTCGACGAAGGGCCGGTAGTCCGGCCAGGTTTCCGGGGCCACGTCGTGCAACACCAGCAGCAGGCTGCGTTCAGCCATAGCGCGGGAACCTCGCCTCGCTGTCGCCGAGTACCGCGTGGTAGTGCAGGAGCAGACCGGCGACCACCGCGTCCCAGGCATGCTGGCGCTCGACGTGACGGCGGGCGCGCTGGCCGCGCAGCTCGACGTCGTGGCTGAACAGTTCGCGCACCGCGCAGGCCATGGCGTCGCCGTTGTTCGGTGCGCAGAGCACGCCGCAACGCTCCGGGACTATTTCCGCCAGTGCCCCGGCGCGCACCGCCACCACCGGAATGCCGCTGGCCATCGCTTCGAGTGCGACCAGGCCGAAGGTCTCCTGGTCACCGGCGTGCAGCAGCGCGTCGCTGCTCGCCAGCAGGCGGGCGACTTCGCGGCTGTCGCAGAAATGGTCGACCACGCTGGTGTTGCGCGGAACCCGGGTCGGCATGTTGGAACCCACCAGCAACAGGTGATAGCCGTCGCCGAGGCGCTGGATGGCGTCGAGCAGTACCGGCAGGTTCTTTTCCCGCGAACCGCGCCCTGCGAACACCAGCAGGCGGGTTTCCTCGTCCAGGCCGAGTTCCTGGCGCAGCCCCGGATCGCGGTTGCTCGGATGGAAGGTGACCAGGTCGACGCCCAGCGGTTGTACATGCACGTCGGCGACGCCCAGGCGCATCAGCTTTTCCGCCATTACCCGGCTGGGGGCCAGGACCCGGTCGAAGTGGCCGTACAGCTTGCTGACGTAGTTGTCCGCGTTGGTGCCGAGCCAGGCGCCCATGCGATTGCTCACCAGCAGCGGCAGGTCGGAGTGGTAGAAGCCGATCACCGGCACGTCCAGCCGACGTCGCGCGTCGAGCGCCGCCCAGGCGGTGAGGTACGGGTCGCCGACCTCGATCAGGTCCGGTTGCAGATTGCGCAGCACCTTGCGCCAGGGGCCGCGACGGAGAGGGAAGCGGTAGCCATTGCCGAATGGCAGCGGCGGCGCCGGCACCTCGTGGATGCCGTTCGCCTGGCGATAGCCGGCGCCGGGAACCAGCACGCTGTGGCGAATGCCGGGATAGTGCCAGAGATGGCGATGCTTGGCTTCGAGATAGGTGCGTACCCCCCCGCTGGCAGGCGCGTAGAACATGGTCATATCGGCGATGTGCACGATGGGCCTTCCTCCGTTGAGCTTGTTCCTTCTGCCACTCAGTGGACCACCGGCGCCGGCAGTCGTTCGAACGGTGTGCGGGAGCCATGGGTAGCTTCAAGTCTAGGAAAGAAAGCGCGAGCCGGCGCGTTCGGGGCAGCCAGCGCGGGAATAGGTCGCAGAGGGAGCGGGCGGAGAGGAAGGCATGCCTCGGGAGGCATCCTGGCAGGATAAGGGTGAACAACGCCGTTGGCGTTGTTCACTCTACGAATGGCCGGGGGTAGGGCGGATAGCCGCGGCGCGATTATCCGCCGGTTCGGCTACGGCTCGGGCAGTGCTTAGATCTTGAAGCTGTCCACCAGCTGGCGCAGGCGCCCGGCCTGGGTTTCCAGCTCGCCGCAGGCGCGCAGGGTGGCCTGGAGGTTCTCCACGCCTTCCTGGTTGAGGGTGTTGATCTCGGTGATGTCCATGTTCAGCGAATCGACCACCGCGGTCTGCTCCTCGGTGGCGGTGGCCACCGACTGGTTCATCCCGTCGATCTCGGCGATCCGTCCGGTGACACTGCTCAGGCGTTCGCCGGCACGGTTGGCGATCTCCACGCTCTCCAGGCTGTAGCGCTGACTCTCGGTCATGGTGCTGACCGCTTCCTGGGCGCCGATCTGCAGTTCCTCGATCATCTTCTGGATCTGCTGGGCCGACTCCTGGGCGCGGTGGGCCAGGTTGCGCACCTCGTCGGCGACCACCGCGAAGCCGCGTCCGGCCTCGCCGGCGCGGGCGGCTTCGATGGCGGCGTTGAGGGCGAGCAGGTTGGTCTGCTCGGAGATGCCCTTGATCACTTCGAGGATCTGGCCGATGTTCACCGTGCGGCTGTTGAGGGCCTCGATGTTGGCGCAGGAGGCGCTGATCTTCTCGGAAAGCTCGTTCATCGCGCGGATGGTCTGCTCGACCACCTGCTTGCCGTCTTCGGCCTGGTGGTTGGCGTCGGACGCATGGTGCGAGGCATCGGCGGCGTTGCGGGCGATTTCCTGGGCGGCGGCACCGAGTTCGTTGATCGCCGCGGCGACGCTGTTGGTACGGTTGGACTGCTCGTCGGAGTTGGCCATCGAAGAGTTCGAGGCGTTCACCACCAGTTGCGCCACGTCGTGCAGTTGACGGGCGGTGCCGGCGACCTCGCGGATCGATTCGTGGATACGCTCGACGAAGCGGTTGAAGGAAATGGCCAGGACCCCGAATTCATCGTTGCTGGTGACCTTCAGGCGCTTGGTCAGGTCGCCTTCGCCCTGGGCGATGTCCTGCATGGCGCGGCCCATGTCGGTGAGCGGTTGCATCAGTACGCGGATCAGCATGCCGAGGAGGAGGACGATGGCGACCACCGCGATCAGCGCGGCGACGATCGCCGAGGTACGCAGCTTGGTGAGCATGGCATAGGCCTTGTCCTTGTCCACCGAGATGCCGATGTACCAGTCCAGGCCGGACAGGCCCTTGACCGGAGAGAAACTGAGGATCCGGGTGTTGCCGTGCAGCTCGGCCTCGCTGAAGCCGCTGCCGATCTTCGGCGTGTTGCGTGGGTAGACGTCGCTGAGGCTCTTCATGACCTGGTCCTTGTCCGGATGGACGAGGATCTTGCCGTCGCCGCTGACCAGGAAGGCGTAGCCCATGCCGCCGAAGTCCAGCGAGTTGATGATCTTCACCACCGTCTGCAGGCTGAGGTCGCCGCCGACCACGCCGAACGGCTGGCCGCCCTGGCGCGCCGGGCTGGCGATGGTCAGTACCAGCTCGTGGATGGCCGGCTCCATGTAGGGTTCGGTGAGGGTGGTCTGGCCGGCGCTGGTGGCGGCGTTGTACCAGGGGCGGCGGCGCGGGTCGTAGTCGGCCGGCAGGTCGCTGGTGGGGCGCGCGGTGTAGGTGCCGTCGGTCTGCCCCAGGTAGGTGAAGAGGAAGGTCGAGCCCAGCAGCGGCTGTTCCAGCAGGGCCTGGGTGGTCTCCGGGCTGTGGTCGCGGGCCAGGGTCTGGGCCAGGTTCTCGATCAGCAGGATGCGCCCGCTCAGCCAGTTCTGCACGTTGCTGGCGGTGATCTCGCCCATTTCGTGCAGGTAGTCCTCCAGGTCCTCGCGGATCGAGGTGCGCTGCAGGGAGTCGTTGTAGAGGGTGAAGAGGGAGAAGGTCGCGATCACCACCAGCGCGGCGGCGAGCAGGATCTTGTGGCTGAACTTGAGACTTTTGATCATGGTTTCTTGCATCCGGGAGGCGCGGGCGCGCTGTCGTGAACAGCCCCAGTTGGATCGCAACTGCAAGGCTTGCCGTGTCTGTCGGCGGCAAGCCCGGAAGCTTTAGCGCAATGGATGAATGGTTTCACCGAATGCGACCTGGAGAACGAAAAAAGCGCCCGCGGGCGCTCTTCATCGGTAGGCCGGATAAACGCTTCGCGGTTATCCGGCCGGTTCGGCTACGACAGGCAGGGCTCAGATCTTGAAGCTGTCCACCAGTTGGCGCAGGCGCCCGGCCTGGGTTTCCAGCTCGCCGCAGGCGCGCAGGGTGGCCTGGAGGTTCTCCACGCCTTCCTGGTTGAGGGTGTTGATCTCGGTGATGTCCATGTTCAGCGAATCGACCACCGCGGTCTGTTCCTCGGTGGCGGTGGCCACCGACTGGTTCATCCCGTCGATCTCGCCGATCCGCCGGGTCACGCTGCCCAGGCTTTCGCCGGCACGGTTGGCGATCTCCACGCTCTCCAGGCTGTAGCGCTGGCTCTCGGTCATGGTGGCCACCGCCTCGCGGGCGCCGACTTGCAGCTCTTCGATCATCTTCTGGATCTGCAGCGCCGATTCCTGGGCGCGATGGGCCAGGTTGCGCACCTCGTCGGCGACCACTGCGAAGCCGCGTCCGGCTTCGCCGGCGCGCGCGGCTTCGATGGCGGCGTTGAGGGCGAGCAGGTTGGTCTGCTCGGAGATGCCCTTGATTACTTCGAGGATCTGGCCGATGTTCACCGTACGGCTGTTGAGGGCCTCGATGTTGGCGCAGGAGGCGCTGATCTTCTCGGAAAGCTCGTTCATCGCGCGGATGGTCTGCTCGACCACCTGTTTGCCGTCCTCGGCCTGGTGGTTGGCGTCGGACGCATGGTGCGAGGCATCGGCGGCGTTGCGGGCGATTTCCTGGGCGGCGGCGCCGAGTTCGTTGATCGCCGCGGCGACGCTGTTGGTGCGGTTGGACTGCTCGTCGGAGTTGGCCATCGAAGAGTTCGAGGCGTTCACCACCAGTTGCGAGACGTCGTGCAGTTTGTGCGCGGTCCCGGCGACTTCCCGGATCGAGCGATGGATACGCTCGACGAACTGGTTGAAGGCATCGCCGAGCACTCCGAATTCATCGCGGCTGGTCACGGCGAGGCGCTTGGTCAGGTCGCCCTCGCCCTGGGCGATGTCCTGCATGGCACGGCCCATCAGGTGCAGCGGCTGCATCAGCAGGCGGATCAGCAGGCCGAGCAGGACCAGGATGGCGACGATGGAGATCAGCGCGGCGGCGATGGCCGAGACGCGGAACTTGCTGAGCATGGCGTAGGCCTTGTCCTTGTCGATGGACAGCGCCAGGTACCAGGTCACCGAAGGCAGGCCCTTGATAGGGGTAAAGGCGAGGATGCGGGTATGCCCGTGCAATTCGGCCTCGCTGAAACCGGTGGCGATCTTCGGCGTGTTCTGCGGGTAGACCTCGCTCAGGGTCTTCATCACCTGCTCTTTGTCCGGGTGCACCAGGATCTTGCCGTCGCCGCTGACCAGGAAGGCGTAGCCCATGCCGCTGAAGTCCAGCGAATTGATGATCTGCACCAGGGTCTTCAGGCTGAGGTCGCCGCCTACCACGCCGAGGGTGTTGCCAGCGGCCTTCACCGGTGTCGCCGCGGTGATGATCAATTCCTGGGTGGCGGCGTCGACGTAGGGTTCGGTCAGGGTCAGGCCGCCGGCCGCCACGGCGTCCTTGTACCAGGGCCGGCTGCGCGGATCGTAGCCGGCCGGCATCGGGCTGTCCGGACGCATGGTGAAGACGCCGTCCTGCTGGCCGAGGTAGGTGAAGCTGAAGGTCGAGGTCAGGGCCGGCTGTTCGAGCAGGGCGCTGACGGCTTCCGGGCTGTGGTCGCGGGCCAGGGTCTGGGCGGTCTGCTCGACCAGCAACAGACGGCCGCCGAGCCAGTTCTGGATGTTGCTGGAGGTCACGTCACCCATTTCCCGCAGGTAGCTTTCGAGGTCCTCGCGGATCGCGTTGCGCTGCAGGTAATCGTTGTAGAGGGTGAACAGTGCGAAAGCGGCGAACACCACGAGGGAGGCCGCGAGGAGGATCTTGTGGCTGAACTTCAGACTTTTGATCATGTTGTATTGCGTCCAGGAGTATGTAGCGCCAGTCTTTGACCAGACCCCTGCGACCGTTCCGCGGGCGCAGGGGCTTTCCGTACGCCTTGCAGCGTCGGGCGGGTCGCGCGGGTGGGTAGTCCGTCGACCCAGGCACGGCCTTGTGCCACGAAGCCACGGTTCCCTGGGTGGCTCCGAAGAATGCGTGATACGGATACGATGGCGATTTTTCCTGTCTCAGCAAGGCCCGAAGGTCTTCGCTGAAGCTGGACGGCCAGATCGGGTCGATGCGCTGGCCCGACGCCCTTCGCGGGAACCCGCGCATATTGGTACGCGGGTTCCGCTGGAAGCCCCGTTGTACAAGGGCTTTCCCTTACTGTCGGCACAGCGTGCCGGAGCTTTAGTCCCGAGGATGAATGGATGTCGCAAGCGAATGAGTTGTTGATCGGCGCTGGCCCCGATGGCCAGCCGGTAGGGCAGGCCTGGCGCCTGGCCAACCGTCATGGATTGATCGCCGGCGCCACCGGTACCGGCAAGACGGTGACCTTGCAGCACCTCGCCGAATCCTTCAGCGATGCCGGTGTCGCGGTATTCGCCGCCGACATCAAGGGCGACCTGTGCGGCATCGCCGCGCCGGGCAACCCGCAGGGCAAGGTCGCCGAACGCATCGCCAGCATGCCGTGGCTGAACTACCAGCCGAAGGCCTACCCGACCACGCTCTGGGACATCGCCGGGAAGACCGGCCACCCGTTGCGCACCACCATCAGCGAGATGGGCCCGCTGCTGCTGGCCAACCTCCTGGAGTTGACCGATAGCCAGCAGGCCGCGCTGTTCGCCGCCTTCCAGGTGGCCGACCGGGAAGGCCTGCTGCTACTCGACCTGAAGGACCTGAAGGCGCTGCTCAACCACCTGAAGGACAATCCGGAGATCCTCGGCGAGGACCGGGCGCTGTTCACCGGCGCTTCCGGGCAGGCGCTGCTGCGCCGCCTGGCCACCCTGGAGCAGCAGGGTGCCGAGGCCTTCTTCGGCGAGCCTGCCCTGCAACTGGAAGACATCCTCCGCCCCGAGCCGGACGGGCGCGGGCGCATCCACCTGCTCGACGCCAGCCGCCTGGTGCACGAGGCGCCGAAGGTCTACGCGACTTTCCTGCTCTGGCTGTTGGCCGAGCTGTTCGAGCAACTGCCGGAGCGCGGCGATGCCGACAAGCCGGTGCTGGCACTGTTCTTCGACGAGGCCCACCTGCTGTTCAACGGCACGCCGAAAGCCTTGCGCGACCGCCTGGAACAGGTGGTCCGGCTGATCCGCTCGAAAGGCGTCGGGGTGTACTTCGTCACCCAGTCGCCGGGCGACCTGCCGGACGATGTCCTGGCCCAGCTCGGCCTGCGTATCCAGCATGGCCTGCGCGCCTTCACCGCCAAGGAGCAGAAATCGCTGCGCGCGGTGGCCGACGGTTTCCGCCCGAACCCGGCGTTCGACACCCTGGGGGTGCTGACCGAACTGGGTATCGGCGAGGCGTTGGTCGGCACCCTGGAGGAAAAGGGCACGCCGGCCATGGTCCAGCGCGTCGCGGTGGCGCCGCCCTATTCGCGGATCGGCCCGCTGAGCGACAGCGAGCGCGCTGAACTGGTCCAGCGGTCGCCGTTGAAGGGTCGCTACGACCAGCCGATCGATCGCGAGTCGGCCTACGAGGTGCTGGCGAACAAGGCGGGCGCCAAGCCCGAGGTCCAGGGCCAGGCGACTGCTCAGCAGGAAAGCTCGTCCGGCGTCGGCGGCATGGCCGGGCAGATTCTCGGCAGCCTGCTGTCCAATTCGACGGTGAAGAGCGCCATGCGCCAGGCGGCCAACCAGTTGAGCCGGGAGCTGGTGCGTGGCCTGCTCGGCTCGTTGATGGGCGGGAAGAAGCGGCGCTGAGCGCCAGGCCATGAAAAAGGCGCCCGCGGGCGCCTTTTTCATGGGGGCTGGATGATCGCCGGCTAACCGCTTCGCGGTTAGCCGGCCTGTGGGACGGACGGGCTCAGATCTTGAAGCTGTCCACCAGGTGCCGCAGGCGCCCGGCCTGGGTTTCCAGCTCGCCGCAGGCGCGCAGGGTGGCCTGGAGGTTCTCCACGCCTTCCTGGTTGAGGGTGTTGATCTCGGTGATGTCCATGTTCAGCGAGTCGACCACCGCGGTCTGTTCCTCGGTGGCAGTGGCCACCGACTGGTTCATGCTGTCGATCTCGCCGATCCGGCTGGTCACGCTACCCAGGCGTTCGCCGGCACGGTTGGCGATCTCCACGCTCTCCAGGCTGTAACGCTGGCTTTCGGTCATGGTGGCCACCGCCTCGCGGGCGCCGACTTGCAGCTCTTCGATCATCTTCTGGATCTGCTGGGCCGACTCCTGGGCACGGTGGGCCAGGTTGCGCACCTCGTCGGCGACCACCGCGAAGCCGCGTCCGGCCTCGCCGGCGCGCGCGGCTTCGATGGCGGCGTTGAGGGCGAGCAGGTTGGTCTGCTCGGAGATGCCCTTGATCACTTCGAGGATCTGGCCGATGTTCACCGTGCGGCTGTTGAGGGCCTCGATGTTGGCACAGGAGGCGCTGATCTTCTCGGAAAGCTCGTTCATCGCGCGGATGGTCTGCTCGACCACCTGCTTGCCGTCTTCGGCCTGGTGGTTGGCGTCGGAGGCGTGGTGCGAGGCATCGGCGGCGTTGCGGGCGATTTCCTGGGCGGCGGCGCCGAGTTCGTTGATCGCTGCTGCGACGCTGTTGGTGCGGTTGGACTGCTCGTCGGAGTTGGCCATCGAGGAGTTCGAGGCGTTCACCACCAGTTGCGCCACATCGTGCAGTTGGCGAGCGGTCCCGGCGACCTCGCGGATCGATTCGTGGATACGCTCGACGAAGCGGTTGAAGGCATTGGCCAACGTACCGAATTCATCGTTGCTGGTGACCTTCAGGCGCTTGGTCAGGTCGCCTTCGCCCTGGGCGATGTCCTGCATGGCGCGGCCCATGTCGGTGAGCGGTTGCATCAGTACGCGGATCAGCATGCCGAGGAGAAGCATGATGCCGACCACCGCGATTAGCGTGGCGACGATCGCCGAAGTGCGGAATTCGCTGAGCATCGAATAGGCGGTGTCGCGGTCGAGGACCAGGGCGACGTACCAGGTCACGCCGGGCAGTCCCTTCACCGGGGTGAAGGAAACGAACTGGCTGCGACCGTCGAGTTCCACCTCGTGGACCCCGGGGACGATGTTCGGTGCGCCTTTGGGATAGGCTTCGGCGAGGGTCTTCAGGACCAGCCCGGAGTCGGGGTGGAGGAGGATCTTGCCGGCGTCGCTGACCAGGAAGGCGTAGCCGGCACCGTCGAACTTCAGGGAATTGAGGATCGCGGTCAGGGTCTCCAGCTTCATGTCGCCGGCGGCGACGCCCAGCAGTTGACCGGCGTGCCGCACCGGCAGCGACATGGCGAGGATCTGCTCGCCGGTGCCGGCATCGACGAAAGGTTCGGTGACGATCAGCCGGTCGGCCGCCAGCGCGTCCTTGTACCAGGCGCGGGTACGTGGGTCGTAACCTTCCGGCATGGCGTCGTAGGGGCGCATGGTGAAGGTGCCGCTGGCCGCCTCGCCAAGATAGACCGACGCGAAATTGCGGCTGAAGACGGGCTGTTCCAGTTGCCTTGCGATATTCGCCTCGTCGGGCTGGTCGAGCAGCGCCAGTTGCGAGGCCAGGCCTTCCACCAGGTGCATGCGGCCTTCCAGCCAGCTCTGGATGTTGCTGGCGGTCAGGGTGCCGATTTCCCCGAGGTAGTTTTCCGTGTCCGTGCGCACGGCCTCGCGCTGTCGGTAATCGTTGTAGAGGATGAAGCAGCTGAAGGCGAAAACTACCACCAGCGCGGCGGCGAGAAGGATTTTCTTGGCAAACGACAGCGAGCGAAGCATGAGCGATGCGTCCTGGCAAAAGCCTCAAGAAGGGCGGGGAGCCCAGGCCACCAGGTAGGGAGCTTGCGGGGGAAAGCCATGATCCAGCGCCTGAACGGCAGGCTTTGTAGCACAGTGCCATTACAAAGGCAAAATAGTGGCGCCATGAAAATGGCGCCACTATGGGAAGCGACCGGGAAAGCGCTCGCGTCAGTTCGCTGTCGGAGCCAGCCCGCCGACTTTTTCGCCGACTCCGTCGAAGAAGGCTTTCAGCCCGCCGACGATACCACTGTCCGTGGGACTCAATACGGCAATCAGAGCCACCGCGATCAAACCGGCGATAACCGCGTATTCGATGGCGTTTGCCCCTTCTTCGTCCGCCAGGAATGCGCGAAGTTTGCAATACACGAACAGGGTCAGGTTCTTCATTCTTGTTTGCTCCTCGAACGCGGCAATCACCGAGACAGAGCCCTGCCTCCACGCTGAGGCTAGGCCGATGATGGCGTTTTGCAACAACTAAATGGCATTAGTAGGAGTGGATTAGTCGCAAGGTTATATGGCGGGTTACAAGGCTTGGACTACATCTAATGACAAATTGACATTGATTATCCCGAGTCTAGATTCAGGCCTATCGTCGCAAGTTCGAAGTTATGAACTTTGGTTCTTGAATAACGACTGTCGCCAGTCGATAACCCCAATGTACCTGCCATGGAAAGCCAGTCCCGGAGTATGGCCATGACACGGACAGCAAGACGCCACTTTTTCTTTTTCGTTCATCGGCGATCGCCGGTGATTTTCCGTTCATCGACCTGTCCGGACGCATAGCAGGGGTCTGCCCATGAATAGCAAGGTGCTGATGGCCCTGGCCGGCCTGCTGCTGCTCGGTGCGGTGTTGCTCGGATACCTCGGCGTATCCATCGGCCGCGCGCCATCGAACGCGCACGCTCCATCCGTGGCGCCGGCTTCGGCGACGGTGGACGCTTCGCTGGAAAAGCTCGAACGCAAGCCGGTGCTGGTGGCCAGTCGCGATCTCCCGGCGCTGGCGGTGATCGGCAAGGACGACCTGAGCGTCGAGCTGTTGCGGACCGCACCGGTCGGTAGCTACGACAGGCCCGAGGCGTTGCTCGGCAAGCGGGTCTGGGTCGCGGTGCCGGCCGGCAGCATTCTTTCCGCCGCGACCCTCGAACCCGGCGGTCCGCTGGCCCGGACCATCCGTCCGGACGAGCGGGCGATGGCGATCGCTGTGGACGAAGTGGTCGGCGGCGGCGGCTTCGTCCTGCCCGGCGACTATGTCGACGTGATGCTCTTCGTGCGTGACGAGCGGGACGGCGAATCGACCCCGCTGGCGCAACTGGTGTTGCCCGGCGTCCGGGTACTGACCTACGGCGAGCGGATCGCCGTGGGCAGCGATGGACAGGACCGCTCGAACCAGGAAAAGGACCCGCGTCCGCCGCGTACCGCGGTGCTGGCGGTACCGGAGGACGGCGTGGCGCGGCTGATGCTGGCGAGCCAGGCCGGTTCGCTGCGCCTGGCCATCCGCAGCAAGGACGAAGAACTCTACCGCAGGGAGCAGGAAGGCGCGCTGCTGCAAGCGTCGCTGGGCGCGCCGAGCGCGGCGCTGAGTCTCGACCAACTGCTGGAGCGCCGCAAACCGACGGCGCCGAGCGTGCGCAGCGCGGCTCCGCGCGTGCCGGTGGCCAACGGGGTCACGGTCTACCGTGGCAGCGCCATGACCCATGAAGTGCCTTGAGGGGAGCCGGCATATGCATCGGAGCACCGGGATAGGCGTGTCGCGCTGGCTGGGAGGGCTGCTGGGGGTGGCGTTGGCGCTGCCGGCACTGGCTTTGCCGCAGGGCTGCATCGAGTTGCTGGCGCAGGCGCCGCGGGTCGACGTCGTCCAGGGACAACAGCGTGACCTGCGCCTGGCGGTGCCGATCGAACGGCTGGCCATCGGCGATCCGAAGATCGCCGACGTACAGTTGCTGGATCGTCGCGGCTTCCTGGTCACCGGTAAGGAACAGGGCTCCACCAGCCTGCTGATCTGGACCGGCTGCAGTCCCGAGCCGTTGCGCAGCCTGGTGGAGGTCGAGGGACGCGGTAGCGTCGATACCCGCGGTGCTCCAGCGTTCACCGTCGGCGCCGCAGAGGAGCTGCCGAACCAGGTGCAGACCGATATCCGCTTCGTCGAGGTCAGCCGCAGCAAGCTGAAGCAGGCCAGCACCTCGTTCGTCCGCCGCGGCGGCAACCTCTGGGTGCTCGGTGCGCCGGGCAGCCTCGGCGACATCAAGGTCAATGCCGACGGCAGCGGCCTGGGCGGCACCTTCGGCACCGGCAGCTCGGGATTCAACCTGATCTTCGGCGGCGGCAAGTGGTTGAGCTTCATGAATGCCCTGGAGGGCAGCGGCTTCGCCTATACCCTGGCGCGCCCGAGCCTGGTGGCGATGAGCGGGCAGAGCGCGTCGTTCCTCGCCGGCGGCGAGTTTCCGATCCCGGTGCCGAACGGCACCAACGACAACGTCACCATCGAATACAAGGAGTTCGGCATCCGCCTGACCCTCACCCCGACGGTGATGAACAACCGCCGCATCGCTCTCAAGGTGGCGCCGGAGGTCAGCGAACTGGACTACAGCGCCGGCATCCAGAGCGGCGGGGTGGCGGTGCCGGCACTGCGCGTCCGGCGCACCGACACCAGCGTGATGCTGGCCGACGGCGAGAGCTTCGTGATCAGCGGGCTGACCAGCAGCAACTCGGTGAGCAACGTCGACAAGTTTCCCTGGCTGGGCGACATCCCGATCCTCGGTGCGTTCTTCCGCTCGACCAAGCTGGACAAGGACGACCGCGAGCTGCTGATGATCGTCACCCCGCACCTGGTCCAGCCGCTGGCCGCCGACGCACAGTTGCCGGACCTGCCCGGCGAGGGCCTGCGGCACTACGATCCGGGGTTCTCGCGCCTGTACTTCCTCGAGCGCGGCGAGTACGACGGCCAGCAGAACGACACCGGTCTGTCGGATTAGGAGGCGCGCATGAACCAGAACTTCGTGGCGCTGACCCAGCATCCCGGCGAACTCGACTGGTTGCAGAACAGCCTGGCGTCCGCCGGCCAGGTGGTTCCGGCAGGCAGCGCCAGCCTGGAGGAGCTGCTGGCGCTGCTCGACGTCACCGCCGCCGGGGTGCTGTTCATCAGCCTCGGCAAAAGCAACCTGGTGTCCCAGGGCGCGCTGGTCGAGGGATTGGTATCGGCGCGGCCGATGCTCTCGGTGGTGGCCATCGGCGACGGCCTGGACAACCAGTTGGTGCTGGCGGCGATGCGCGCCGGCGCGCGCGACTTCATCACCTACGGCGCCCGCGCCAGCGAGCTGACCGGGCTGATCCGGCGCCTCGGCGGACGCCTGCCCAGCGTGCCGGTGAGCGCGGCGCGCCAGGGCGAGCTGCTGACCCTGGTCAGCGCCCGACCGGACGCCGACGGCGCCTTCGTCGCCTTGCACCTGGCCAAGGCGTTGCAGGAGCAGACGCCGAACCAGGTCCTGCTGCTGGACGTCGGCCAGCCCACCGGCGAGGCGCTGGCGATCCTCGGCCTGGACTCGGCCTTCACCTTCAGCGATGCCTTGCGCAACCTGCGGCGCCTCGACCAGACCCTGATCGACAGCGCCTTCACCCGCCTCGACAGCGGCCTGCGGATACTCAGCCTGACCGACGAGCCCGGCGTGCTGGAGCGAGTCACCACCGCCGAACTCTATCTGTTGCTGGGCAACCTGCGCGGGGCGTTCAGCCATGTGGTGGTCAACCTCACCGGGCTGCCCGAGGGCGAGCTGAGCAACCAGTTGCTGGTGCAGGCCAACCGCGTGCTGTGGATGGTCGACCAGAGCGTGCCGTCCTGCAAGAAGGGCCTGGAGCGCCTGCGCCGCCTGCGCGAGCGCAACCTGCCGTTGCCCTCCATCGAGTTGCTGATCGAGCGCTACCTGCCCAATGTGGCGCCGGACCAGCAGGCCCTAAGCCGGATGTTCGACCTCGATCTGTTCGGTGTCCTGCCGTTGTCCCCGGAATCGCGCCTGCGCGCGAAGAACCTCGGCAAGAGCCTGTTCGAGGTGGCGCCGCGCGACCCATTGGCGGCCAAGCTGCGGCAACTGGCGGACAGCCTGTGCGTGACACGCGGCGAGCGCCGTTCGCTGCTGTCCTGGCTCGGCCGGGCCAAGGCGGCGCTGCTATGAGCACGGGATTCGGCGCGCGTCCTGACGGCGGTGCCTTCCACTCCCGCCAGGAGCAGGACATCCAGGCGCTGAAGCTGCGCCTGCACCGCTACATCATCGACGAGATCGACGAAGACGGCATGAACCTGCTGGAGGGCGCGCGCTCCGCCGTGGTCCAGTACGTCTCGGAAAAGGTCTGCGAATACGGCTCGCGCCATCAACTGGCGATCTCCCGCTACGAACTGGACCGCCTGGCCGAAGAGGTGGTCGACGAACTCACCGGCTTCGGCCCGCTGGAGATCCTCCTGCGCGATCCCGGCGTCTCGGAAATCCTCGTCAACGGGCCGGGCCGGGTGTTCGTCGAGCGGGAAGGGCGGCTCTACCAGAGCGACCTGCGCTTCATCGACGACCACCATGTGCTGCGGGTGATCCAGCGTATCCTCGCGCCCCTCGGCCGACGCCTGGACGAGTCCAGCCCGATGGTCGACGCGCGCCTGCCGGACGGCAGCCGGGTCAACGCGATCATTCCCCCGGTGGCGCTGGACGGGCCGTGCATCTCGATCCGCAAGTTCAGCCAGGAGCTGCTGCGCAGTGCCGACCTGCTGGCCTACCAGAGCGTCGACGAAGCCTTGCTCGAGTTCCTCCGCCAGGCGGTCTCGCGCCGCTGCAACATCCTCATCAGTGGCGGCACCGGCACCGGCAAGACCACCTTGCTCAACGTCATCAGCGGCTTCATCGACGAACGCGAGCGGATCGTCACCATCGAGGACACCGCCGAGCTGCAACTCGGCCACGACCACGTGGTGCGTCTGGAGACCCGTCCGCCGAACGCCGAGGGCTACGGCGAGGTGACCGCCCGCGACCTGATCCGCAACGCCCTGCGGATGCGCCCGGACCGGATCATCCTCGGCGAGATCCGCGGCGTCGAGGTGCTCGACGTGCTGCAGGCGATGAACACCGGCCACGACGGCTCGATGAGCACGGTGCACGCCAACTCGGCGATGGATTCGCTGCTGCGCATGGAGATGCTGGTCGGCCTGACCGGTAACAGGCTGCCGGAGCAGACCTTGCGCCTGATGATCTGCGCCGCGCTGGACGTGGTGGTGCAGATCACCCGCCTGGCCAGCGGTCGGCGTTGCATCAGCGAAGTGCTGGAGGTGCTGGAGGTGCGCGACGGTGTGTACGTCACCAATACGCTGTTCAGTCTCGACCGGCGCGGTAGCGGGCAGTTCGTCCGCCAGGCCGCGCCGGTCGGGCAGAAATTCCGCCAGGCGCTGCTGTGAACGGCGCGCAACTGCTGGTGCTGTTCAGCGGCGTGCTGGCTTTCGCCGCGCTGGCCCTGGCGTTCATGGGCTGGCGCGCCGGGCGCAACGAACTGGTGGTTGAACGGCTGCTGGGACGCCAGGAGGCGGTCGCGGTGCGGCCGCGCAGCAGTCACTGGCTGGCTCGCCAGATGCGTCGCGCCGGTATCCAGCGCCCGCGTCCGTGGTTGTTCGGGGCGGCAGTGCTTGCGCTGCTGCTGGTCTGGAGCGGATTACGCCTGTTCGGCATCGTCGGCGCGCTAGGCGGCCTGCTACTGGCGGCGCTGTCCTGCCGCGTCGCCCTGGGCATGCTCTACCAGCGCCGCCTGAAGCGAATGATCCGGCAGATGCCGCGTTTCCTCGACCAGGTAGTGCGCAGCCTGCACGCCGGGCGCACGCTGGGCGACGCGCTAATGCAGGCAGTGGAGAATGCCGAGGAGCCGCTGCGCGACATCTTCACCCTGGCGCGCAACCACGTGCTTCTCGGCATCCACCTGCCGGAGGCGTTGCAGGAAGTCGCCGAACTCTACGAGGTTGAGGAGCTGCGCATCCTCGCCCTGGGCGTCTCGGTCAACCACCGTTATGGCGGCAATACCAGCGACCTGCTGGACAGCATCGTCAAGCTCATCCACGAGCGCGAGAAGCTCAGCCGGCAGTTGCACGCGATGACCGGCGAGACACGGATCAGCGCCTATGTCCTGGCCGGCGTGCCGAGCGCCCTGGGCGGCTACATCCTGGCGAGCAACCCGGGCTATCTGCTGAACATGTGGGCCGACGGCACCGGGCGTTTCCTGCTCCTGGCCTCGCTCGGGCTGCAACTGCTCGGCTGCTATGCGCTGTGGCGCATGCTCAAGAGCGTCTAGGAGGTGGCCATGCAGGCACAGTGGCTGATTTTCGCGGCGCTCCTGATGGCGGTCGGCGGTGCCTTGTTGCTGTTGCTCCAGGCGCGCAACGGCAGCCGCGAGCAGCGCCTGATCGAGAGGCGCCTGGGAGCGCTGGCCAACCCTGGCGGCTCGACCAGGTGGCTGGCCGGCATGACCGAGCGGATGGACGACAGCTTCTGGGTGCGGCGCCTGCAACTGATGGACAGCGAGGCCCGCCAGTTGCTGCAACAGGCCGGCTGGCACGAGAGTCGCTACCGGACCCTGTACCTGATCTCGGTGTTCCTCACGCCGCTGCTGTTCGTTCTCCTGGTCTTGCTGGTCAAGCTGCTGCGCGCCGAGAGCGAGGCGTCCTACGCGGTGCCGCTGCTGTTCGCCGCCGGCATCGGTTTCCTCCTGCCCAAGCAGGTGCTCAAGCACTTCGCCAAGGCGCGCCGGGCGCTGATCGCCGACGAGATGATCCTGTTCGTGCAACTGATCCGCATCCTCTTCGACGCCGGCCTGACCGTGGAGCAGACGCTGCGCGTGGTCTGCCTGGAAGGCCGCGGGATCACCCCGCAACTGGCCCGCGAGCTGGACCTGGCGCTGACCCGTGCCGACAACGGCATCGACCTGGCGGAAGAGCTGGAGGCGCTTGCCCGGCGCCTGCAGGTGGACCCGCTGAACGACTGCTGCGGCGTGCTACGGCAGATGTTGCGCCAGGGCGGCAGTGCGCGCAGCACCCTGCTGACGCTCAAGCAACTGTTCGAAGACCGGCGCCTGACCACCTTGCAGGAACGCATCGGCAAGCTGTCGGCGAAGATGAGCCTGGTGATGATGGTGCTGCTGTTCCCGGCGCTGCTGATCGTCCTCGCCGGTCCGGGCGTCATTGCCATCACCAAGGCCTTGGGAGGACTGGGATGAAAGCACTGATCGGCATCGGCCTGTGCGCCGCCCTGCTCGGCGGTTGCGCCGCGCTGCCGGGGCGGGACGGCCCACGGGAGTGTTCGCAGCAGCTCGGCCAGGAGCAGGAACTGCAGATGAACATGGTCCGCGACATGATCCGCGAGGGCCGCCTGCATGCGGCCCTGGCCAACCTGGAAAGCATGCCGCCGGGGTTGCTCGACGTGCGCGAGGAAAGGGCGCTGATCCTGCGCCGGATCGGCGACCCGCGGGCCAGGGCCGAGTACCAGGCCCTGCTGGAAACCTGCAAGGCACCCGAGGCGCACCACGGCCTCGGCTTGCTCGCCCTGCGCAATGGCGACAGCGCCCGGGCGGTCCTCGAGCTGCGCGAGGCGGCGCGCCTGCGGCCGACCGAGAGCCGCTTCCGCAACGACCTGGGGGTCGCCCTGCTCAAGCGCGGCGACCGTGTCGGCGCGCGCTTCGAATTCATCACTGCGCTGGAGTTGCAGCAGGGTGGCAAGCTGCCGGCGACCAACCTGCTCGGCCTGCTGTACCTGCAAGGCGACCGGGAAGATGCGCAGCGCCTGATCGAGCGTTTGCAGCTGAATGCCCGGGACATCCGCGCGGCCGAGGCGCGGGCGCGCAGCTGGGGTGCCGTACCGACACCCGGCGCGGCGCCGGCAAGCGACGACCCGCTGGCGGAACTGCCGGCGGAGGCGAATATGCATACCGCGATGGCCAACGAGGCGCCCTGAGCCGGCGCCGGAGAGGTGAACCATGCACGAGCGAATCCTGTTCGGCGTCTTGCTGCTCCTGTCCGGCACGGCCTGGGCCGCGGACACGCCGGCGGTCCGTCCTGCCGCGCCAGCGACGGCCGAACCGCAGACCGCCACCCGCGCCTGGCTGGCCATCCAGGCGACCGGCCGGGCCGCCAGCCCGGTTCGGCAAAGCGCGACCGCCGCCGAGCGCCAGCGTGCCTACCAGCGCTACCTGAAAAGCTATGAGCACGAGATTCCCGAGTACCTGCTGGAAGATCGCGGCTTCGGCGAGAGCAAGAACTGACGGTTCCTGGCGGAGGGGCAGGGCATGAACGGATGGCCTGCAAGACAGCGCGGGGCGATCGGCATCCTGGCGGCGACCACCCTGCTGCTGGCCTTGATCTGCCTGTTGCTGGTGGTGGATACCGGGCGGCTCTACCTGGAGCAGCGCAACCTGCAGCGAGTGGCGGACGTGGCGGCGCTGGAGAGTGCCTCCCAGGGAGCCTTGTGCGGCGACCAGAGTTCTGCCCAGGCGACGTCTTTCGCCAAGGCCAGCGCGATGCTCAACGGGTTCGATGCGGACGCCGCCGGCTCCAGCCTGTCGGCGGAGGTCGGCGGCGTGCTGAGTGCCGGCGGCCTGCGCAGTTTCATAGCCAGCGCGTCGAACGCGGCTGCCGCCAACGAGGCGGTGCATGTCGAGGTGACCAAGAGCGTTCCCGGCAGCCTGGTCGCCAACCTCGGGGGACTGTTCGGCGGCGGCAATGCCAACGTCGATCTCCGCGCAGAGGCTGTGGCGCGACGCCTGCCGAACGCCACGATTTCCGCAGGCACGGGGCTGGCGAGCGTGAACAGTGGCCAATCGGCGTTGCTCAACCCCATCCTGAGCGGATTGCTGGGCACCCACATCGATCTCTCGGCGGCGGCCTACAACGGTATCGCCGACGCGAAGCTCAGTGTGCTGGACATTCTCGGCGCGGATGGAATGGGCTTGATCGGGGTCGATACCAGCCTGGGGACCATCGAACAGTTGTTGAATACCAACGTCGGCTTGCAGCAGGTACTCGCCGCCAGCGTGAACGTCCTGGCGAAGAACGGCGTAGCCTCGGTCGAGGCCCTGAGAGCGCAATTGGTGGGGGTAAAGTCGGCCACGTTGAAACTGGGAGACTTGCTGGGGCTGAGCGCCGGCGAGGTGAACAGCATGTCGCAGCTGGATACGGCGATCAATGCGCTGGATCTCATCATGGCGGTTGCCCAGGTCGCCAACAAGAATTCCGCGGTCGCCGTGAACCTGGGTATCCCTGGATTGGCCAATGCACGGCTCACGGTCGTAGAGCCGAAGAGGATCGTCTCCGGGCCGCCAGGGCAGGATGAGAGCGGTGCCTGGCGCACGGAGGTGCGCCAGTCCCAGGTACGACTTACGGCGGACATCGATTCCGGGTTCCTGTCCATTCTCGCCACCACGAAACTGCAACTGGCCATCGAAGGCGCGTCGGGAGCCGTCTGGCTGAAAAGCATGGCCTGTACCCGCCCGGATACCGCGTTGGACTTCGGTTGGAGAAGCAGCGGAGCGACGATAAAGATCGGCAGTCCGGCCAACATCGATCAGGTCGGCTCGATTCTGGTGCTTGGCGGCTTGGTGCGATTGGATCTCAAGCTCGATACCTCGATCGCCGGCAGCTCGGGCGATACGCGATTCAACGTGAAAGCCGACGGTTCCGATCTCGTCCAGAGCCGCAGGTTGCCGGAAAGCGGCTTTCTCGCCAGTACCCTGAAAACCAGCATCAACGTCAATCCCGTGGTGCTCGGACTGTGCTTGCCTTTGCTGTGCGGCTCGACGGCGCTCACCGACCTCATCGTGAATTCCGTGGTGGCACCTCTGGTCGATGGGCTGCTGACGCCGATCCTGAATCTGGTCCTGCCCTTGCTGGGGGTACAACTTGGATACATCGACGCGGAGATTCTGAAGGTCGATGTCGGCAGGGCGGAACTGCTGATCTAGCAGGCCCGCCGGGCCATCGCGCCTGTCAGTGCACCACCGCTCCGCTGCCCTGCTGCATCGCCGCAGGCGACAGGGCCAGCGCCAGCTGTGTGCGGTTGTGCATATGCATCAGGCGCAGCACCTGGGAGACGTACAGCTTCACCGTGTTCTCGGTGATGCCCAGCTCGTAGGCTATCTGGTAGTTGGTCAGGCCCTTGCTCACCAGCCGCGCCACCGCCTGCTGGCGGGGCGACAGCTTGCCGAACAGCGGATTGCTCGGGGACACCTGGCTTTCCGCGACCGACGCCGGCGGCGCGGACGGCTGGCTGTCTTCGCTCTTGAGGGCACTCGGCTGGCTGTTGCCGTGTACCTCGTACTTGATCTTGTGGATATCGCGGTAGATCGAGTTCAGCGATTCGGCGAGGTATTCCAGGCGCTGGTTGACGTGGCTCAGGCTCAACTGGCTGCGGACGCGCTCGTGCAGGCGGTTCTCCAGGCGTTCGAGGCCATGCAGCAGTTCCTGCGGCGCCACCGGTTTCTGGTAGTAGTCGGCGGCGCCGACCCGCATGGCCTCGATCACTTCCTGGCGGCCATCGTGACCGGTGAGGATGATCGATTCGAAGAACCTGCCGTTGCCGGCGACTTCCTTGAGGCTCTCGATCAGGCGGATACCGTTGTCCTGCCCCAGGTAGAGGTCGCAGATGACCAGGCCGATGTTCGGGTCGGCCTGGAAGCTGGCGATCGCCGACTCCCGGTGGGTGCTGGTTACGCAACGGTAGCCACTGTTTTCCAGCAGTTCGCGGAGTTCCGAGGTCACCTGGGGTTCATCATCGATGATCAAGACGCTGAAATGCCGCGAGGCCGGTTTGTCCATGGTCATACGCTCCATTTGCTTATTTTGTTTTTAACAGGGGACGTGCATTGGAATGCAGCCATACCGAATGGTATTAGCCATAAGCATATAGTCGCTAAGTGAGGTCTTCCGCAAGTTTACTCAGATAATTTTACTGATAATCAGATGTGCCAAAAGGCCGGCGCTCATGGCGAATATAAAAGGGAATGACTTGTTTTTTGACGGTGCCCTTCGAAGGCGAACTTCTTCATTCATTGCGGACTTTTCTACCGAACGTTTGAATAACTTTACGAGGATGAATAGCGCGATGCACAGCAGGCAGCCGAAGGCCAGGCTATAGAGCACCGTAAGTGGGTCGCTGGCCAGCCCCAGTGCGGCCAGGTACTTGACGTCGGCAGCGCCGAGCCTGCCGAGAAGGTAGCCGGGAAGGCTGAGGCAGACGCCTATAAAAAGTGCGGTCATTGCCATATTAACCGTAGCACCGGTCAGGCTTGACTCTTTCACATATAAATAAACAAAGGAAATAAGAAATCCGCCCAGGATAAGCCAGTTGGAGACGCGCAAACGTTTGATGTCCTGATATCCGCAAACGCTTGCCCACAAGGCCAGTGCTAATTGCTCCATCCTGTTCTTCAGCCTTTTTTCGACATCTGGATTAATACCTTTTCAGTAACGTTGGCGGAGCGAATGACGACTAGTATTAAGGATGCGGATCGGGGATGTCAGCTCATGCTCGGAAAAGCTTCCCGGCGACGCCAGCACGGCGCCGTCGCCATCGAATTCACAGCGATCTTCCTGCTGTTTTTCGCGCTGGTTTACGGTCTGATCAGCTACAGCATTCCTTTGCTCATGTTGCAGTCGTTCAACGATGCCGCTGCCGTGGGGGCCCGTGCGGCGATCGCTGTCGATCCCTCCGATGCGGGCTACGAGAGCCTCGCCGAAGCCCGTGCCAGGGACGAGTTGCTCGCGCGCCTGGACTGGATGCCGGCGGCCTGGCGGGCGAACCTCCAGCCCTGTGCCGGCAATGGCCAGTACGCCGACTACGTCAGCGCCACGTCGCGGATCGAGGTCTGCGTGCAGTACCCGTACGGCGATCCGGGCAAGGCGATCATCCCCGTGCTGAGCTTCCCCGGCATCGGCGCGATTCCCAACCTGCCGCAGACGCTGAAGGCGAGTGCCAACCTGTTGCTGTGAGGTGGTCGCATGTTCGAATTTTCCCGCTCGTCGTCCGCCGAGGCCGAGAGGCCGGAACCCTTTTCGCAGGAAGGCCCCACCCTCTGGAGCGCTTCGCTGAGGAGTTGGGACCTGTGTTTCGAGATGGACGAACAGGACCGCGTGATCCGGGTCGGCGGGCGGCAGGCGTATCGTCTGCAGTGCGCCCATGGGCTTGGCGAACAGCCGCGGCCTTTCGCCGAGTATCTGGAGCGGCGCGCCCCGGTGCGCCGACGCTGGCCGGCCTGCGCCGGGGCGAGCGTCTCGACCTGACGCTGCGCAGCGATGCCGCCGCGCCATTGACCTGTCGTTTCCAGCCGATGCAGCCGCTCGACGGCCTGGGACGCTCGCTGCTGCTGGGCATGGACATCTCCGACCTCAACTGGCAGTCCGACAACCAGCAGCACCAGTTGCAGAGCCTGAGCCTGGGCAAGCTGATCCTTTCGCGTCTGCGCCATGTCTCCCACGGACACCTGGCGGAGGCGGTCCAGGAGATTCTCGAATCGCTCTCCGGCGCGTTCCAGATGCAGGCTATCGCCCTGCTGCTGGGCGACGGCAAGGGTTTCTGCACGGTCTTCGCCAGTCATGTGCGGCCTGGCAGCGACAGTTTGCTGCGACCGACCCTGCAACTCGCCGACGACGACCTGCGCGAAGGGGCGGGCGCGCGCTTGCTACGCCGTGGCGAAGGCGCCTCGACGCTGCTCCGGCAGATCGGCGAGGACGCGCTCTACCTGGTGCCGGCGGCGATGCGCGGTGGCCGCCTGGGGGCATTGCTGGTGCGGCCGATGTCGCTGGAGCAGCTCGCCCAGGGGCCCGCGCCGCAGGACTGGCAATACCTCGCGGAACTGCTGGCGAACCAGGTGGCGGACCGCTGCGAACTCCACGAGCAGCACGACAGTTCGCGCAAGCTGGGGCTGTTGCAGGAGATGATCGGCGGCGGCTGGTGGCGTTACTGGGCGGAGCAGGAACTCTTCGAACTGGCGCCGGCCTTGCACGACAGCCTGGGGTTGACCGGCGAGTATCGTCGGGTGCCGCTGGAACACCTGCAGGGCCTGCTGCAACCGGCGGACGCCGACGAACTCGGCCTGCGCCTGCGTGCCAGCCTGCGCAGCGGCCAGGCGCTGGCCCAGGACCTTTGCCTGCGTCAGCCGGATAGCCGCGGCGAGCGCCGCTGGCTGCGCATCGAGGGTCGACCGCTGGGGCGCGGCAGCGCGCTGGGGCTGTCCGGCGTGCTGCTCGACATCAGCGAAGGCCGGCGCCAGGAGGAACGGGCACAGGCGGCCCACGCGCGGCTGCGCAGCCTGATCGACAGCGCGCCGGTGGTGATCTACGTCCAGCGGGTCGAGCAGGGGCACCTGGTGCCGGAGTTCTACAGCGAAAGCGCGAGCAACCTGCTCGGCCTCGACTTGCAGGGACAGAGTTGGCAGGCGCTCGCCGAACGGGTGCATCCGGACGACCTGGAGGCCTTTTTCGCCCGTGGCCGCGAGTTGCTTTGCGAGGGCCGGGTGAAGACCCGCTATCGCCTCGCCGATGGCCAGGGCAACTGGCACTGGCTCTACGACGAAGCCAAGCTGCTGCGCGATGCCCAGGGCCTGCCCAGCGAGGCGGTGGGCCTGTGGCTGGACGTGACCGAGCAGCACCTGGCGGCACAGCGTATCGCCGAGAGCGAGGAACGCTACCGGGTCCTGGTGGAGGATTCGCCGGCGCTGATCTGTCGCTATACCGCCGACCTGGTGCTGACCTACGTGAACCGGACCTTCGCCGATAGCCTCGCGACCAGCCCGGAGCGCCTGGTCGGTCGCCGGCTCGACGAGTGGCTGGCGGCGGAAGACGCCAGCGCCTTGCGCGCGCGTCTGCTGGGTTCGCCGCGGGAGGGCGCCAGCGAGGTGCCGGAACTGCGCTTCAACCTGCCGGGGCAACGTTTTCTCTGGCTGGTGTGGGCCGAGCGACCGTTGTTCGACGCCCGGGGCGAATTGTGCGAGGTACAGGCGGTGGGACGCGACAACACGCCGGTGCGTCGGGCCCAGCAGCAACTGGCGCAAGGCGCCAAGATGGCCAGCCTGGGGGAGATGGTCAGCGGCCTCGCCCACGAGGTGAAGCAGCCGCTGCACGTGCTGCGCATGACCCTCTTCAACATGCGCCAGCGGATGAACAGCGTCGGCCTCGACGGCGACTACCTGGGCGAGAAACTGGAGCGCATGGATGCCCAGGTCCTGCGCGTCGACCGCCTGGTCAGCCACCTCGGCGTGTTCAGCCGCAAGTCGGCGCTGGAGGCGCTGCCGTTCGACCCCTATACCGCCTTCGAAGGCGCCCTGGGCCTGCTCGGCGAGGGGCTGCGTCAGCACGCCATCGAGGTGGAGTGCCCGGCGCCGACGCAGCGGATGGTGGTACGAGGGCAGGCGGACCAGCTGGAACAGGTGATCATCAACCTGCTCGCCAACGCCCGCGATGCCCTGCTCGGCAATCTTGGCCTGGCCAGCCGGCGCATTCGCCTGGAGCAGGTGGCCTGCCGCGAACCGGGCTGGGTCGAATTGCACGTGCACGACAACGGCGGCGGGATCGAACCGCTCCTGCTGGAGCGGATATTCGAACCCTTCTTCACCACCAAGGTGGAGGGCAAGGGTACCGGCCTGGGTCTCTCGGTCAGCCACGATCTGGTGCGCAACATGGGCGGTAGCCTGACGGCGGCCAACCAGGGGGAGGGCGCGTTGTTCGTGGTTCGCTTGCCGCTGGCGGCGCTGCCCGCCGAGGCGGGCGGATGACGTCGGTGGGAGCGCGGCAAAAAAAACGCCTGCGGACAAGCAGGCGTTTTTTTCAACCGGCGAGGCGGCTCAGATGAATTGCGAGGCCAGCCAGAACAGGCCGGCGGACAGCGCCATCGAAGTCGGCAGGGTGAGCACCCAGGCCATCAGGATGTTGCGCACGGTGCCGCCGTGCAGGCCGCTTTTGTTCGCCACCATGGTCCCGGCCACGCCGGAGGACAGTACATGGGTGGTGGACACCGGCAAGCTGTAGATGTTGGCCATGCCGATGGCGGCGGCGGCGGTGATCTGCGCGCTCATGCCCTGGGCGTAGGTCATGCCCTGCTTGCCGATCTTCTCGCCGACGGTGAGCACTACGCGCTTCCAGCCGACCATGGTGCCGATGCCGAGAGCCAGGGCCACCGCGATGATGACCCAGAACGGCGCGTATTCGGTGGTCGCGGTCAGGTCCTTGCGTAGCTTCTCGAGGTCGGCCTTCTCCCGCGCCGGCAGGTCGGACAGCTTGCCGACCTTCTTCGCGGTGTCGTCCAGGCACAGCAGGTAGCGACGCACCTGCACGCGCTCGTCGGCGTCCAGGTCGTTGTAGCTGGGCACGCCGCGCAGGTCGCGGAGCAGCGCGTTGATGGTCGGCTCGGTCTGTTTCGGATCGCAGCGGTAGAACTGCGGCATCTCGCTGCCATTGCTCTTGCCCAGGGCCAGCATGTCGCCGAGGGTATCGGTGTGGCGCTGGTAGAACTGACTGAGGTGCAGGGCGGCGTCGCGGGTGCGCTCGATCTGGTAGGTGGTGCTGTTCAGGTCGAGGACGAACTTGGCCGGGACGATGCCGATCAGTACCAGCATGATCAGGCCGATACCCTTCTGGCCGTCGTTGGAGCCATGGACGAAGCTTACCGCCATGGCGGAAAGCACCAGCACCAGGCGGTTCCAGAACGGCGGGTGCTTCTTCTCGTCGAGTTCGCGACGGGTTTCCGGGGTTTTGTGCATCTTCGACAGCGGACGCCACCATTTCAGTCCGAGCAGGACCAACGCGGCGACCATGAAGCCGGCCAGCGGCGAGAAGATCAGCGACAGGCCGATGTCGATCGCCTTCTGCCAGTTGATCCCTTCGGCCAGCGGCACGTCGGTGATCAGCGCATTGGCCAGGCCGACGCCGAGGATCGAGCCGATCAGGGTGTGCGAGCTGGAGGCCGGGATGCCGAAGTACCAGGTGCCGAGGTTCCAGGCGATGGCGGCGGCGAGCAGGGAGAAGACCATCGCCAGGCCATGGCCGGTGTTCACGTTGATCAGCAGCTCCACCGGCAGCAGGTGAACGATGGCGTAGGCTACGCCGACACCGCCGAGCAGCACGCCGAGGAAGTTGAACACACCGGAGAGCATCACCGCCCGGTAGGGGGACATCGCTTTGGTGTAGATGACGGTGGCCACCGCGTTGGCAGTGTCGTGGAAGCCGTTGATGAACTCGAAGGTGAGGACGAAGGCCAGGGCCAGCACCAGGCTGATACCCACCCAGGCATCGAGCCCGCTGAAAAGATCGAACATGTGAGAAACCGGTCAGAGACGGGGCGGCGATTATGCCAGATGCGTTTTTATCCGTCTGGAACTCCGGAAGGTTGCCATTGTCGCGGGCAACGCCCCGTCGCATCGGGCTTTGCGGGAAAAACGAAACAGATTGAAACGCTTCGTTATCCGTCGCTCTCCTGTCGGTTGGAGGTAAATGGAATGGGGTTCGCTGCTTCCTGCCCGGCCTTGAGACGCTCTTCTTCGATCTTCTGCAGTTCTCTATCGAACGCCTGCTCCTGAACGGTTGGGCGTTTGCGCCAGGGCTTGCGGTCGGGTTCCGGCTGGGCGGCATAAAGCGTCACTTCGCCGCCGTACACGTCCTTGTAACGCTGTTCCTCGCGCGCCAGCGCGGCACGCAATTCGTCTTTCGTCACGGGTGGTCCTGAGTCCAAAAAGAGCGGGCCCGATAGCGACCAGGCTGGGCGGAAGCGGGGTCCGGCCAGCGCCGGTTGGGAGTCTAGTCGACCGCTACCGGCTGTAAATGGGCGCGGAATTATAACGTGGGCTCCGGGCTTGTCATACGGTGTCGGCCGACGGACGGCAGGACGGAAGTTCTTCGAGCGTCCCCTGGAAATGCGGCGAAGCCCCCATGGATCAAGGCCTGGCCGACGCGTCCGGGGTGTTCTCCGCCTTTCGTCGCGGCCTGCGCTAGTCGAATGCCAGCCATTGGCCATACCACTAAGGAACGATGGCGGCGCTTCCGGGGGCGGGCTACAAACCGGACTACAAGTCAAATAAAGAAGCCCCGCCGTCGCCCGTCCGACCCCAGGGTCATGACGCAACGCCCCGGAGGCCGGAGATTTACTCATGCAGCCCGCTCGTTCCCGCATCCTCTTCGTCTGCCTGTTGCAGAGCCTGGCCCTGGTTCTCCTGCTGGTCGGCGCCCGGCATGGCTGGCTGCCGCTGTACCTGGCCCTGCCGCTCGGCGTGGCGCTGCTCTGGTTGCCCTGGCTGCTTCCCGGCAACCGCACGGCGGTGGCGACCGTCGGCGAGCCCGACATCGCCCGGCTGGCTCGCGACCTGTCCCATAACACCAGCCAGAACGCCTTGTCGGCCGCCGGCGTGGCGTTCTCGGTGAAGCGCCTGGCGGAGAAGCTGCAATCCCAGCTCGACGCCGCCGAACAGATCGTCGGCAGCGCCGAAGTGATGATCCACACCGAGCGCGCCACCTCCAATCTGGCGCGCCAGGCCATGGACGCCGCCACCCGGGCGCGCGCCGGCAGCGACGAAGGCCAGGTGCTGCTGGCCTCGACCATCGAGCGCATGCATCGGCTCAGCGAGCGGATGGGCGCCAGCCGCGAGGCGATCGAGGCGCTGAACCAGCGCAGCGAGGACATCCAGCGGGTCACCCTGGTGATCCAGGGCATCGCCAGCCAGACCAACCTGCTGGCCCTCAACGCGGCCATCGAGGCGGCCCGCGCCGGCGAGCATGGGCGCGGCTTCGCGGTGGTTGCCGAAGAGGTGCGCGGCCTGGCCGGACGTACCGCCGAGGCCACCGAGGAAGTCGGCCAGATGGTCGCCGAGATCCAGCGCCAGACCAGCGAGGTGGTCGAGCAGATCCGCCAGCTTTCCGAAGAGTTGGGGGAAGGGGTCGGCCAGGTCGAGCTGACCGGTCGGCAACTGGAAGGCATTGCCGAACTGGCGGCCGGGGTGGAAAGCCAGATTACCGAGATCGCCCAGGGCGCCGAGATCAACCGCAGCCAACTCGCCAGCCTGTTCGCCGCGGTCGAGCAGGTGCGCGGCGACCTCAGCGCCAGCGAGGAACAGACCCTGCGCCTCGGCGAAGCTGCCAGCCAGTTGGAGAACCAGGCCGAGGTGATCAGCGAGCGCCTCGCCGAGGTCAGCCTGGACGCCTACCACCAGTCGGTCTACGACCTCGCCCGGGAGGGCGCGGCGGCTATCGCCGCTCGCTTCGAGGAGGACGTGCGCAGCGGGCGCATCGACCTCGACGACCTGTTCGACCGCAGCTACCAGCCGTTGCCCAATACCCAGCCGACCAAGTACCGGACCCGCTTCGACAGCTACACCGACCAGGTCCTGCCGGGCATCCAGGAGCAGTTGCTGGAGCGCAACCGCAACCTGGTATTCGCCATCGCCTGTACCCCCGAAGGCTACGTGCCCACCCACAATCGCGCCTTCGCCCATCCGCCCAGCGGCGACCCGCAGACGGACGCGTTGCGCAGCCGCAGCAAGCGCCTGTTCAACGACCGCACCGGGATTCGCTGCGGCAGCCACCAGCAGCCGCTGTTGCTACAGACCTACACCCGTGACACCGGCGAGCTGATGCACGATCTTTCGGTGCCGATCTTCGTCCACGGCAAGCACTGGGGCGGCCTGCGCCTCGGCTACCGGCCGGAGGGCGCGGAGCCGGGCAAGGCGGCCGCGCCGACGGCGCAGGGGCTGAGCCTGGCCTTGAACGGCTAGCCGGCTGTGGCGATCAGGCCGCCGGCCACGGCGCAGGCGAGCACCACTTGCCAGGGCGGCGTCTTCCAGGCGAGCAGGGCCAGCAGGGCGAAGAGCAGCAGGGCGAAGTCGGCCGGGCGCAGGATGCCTTCGGTCCAGAGCGGCTGGTACAGCGCCGCCAGCAGCAGGCCGACCACCGCCGCGTTGACCCCGGCCAGCGTTGCCCGTACCCGGCGTTCGTGGCGCAGGCGTTCCCAGAATGGCAAGGCACCGGCGACCAGCAGGAACGACGGCAGGAAGATCGCCAGCAGGCACAGCAGCGCGCCGCTCCAGCCGTTCGGCGCCGGGCCCGAGGCTGCGCCGAGGAACGCGGCGAAGGTGAAGAGCGGGCCCGGTACCGCCTGGGCGGCCGCGTAGCCGGCGAGGAAGGTATCGCCGTCGACCCAGCCCTTGGGTACCACTTCCGCCTGCAGCAGCGGCAGCACCACATGGCCACCGCCGAATACCAGCGAGCCAGCCCGGTAGAACGCGTCGAGCAGGCGCAGCCAGTGTTCCGGCCAGAGGCGCGCGGCCAGCGGCAGGCAGACCAGCAGCACGGCGAACAAGGTGAGGAACAGCAGCGCGCCGCGGTAGCCAATGGCGATCGGCAGTCGCTCGTGGCCTTCCACTGCTTCCGTTTTCAACAGGGCGAGGCCGGCCAGGCCGGCACCGGCGATCACCGCGACCTGGGTCCAGGCAGTGGGCCAGGCCAGCACGCTCGCGCAGGACAGCGCCATCAGCGTCAGGCGCGGGCGATCCGGGCACAGGCTGCGACCCATGCCCCAGACCGCCTGGGCCACCACCGCCACCGCGGCGATCTTCAGGCCATGCAGCACGCCCTCGGGCAACAGCGCGCCCCAGCGTCCCAGGCCGAGAGCGAAGAGCACCAGCAGCAACGCCGAGGGCAGGGTGAAACCGAGCCAGGCGGCGAGGGCGCCGGGATAGCCGGCGCGGGCCAGGCCGAGGGCCATGCCGACCTGGCTGCTGGCGGGGCCGGGAAGGAACTGGCAGAGGGCGACCAGGTCGGCGTAGCTGCTTTCGCTCAGCCAGCCGCGGCGGCGGACGAACTCGTCGCGGAAATAGCCGAGGTGGGCGATGGGCCCGCCGAAGGCGCTGCAGCCCAGCTTGAGGAAGGCGAGGAACACCGCGAGGGCGGTGTCGGGATGGCGGCTGGCGGTTGGCATGCGAACTCCGGATGGTGGCTGCTGCGAGCATAGCCGCAACGCATGCACGGCGGGTTACAGCATCGGCATGTCCTGGGCGCGGCTGGCCAGGCGGTATTGTTCCGGTGTGGTGCCGGCCAGCCGGCGGAACATCGAGATGAACGCCGAGGGGCTGCTGTAGCCGAGGTCGAAGGCGATCTGCTGGATCCCCCTGCCGGCTTCCAGCGCCTCGATGGCCGCGAGGAAGCGCAGGCGTTGGCGCCATTCGCCAAAGGTCATGCCCAGTTCGCGCTGGCAGTGCCGGGCCAGGGTTCGCTCGGTGCTGTGCACCTGCTGCGCCCATTGCGCCAGCGAGCGGTTGTCGCCCGGCTCGGCCTGCAGTGCGTCGAGCACCTCGCGCAGCGCCGGGGTACGGCCGTAGGGCAGGTAGTCGTCGTGGGGCTGGGCGCATTCCAGCTGGTCCATGACGACCCGGGCCAGGCGCAGGTCCTGCGCCGAGGTCGGCAGGTTGACCCCGCGCTCGGCGAAGTCCGAGAGGATCGCCTTGAGGATCGCGCTGATCGCCAGGGTGCAGGGTGTCGCCGGCAGGCGTCGTGACAGCTCGGCGGAAAGGTACAGCGAGCGGTAGACGATGGCCTGGCTGTTGTAGCAGCTGTGCACCCGCTCCGGTGGTATCCATACCGCGTATTGCGGAGGTGAGAGGAAGCGCTGGCCGTCGATCTCCAGCTGCATCACGCCATGGGCTGCATAGTTGAGCTGGCCCCAGGCGTGGGTGTGGGGCGGCGAATGGGTGTCGGCGCCGAACTCGTCATAGCGGAAATAGACGTCGAAAGACTGCCCCTGGAGATCGGGAAGGCGCAGCAAGGTGGTGGTCGACATGTCCGAACCTACGGGTGGTTTGTCTGGAATTCATTATACGTCTGTATTCGGACTGGCTCAGAATGGCCGCGTATTCCTTTTTCATAGTGCGGAACCTCCCATGCAATACCTGTTTCCCCTGCTGGCCGTGTTCATCTGGGCCGGCAACACCGTCGTCAACAAGCTCGCCGTGGGGATCATCCAGCCCGCCGAGATCGGTTTCTTCCGCTGGCTGCTGGTCGGCCTGGCGCTGACGCCCTTCATGCTCGGCCCGGTGCTGCGCAACCGCCGCTACATCCTCGCCAACCTCGGCAAGTTCGTGGTCCTCGGCCTGCTCGGCATGGCCGTCTACCAGAGCCTGGCCTACTACGCGGCGGCGCTGACCAGCGCCACCAACATGGGCATCATCCTGTCGCTGATGCCCCTGATGTCGCTGGGCCTGGCCAGCAGCATCCTGGCCCACCGGCTGAACGCCGGGGCGCTGCTCGGCGCGCTGGTGTCGCTGGCCGGCGTGGTGCTGGTGATTTCTCAGGGCCATCTCGGCGCTTTGCTGGAGCATGGAGTGAATCTCGGCGACGCGATGATGATCGTCGCCACCCTGGCCTATGCGGTGTACAGCGTGCTGCTGAAGAAATGGAGCCTGAAGCTGCCGGCCATGCAAGTGCTCTACCTGCAGGTGCTGGTGGCGATCCTCGCCCTGCTGCCGCTGTACCTGCTGTCGCCGCGCACCGGCCTGAACGCCGCCAACCTGCCGCTGGTGCTGTACGCCGCGCTGTTCGCCTCGATCGTCGCCGCGCTGGCCTGGATGCACGGTGTCGCCCGTCTCGGGCCGAGCCGGATGGCGCTGTTCTTCAACCTGCTGCCGATCATCACCGCCTGCATCGCCACCCTGGTGCTCGGCGAGCGCCTGACCGTCCATCACCTGGTCGGCGGCGCGCTGACCCTGGCCGGGGTCCTGCTGGCCGAGTTCTGGCAGCGCCGCCCGGCCCGTCTGCGCTCGGCAACCTGCTGATTTCCCGGCAACTTCCTCGCGATTACGGCGCACGGAGGCGCCGCCACTGGCTATCATAGGCAGTGCTCCCCGCGTGGGAGCCGAGCCGTACCAGCCTGGAAGAGGAAGAATCGTGGTCGAAGTGTTTTCCGTGCAGGATGGGCTGGACGCCGAGCGCGCCCTGCTCGACGAGGTGTGTGGCGGTGCCCGCGAGCATGGCCTGTTGCTCTGGCAGCCCTGCGATCGGGCGCTGGTCATGCCGCGCCGGATGGAGCGCCTGGAAGGATTCGCGCCGGCCAGCGCAGCGGTCGCCGAACGCGGCTGGCCGGTGCTGCTGCGCGATACCGGCGGCGAGCCGGTGCCGCAATCGCCGGGCGTGCTGAACATCGCCCTGTCCTATGCGCTGGGGCCCGGCGACAACGAGCAGACCCGTATCGAAACCGCCTACCTGCGGCTGTGCCAGCCGATCTGCGACTGGCTCCGCGAGCGCGGCCTGGACGCCGGCGTGGGCGCCGTGGCCGGTTCCTTCTGCGACGGCCGCTACAATGTCACCCTGGATGGGCGCAAGCTCGCCGGGACCGCGCAACGCTGGCGGCGCAACGGCGCCGGCCGGCCGGTGGTGCTGGCGCACGCGGCGCTGCTGGTCGGCGCCGAGCGCGAGGAGATGGTCGAGGTGGTCAACACCTTCACCCGCCGTTGCGCCAGTGCCCCGGATTGCCAGGCGGACAGCCATCTCGGCCTGAGCGAGCGCTGGAGCGATTTCCGCATGGCCGACAGCCTCGAACTGGAACGACGCTTCGTCGCCGCCCGATCCTGACCTCTTTCGCCAGAGCCTTGCGCCAGGAATAGCCGTACCGATGCCAGAACCCTTGGGAACCACCGCCCTCACGCCCGGATTCATGATCGTCCACGGCAATCGCCTGGACGACCTGCGCGACCTCGCCGTTTCCTGGATGCGCCGCTATCCGCTGGCGCCGCTGGAAAGCGAGCGGGTCCTGGTGCACAGCAACGGCATCGCCCAATGGTTGAAGCTGGCATTGGCCGAAGATCCCCGCGAGGACGGCGGCGGCGGTGGCGGCATCGCCGCGGCGCTGGAGGTGCAGTTGCCGGCGCAGTTCCTCTGGCAGGCCTATCGCGCGGTGCTGGGCCGCGAAAGCATTCCCGAGGTTTCCGAACTGGACAAGGCGCCGCTGACCTGGCGCCTGATGCGTCTGCTTCCCGGATTGCTGGAGCGTCCCGAGTTCCGCACCCTGCAACGTTTCCTCGCCGACGATGCCGACCTGCGAAAGCGTCATCAACTGGCCGAGCGCCTGGCCGACCTGTTCGACCAGTACCAGGTCTATCGCGGCGACTGGCTCGACGACTGGAGCCAGGGCCGCGACCAGTTGCGCACGGCGAACGGGCAGGCGCGCCCGCTCGGTGCCGACGAGCGCTGGCAGGCCGAATTGTGGCGCGCGCTGCTCGCCGACGTCGGTGCCGATAGCCTGGCCCGCAGCCGCTCCGGCGTGCACCGGCGCTTCATCGAGGCGCTGCGCTCCGCCAGCGCGGCGCCGCGCGCGTTGCCGCGACGAGTGGTGGTGTTCGGGATTTCCTCGATGCCGGCGCAGACCCTCGAGGCGCTGGCCGCCCTGGCCAGGTTCAGCCAGGTGCTGCTCTGCGTGCACAACCCCTGTCGCCACCACTGGGCCGACATCGTCGCCGACAAGGACCTGTTGCGCCACGAGTACCGCCGCCAGCAGCGCCGCGCCGGCGTCCCCGCCGACCTCGACGAGGACCGCCAGCACCAGCATGCCCAGCCGTTGCTGGCGGCCTGGGGCAAGCAGGGCCGCGACTACATCAACCTGCTCGACAGCTACGACGACCCGGACAGCTATCGGAACCTGTTCGGCGAGGTCAACGGCGGGCGCATCGACCTGTTCAGCGAGGAGGCCCCGCACGGGCTGCTCGGCCAGTTGCAGGACGATATCCTCGAACTGCGCCCGTTGGCGGAAACCCGCGAGCACTGGCCGCCGGTGGCGCCGCGGAGCGACGCCTCGATCCGCTTCCATGTGGCCCACAGCGCGCAGCGCGAAGTGGAGATCCTCCACGACCAGTTGCTCGCCCGCTTCAACGCCGATCCGAGCCTGAAGCCGCGCGACGTGATCGTCATGGTCCCCGACATCAACGCCTACGCACCGCACATCGAGGCGGTGTTCGGCCAGGTGCCGCGCGACGACCAGCGCTTCATTCCCTATACCCTGGCCGACCAGGGACAGCGCGGTCGCGAGCCGCTGCTGATCGCCCTGGAGCACCTGCTGAAACTGCCCGACAGCCGTTTCGCCGTGAGCGAGATCCTCGACCTGCTGGACGTCCCGGCATTGCGCCGGCGTTTCGGCGTCGACGAGGCCGACCTGGCGACCCTGCACCGCTGGATCGAAGGCGCCGGCGTGCGCTGGGGGCTGGATGCCGCGCAGCGCGAGCGTCTCGGCCTGCCAGCGGGACTGGAGGGCAACAGTTGGCGCTTCGGTCTGCGGCGCATGCTGCTCGGCTACGCGGTCGGCGAAGGCGCGGCCCTGCAAGGCATCCAGCCCTACGATGAGGTCGGTGGCCTGGACGCCGCCCTGGCAGGCCCGCTGGCTGTGCTGCTGGAGCGCCTCGAGGTGGCCTACGCCGAGCTGGCCGAACCGGCCACCCCGGCGCAGTGGGGCGAGCGCCTGCAAGCCCTGCTCACGGTGTTCTTCGAGGCCCACGACGAGCGCGACGAACTGCTCCTCACCCAGCTCCTGCAACTGCTCGAGCGCTGGCAGGAACACTGCGCCTGTGCGGCCTTCGCCGAGCCGCTGCCGATCAGCGTGATACGCGAGGCCTGGCTCGGCGGCCTGGACCAGGGCGGCCTGAACCAGCGTTTCCTGGCTGGCGCGGTGAGTTTCTGCACGTTGATGCCGATGCGCGCGATCCCGTTCCGGCTGGTCTGCCTGCTTGGCATGAACGATGGCGACTACCCCCGCCAGCAGTCGCCGCTGGATTTCGACCTGATGCGCAACGACTACCGCCCCGGCGACCGCTCGCGGCGCGAGGACGACCGCTACCTGCTGCTCGAGGCGCTGCTCTCGGCGCGCGAGCAGCTCTACGTGAGCTGGGTGGGGCGGAGTATCCGCGACAATGGCGAGCGGCCGCCCTCGGTGCTGATCGGCCAGTTGCGCGATCACCTGGCGGCCGGCTGGCGCCTGGACCCGGACGGCGACGGCGAGGCGCTGCTGCGTGCCCTGACCCAGGAGCATCCGCTGCAGCCGTTCAGCCGTCGGTATTTTCACGATGCGCCGGAGCAGGGCGTCGATGGCCTGTTCACCTACGCCCGCGAGTGGCGCGAGGTCCATAGCGAGGACGACATCGCCGTTCCCGACGCCGAAGCGTCCCTGCCGCCGCTTGAACTGGAGGGCGCACTGGGGCTGCGAGCGCTGGCGGAGTTCCTCGCCAACCCGGTGAATGCGTTCTTCCAGCAGCGGCTCAAGGTGCGTTTCGACGACGAGCAATTGACCGGCAACGACGAAGAGCCTTTCGAACTGGACGCGCTGGACAACTGGAAGCTGCAATTCGAGCTGACCGAACGCATGAAGCGCTGGGTCGAGCGGGACTGGGATGCCGAGGGCCTGCCGGCGCAGTTACAGGCCCAGGTCGAGCGACTGCGGCGACAGGGTCGCCTGCCGCTGGCGGCGTTCGGCGAGTTCTCCGCGCGCCATTTGCTGCAACCGCTGCCCGACCTGCTCTGGCGCTACCGCCAGGAAATCGAGCGCTGGCCGGAGGCGGTCGAGCAGCAGCAGGAGTTGCGCCATCGCCATACGTCCGGGCTGGAGCTGGAGGACTGGCTCGGCGGCTTGCGTCGCGACGCTTCCGGGCGCCTGGCGCGCCTGCAGTTGCTCAGCGGCAAGCTCCATGAAGGGCGCGGCTTCAAGTGGCACAGCCTGGTGCGCCACTGGTTGCAGCACCTCGCCCTGCAACGTCTAGGCCAGCCGGTGAGCAGCGTGCTGGTGAGCCAGACCGGCACCCTGGAGATTCCGCCGTTACCGAGCGAGCGTGCCGGCGAGTACCTCGACCAGTTGATCGACGCCTGGCGCCAGGGCATGCGCCAGCCGTTGCCGGTGGCCTGCCGGACCGCTTTCGCCTGGCTCGCCAGTGGTGGCGCCGCAGAGCCCGAGAAAGCCATGCGCGAGGCGCGCAAGCGCTACGAGGGAGGGTTCGGCATGGGGGGCGAGGTGGACGCCTCGCCGGCGCTGGCTCGGGTCTATCCGGACTTCGACCGGCTGCTCGCCAGCGGTGAGTTCGCGCACTGGGCCGAGCAGCTCTACGCGCCGCTGCTGGCTGCCCTGGGACGTGGCGCGGAGGAGCAGGCATGAGCCAGCAGCAGATGCCCGTGGCCCTCGATCCGCTGGACTTCCCGTTGCACGGCAGCCGCCTGATCGAGGCCAGCGCCGGTACCGGCAAGACGTTCACCATCGCCCTGCTATACGTACGCCTGGTCCTCGACCATGGCGGCGAGAACGCTTTCGGCCGGCCGCTGAGCCCGCCGGAAATCCTCGTGGTGACCTTCACCGATGCGGCGACCCAGGAACTCCGCGAGCGTATCCGCAGCCGCCTGGGCGAAGCGGCGCGTTGTTTCGCCGAGCCGCAGGAGCGCCACGACGGCCTGCTGGTCGCGTTGCGCCAGCAGTATCCCGCCGAGCGCTGGCCGGGCTGCGCGCGCCTGCTGCGCCTGGCCGCGGAGTGGATGGACGAGGCCGCGGTATCGACCATCCACAGTTGGTGCTACCGGATGCTGCGCGAGCACGCCTTCGACAGCGGCAGCCTGTTCACCCAGAACCTGGAAACCGACCAGAGCGAATTGCTCGCCGAAGTGGTACGGGACTACTGGCGGCGTAACTTCTACGGCCTGACGGCTCCGGCGGCGCAAGCCGTGGCCAGTTGCTACAGCGGGCCGGAGGCGCTGGGCAAGGCCTTGCAGCCGCTGCTGGCGCGGCAGGACGCCGACTTCCGCTACGCCGACCAGGCGCTGAGTGCGCCCGAGTCACTGGCAGCCTTGCTGGAGCAGGGCGGCGACTGGTATCGCCAGCTCGACCAACTGGACGCGCAGGCCCGCGCCGCCTGGCGCGCAGCGCGCGTCGAACTGGAAGCGCTGCTGCGCGACCTGCGTCCCTACCTGAACGGCAACAGCTATCGCGGCAAGGACAGCGACGAGACCTTCGACGCCTGGCTGCAAGCGTTGGCGGACTGGAGCGAGGGCGGCGAGCAGCCGGCCAACCTCGGCAAGTTCGGCCAGACCCGGATCAAGCTCACCGCCAAGCGCGTGGCGCCCGAGCATGCCGCGCTAAGGGCCATCGACGCCTGGGCCGCGCATCAGGAAGAGCGTCCCGATCTCGCTCCCCACCTGTTGTTGCACGCGTTGGGCGAAGTCGGGCACGAACTGGAGATCGAGAAGCAGCGGCGTGCCGAGATCGGCTTCGACGACCTGCTCAGCCGCCTCGACCGCGCCTTGCAGGGGCCTGGTGGCGAGCGCCTGGCGCAATTGATCCGCGAGCAGTTCCCGGTGGCGCTGATCGACGAGTTCCAGGATACCGACCCGGTGCAGTACCGGATCTTCGAGCGCATCTACCGGATCGCCGCCGATCCCGACGAGCCCCAGGCGCGGGAAACCGGCCTGTTCATGATCGGCGACCCCAAGCAGGCGATCTACGCCTTCCGCGGTGCCGACATCCATACCTACCTGCGCGCCCGCGAGGCCACTCGCGGGCGGCATTACACCCTTGGCAAGAACTTCCGCTCGACCGCCGCCATGGTGGCGGCCGCCAACCGCTGCTTCGCCTTCGCCGAAGAGCATCCGCGCGGCGCCTTCCGTTTCGCCCGCGAGGGGCTGGAAAACCCGGTGCCGTTCCATGCGGTGGACGCCCAGGGGCGCGCCGAACGTTTGTTGATCGACGGTGCCGAGGCGCCAGCGATGACGTTCTGGAACCTTGATGTCGAAGCCGGCGTGCTCGGCTCCGCGGCGTATCGCCAGGAAATGGCCGAGCGCAGCGCCAGCGCCATCCGCCGCTGGCTGAGCCTGGCCGACCTGGGCCGCGCCGGCTTCGCCGACGAGCAGGGCGGCTGGCGGGCGTTGCGCCCGGCGGATATTGCCATCCTCGTCCGCGGTCGCGCCGAGGCCGAGGCGATCCGC
Source organism: Pseudomonas aeruginosa (assembly GCF_001457615.1). GTDB lineage: Bacteria > Pseudomonadota > Gammaproteobacteria > Pseudomonadales > Pseudomonadaceae > Pseudomonas > Pseudomonas aeruginosa. The sequence goes on along the minus strand of NZ_LN831024.1, from coordinate 4,839,354 downwards.
AGCGCGTTGGCGGCGCGACGACTGGCCAGCGTCTACCTGTCCGACCGCGACTCGGTGTTCGACAGCCAGGAAGCCGCCGACCTGCTGCATTGGCTGCGCGCCTGCGCCGACCCCGGTGCCGATACGCTGCTGCGGGTCGCCCTGGCTACCCGCAGCCTGCACCTGGACTGGGCGACCCTGGAACGATTGAACCAGGACGAACTGTTCTGGGAACGGATGGTCCTGCGCTTCCGCGACTATCGCCGGTCCTGGCAGGCCCAGGGCGTATTGCCGATGCTGCGGCGCCTGCTCGCCGACTTCGAACTGCCGGCGCGCCTGCTGCGGCATGCCGATGGCGAGCGCAGCCTGACCAACCTGCTGCACCTGGCCGAGTGGCTGCAGCGCGCGGCGGTGGAGCTGGACGGTGAGCACGCGCTGATCCGCCATCTGGCCGAGCAGGTGCAGAGTCCGGGGAGCGAAGAGATCCTCCGCCTGGAAAGCGACGCCGACCTGATCAAGGTGGTGACCATCCACAAGTCCAAGGGGCTGGAATACCCCTTGGTGCTGCTGCCCTTCATCTGCAGCTGGAGGGAGCTGGACGGCAACAGCGGCGCGCCGGCGAGTTTCCACGAGGATGGCGCTGCAGGGCGGGTCATCGAGCTGGCGCGGCGCAAGGAGCAGGCTGCGCGGGCCTACGAGCAGGCCAACGACGAGCGCCTCGGCGAAGACATGCGCCTGCTCTACGTGGCCCTGACCCGCGCCCGCCATTCGGTGTGGCTGGGCATCGCGCCGCTGGTGGCGAGCAACAGCAAGTCGGCGGAGTTGCACAAGGGGGCCCTGGGCTACCTGCTTGCCGGCGGCGCGACCATCGGCAGCGATGGCCTCGGACAATGCCTCGCCGCGTTGCGCGGCGAGTGCCGGGAGATTGTCGTCGAGCCGGCCCCCGAGGCGGACGCCGAACGCTATGTCGCAGGGCGCGGCCAGGGCCTTGGGCAGGCCCGCGAAACCCGCCGCAGCAGCCGCGAGAAGTGGTGGGTCGCCAGCTATTCCGGCCTGCAATTGCAGGCCTCCGCCGGGCTGGACGATGACGAGGTGCTGGAGAGCGACGAATCGCAGGAGCCGATCAGCGCCGAGGAAGCCACCTTCCACGAAGAAGGCCGTTCCGCCGAACAGCCGCCGGTCGCGCACGCCAGCGAGATGCGCGACGACCTGCATCGCTTCCCGCGCGGACCGGCTCCCGGCACCTTCCTCCACGGGCTGCTCGAATGGGCCGGCCGCGAAGGCTTCGAGGTGGCGCGCGCCGATGCCCAGCGGCGCCGCGAACTGGTCGCGCGACGCTGCGATCTGCGTGGCTGGAAGGACTGGGCCGAACCGCTCGACCTGTGGCTGGAGCAGTATCTCGCCGAACCGCTGCGTTGGCCCGGTGGCGAAACCAGCCTGGCCGGGCTGGTCGCCTACCAGGTGGAAATGGAGTTCTGGTTCGCCACCCACCAGGTCCAGGCCGAGGCGATCGACGCCCTGGTCCGGCGCCATACCCTCGGCGGCGCGGCGCGTCCGGCGCTGGCGCCGACCCTGCTGAACGGCATGTTCAAGGGCTTCGTCGACCTGGTCTTCGAGCACCAGGGGCGTTTCTACGTGGCCGACTACAAGTCCAACTGGCTGGGCGCCGACGATGGCGCCTACAGCCCGGAAGCGATGACCGCCGCGGTGCTGGAGAACCGTTATGACCTGCAGTACGTGTTGTACCTGCTGGCCCTGCACCGGCAGTTGAAGGCGCGCCTGCCCGACTACGACTACGACCGCCACATGGGCGGCGCCGTGTACCTGTTCCTCCGCGGCGCCCGCGCGGCGACCCAGGGCCTGCACTTCGAGCGCCCGCCGCGGGAACTGATCGAACGCCTGGACGCGCTGTTCAGCGGCCAGCCGGGAGCCGAGCGATGAATCCGACCCTCAAGCAACTGGCCGGCGAAGTCCGCGATGGCCGCGACGACCAGGTAGCGCAACCGCTGGCGGCACGCCACGACCTGCTGCGCCAGCTCGACCTGTGGGTGGCGCGCGGCTGGCTACGGGCGCTGGACCGGGCGTTCGTCGCCTTCCTCGTCGAGTTGCAGCCGCAGGCCGATCCCCGGGTGCTGCTGGCGGCGGCGCTGACCAGCCACCAACTGGGCCACGGTCACGTCTGCCTGGACCTGGAGGCGACCCTCGGCGCGCCCGACGCGGCGCTCTCGCTGCCGCCGGAAGGCGACGAAGGCCGCGATGTGCTGTTGCCGTCGCAACTGCTGCACGGCGTGCGCCTCGACGCCTGGCGCGAGGCCCTGGCGGCGTCACCGCTGGTGGAGGTGGTCGACGAGCGCCCAGGCGATCCCGAGCCGAGCGAGACGGCGACCTCGCCGCTGGTGCTTTGCGCCCAGCGTCTCTACCTGCGTCGTTATTGGCGGCACGAGTTGGAGATCGCCCTGGCCCTGCGCGAGCGCCTGGGTCGGCAGGCGCCCCTGGCCGCAGACCTGGCGCCGCGCCTGGCCGCGCTGTTCGCGCAGGCGCCTACGGAAGACGGCCAGCGCGTCACCGACTGGCAGAAGCTGGCCTGCGCCCTGGCGGCCCGCGGCTATTTCAGCCTGATCACCGGCGGTCCCGGTACCGGCAAGACCACCACCGTGGTGCGCCTGCTCGGTCTGCTCCAGGCACCGGCGGTAGCCGCCGGCCAGCCGCTGCGCATCCGCCTCGCGGCGCCCACCGGCAAGGCCGCGGCGCGTCTCTCCGAATCCATCGGCCAGCAGGTCCGGGCCCTGCCGCTGGCGGAAGACGTGTTGCAGGCGATCCCCGCCGAGGTCACTACCCTGCACCGTCTGCTTGGCAGCCGTCCGGATACCCGGCACTTCCGCCACCACCGGGACAACCCTTTGGCGCTGGACGTGCTGGTGGTGGATGAGGCCTCGATGATCGACCTGGAAATGATGGCCAGCCTGCTCGATGCGCTACCGCCGCAGGCGCGCCTGATCCTGCTCGGCGACAAGGACCAGTTGGCCTCGGTAGAGGCCGGCGCGGTGCTCGGCGATCTCTGCCGGGATGCCGAGGAGGGCTGGTACAGCACCGAGACCCGCGCCTGGTTACAGCGGGTCAGCGGCGAAACCTGGCAGGGCTTGCGCGAAGGTTCGGCGCAGGCGCATCCGCTGGCGCAACAGACCGTCATGCTGCGGCATTCCCGGCGCTTCGGCGCGAGCAGCGGGATCGGGCGCCTGGCGCGGTTGGTCAACCGGCAACAGGCCGGCGACGCGCGCGCGCTGCTGGACAGTCCGCCCGCCGACCTCTTCGACCTGCGCCTGCGCGGGGAGCGCGATGCAGCCTTCGCCCGGCTGTTCGTCGACGGTCATCCGCAGGCGCCGGGCACGCCGTACGGCTACCGGCACTACCTGCAACGCCTGGCCGAGGGCCGCCCGGCCGCCGGACTGGCGCTGGAGGATGGCGCCTGGGAGCGCTGGGCGCAGTCGGTACTGACGGCTTTCGACGCCTTCCGCCTGCTCTGCGCGCTGCGCCGCGGCCCATGGGGCGTGGAAGGACTGAACCAGCGGGTAGCGGCAGAACTGCTGCGCCTTGGCCTGATCGAGGCCGATCACGGCTGGTACGAGGGGCGGCCGGTACTGGTGACGCGCAACGACTACAGCCTGGGGCTGATGAACGGCGATATCGGCATCGCCCTGCGCCTGCCCGAGCGCAACGACGACGGCAGCCTGCGCTTCGCGCTGCGCGTGGCCTTCCCGCGCAACGACGGTAGCGGCGGCGTGCGCTTCGTCCTGCCGAGCCGCCTGGTAGAGGTGGACACCGTGTTCGCCATGACCGTGCACAAGTCGCAGGGTTCGGAGTTCGCCCATACCGCGCTGGTCCTGCCGGACGCGCTGAACCCGGTGCTGACCAAGGAGCTGGTGTACACCGGTATCACCCGCGCCCGCGACTGGTTCAGCCTGGTGGAAAGCCTGCCCGGGGTGTTCGAGGAAGCAGTGCGGCGCAAGGTGCGCCGGCTCAGCGGGCTGATGCTGCATCTGCGGCCGGAAAGGGAAGAGCAGCCGCCGCATGCTCCGGGTGAACAGACCGAGCTGCCGTTCTGACGTACCGCCTGGGCGGTCGGCTCAGCCGACCACCTTCAGGCTGCTCATGCCGTTGCCCTCGCGCTGGACCCGCACCTGGACCGGGATCCGTTCGTGCATTTCCTGGACGTGGGAAATCACCGCCACCTTGCGCCCCTGGGCCTGCAGGTTGTCCAGGGCATCCATCGCCAGTTGCAGGGATTCCGGGTCGAGGCTGCCGAAGCCTTCGTCGATGAACAGCGACTCGATGCGCAGCTTGCTCGATGCCATAGAGGCCAGGCCGAGCGCCAGGGCCAGGGAAATCAGGAAGGTCTCGCCGCCGGAGAGCGAATACACCGAGCGCAGTTCGTCGCCCATCTCGGTGTCCACCACCAGCAGGCCCAGTTCGCTGCCGCCGCGCTGCAGGCGGTAGCGCCGCGCCAACTGGCGCAACTGCACGTTGCTGTGCTGCACCAGCAGGTCGAGGTTGTAGCCCTGGGCGATGCGGCGGAACTTGTCGCCGCTGGACGAACCGATCAGTTCGTTCAGGCGGCCCCATCTGCGGAACTCGGCGCGGGCTCGCTCCAGTTCGGCAAGCAGCGCCTGGCTCTGCTCGCGGCGCTGGTTGTCGGCCTGCAACTGGCTGTAGGTATCCAGGTAGGCCTGTTCGCTGGCGGCCAGGCGTTCGCGCTGTTGCCGCAGGTTGTCTTCCAGCGCCTCGCGGTCGGTTTCCGGCCGCTGCCGGCGATGCTGGAGCAGTTGCGCCTGGCGCTCTGCTTCCAGTGTCTGCTGGCGGGTGATCTCCTCTTGCAGTCGCTGCAATTGCTCCCGCCATTGCGTCGCCTGTTCCTCGGAAAGGCCGAGCAGGGCGTCGAGGCGGCTGTCGTCGAGGTTGTCCTGGCGTTCGCGCCAGGCCTGCCAGTCGGCCTGAAGGCGCTGGAACTCATCCTGTTGGCGCTGCCGTTGCTGCTGCAGGTGTTCCAGGGCTTCGGCGAGTCGCAGTTGTTCCTCGCGCAGCGAATCCAGGGGCGCCTGGAGCGTCTCGACGGCGCTCTGCGCCGCTTGCGCGGCGTGCTCCAGCGATAGCTGCCAGTCCTGGGCGCAGGCGTGCTGGCCCAGGTGAGCGCCGAGGCGTCCGTTCAGTTCGGCGAGTTCCGCCTGGGCCCTTTCCTCTGCCTGACGGGCTTCGTTGCGTTGCTCGTCGCTTTGCTTCAGTTGCCAGCTCGATTCATCGCAGCGCTGCTTGAGCTCCTGCAGACGCTGTTCGATTTGCTGAAGCCGCGCCTGTTGCTGCCGGCGTTGCTCGATGGACTCGCCGAGTGCCTGGAAAGTCCGCAGCGGATCTGCCTGCCAGCGCTGCCAGTGCTCGTCGGAGAGCAATGGACGCAATTGCTGGCTGTCCTCCTCGACCTGCTGCTGCAAATGTTCGTAGCGCTGCCGTTGTTCCGTCAGCGCCTGCTGGCGCTGTTGCAGGATCGTCTCGGCGGCCCGCAGTTCCTGCTGCAATTGCTGGGTCTGGCGCTGGCGGGCGATCAGCCGGTCGAAGTCTCGTTGGCACTGCTGGCGCTGCCCTGCCAGGTCGTCCAGGCGTTGTGCCAGCCACTCCAACTGCGCGGATGGCTGCAGGAGTCGCAGTTCTTCCGGCAGCGTCCATTGGTCCAGTTGCCGATCGAGCGCGGCCAGTTGGCCAGTCAGTTCCTGCTGCTCCTGGCGACTCTGGTTGAGTCTTTCCCGCTGGCTGGAATAGCCCTCGCGCAGACCGACCAGGGTCTGTCGCAGCCGCTCGAGGGACTGCTCGGCGCGGACCTGCTCCTGGTCGTCGTGTTCACCGAGGGCGGCGAGCAGTTGCTCGGAATGGTGATAGGGATGCTCCTGGCTGCCGCAGACCGGGCAGGCCTCGCCGTCCACCAGGCCGGCGCGCAGTTGCTCGACGCTGGCGCTGCGGGCCAGACGTTGGCGCTGGAGCAACTCGCGGGTGACCTGCAGGGCCTGCTCCGCCGCCTTCACCTCCTCGGCGCATTGGCTGCCTTGTCGTTTCAGGTCGAGCAATGCCTGCTCCTGCTCGACCATACGCTGGTCGAGTTCGCCCAGGCGTCGAGCCAGACCGGCGCGTTGGTCGAGGACCTGTTGCCATTCCTTGTGGAGCGCTTGTTGTCGTTCCAGGCTATCGGTCTGCCGGCGCAATTCGTCCAGGCGTGCCGCCAGGTCGTCCGGCTCGCTGCCATGGAGGGCGGTCCATTGCGCCTGCAAGCGTTCGAGCGGTTCACCGGCGTGGGCCAGGGATTTTTCCAGCTCGGGGAGCTGCGCCTGGCTTTCGAGCGCGCGCTGGCGACGTTGCACGAAGGCGGCGAGCTGGCCCTGGTGGGTCGCCCAGGCGTCGCCGAGCGCGGCGAGAGCCTGGCTGTCGCGCAATGCCGCCTGCAGTTGCGCCTGTTCCGCGACATGGCGCTGCTGCTCCATATCCAGTTGCCGAGCGGCGTCGCTTTGCTGGGCGTGGCGCTGGTTCGATTGCCGATGGAGTTCCTGTCGCTCGGCCAGCGTTCGCTCCAGGCGCCTGGCCTCGCTCTCCAGCTGGAAAGCCTCGCGCAACGGCGCCTGGGCCTGACGCAGATGGTTGTCGGCCTGGGCCTGGCGCTCGCGCGCCTCCTGCAAGCGGGCCTGCAATCCTTGCAAGCGCTCGGCGCCCGCGGCCTGCTGCTCGGTGCGCTGCCGCTGCTGCTGCTCGGAGTGCCGGAGTTCCTGCTCGAGTTGCTTCAGGCGTTCGATCAGTCCGCGAACCGGAGCCAGGCGCTCCAGCCATTGCAGGGTTTCCCGCTCCGTCGCCAGGGCGTCCCAGGCCTGCCTGGCCTCGGCCAGTTGGCCTTGTGTGTGCTCGCAGGATTGCAGCAGCCGCTGCTCCTCGGTGAACCATTGTTGCTGGCCTTCCAGGCGCTGCAGGGCCTGTTGCTCCTGGAGACGCGCCTGGGCGTGGGATTCCAGCGCCGCCTCGAGCCCGGCCCGGGCCTGCTCGGCCAGGGGCAGGCTGCCTTCCAGGCGTTGCTCGAGTTGCTTGCGCTGCTCGTCGGCCTGGCTGGCGCGCTGATAGGCGGCTTTGCTCAATTGGCTGTACAGGCCGGTGTCGGTGAGTTTCTCCAGCAATGCGCCGCGGTCGTTGTCGCTGGCCTTGAGGAAGGCGCTGAATTCGCTCTGGGCCAGCAGCACGGCGCGAGTGAACTGGGCGAAATTGAGGCCGAGCTTCTGCTCCAGCTGTTCGCGGAACTCGCTTTTCTTGTTCGCTGCCAGCATTTGCTGGGTCTCCAGGTCCTGGAGGCTCTGCTGGCTCTTTTGCAAGGCGCCGTCCGCCTTGTCCCGGGAGCGCCGGGTTTCCCAGCGGGCGCGATAGCGGTGGCCGTCGATGCCGACGAAATCCACTTCGGCGTAGCCGCTGGCGCAACCGCGGCGCAGCAGGTTGCGTTCGTCGTTGCTGGACAGCTCGTTCCGGCCATCGGGAACCTTGCTGCTGGCCGAAGTGCTTTCCAGCCGCGGCGTGCTGCCGAACAGGGCCAGGCACAGGGCGTCCAGCACGGTGCTCTTGCCGGCACCGGTCGGACCGGTGATGGCGAACAGGCCGGCGCTGGACAGCGGTTCGCGGGTGAAGTCGATTTCCTGCTCGCCAGCGAGGGAGGCGAGGTTCTTCAGGCGGATGGCGAGAATCTTCATGGAACGGCTTATTTCCCCGGGGGCTCTTCGGTGGCCAGTTCGACGCTTTGCAGCAGGCTGGCGAAGTCATCCAGCGCCTGCGCATCCGGGCCGGAGCCATAGGCGCTTTCCCAGGCGCGGCTGAACAGTTCCTGGGGGTTGAGTTGGTCGAGCCCGAGCAGCGGCGCCTGCTCTTCGTCGCGGCGCTGGTACTCGCTGGCGATGCGCACCAGACGGCAAGCCTTGCCCAGCAGGGCGCTCTCGACCTGCTGGCGCAGGTCCGGTTGCGGCTGATCCAGCATGACGCGGACCTCCAGCCAGGGCCGCTGTTCGTTCAGCAGGTCGGCCTCGGCCAGTTCGCCGATTCGATCGAGCACCTCGCCAAGAGGCGCGGGGCCGATGCGCAACAGTTCCACCGCGCGTGGCACCGGGAGACTCTGTACATCCTTCAGGCGCTCACCTTCCAGGGTGACGAGGAGGACCTGGTGGCGATAGTTCACTTCGGCGAAGGACAGCGGCAGCGGCGAGCCGCTATAGCGAATGCGCTCCTGTCCGGCGACTTTCTGTGGCTTGTGCAGATGACCGAGGGCTACGTAGGCGATCTGCTCCGGAAACAGGCTGGCGGGCAGCGCTTCGACGTTGCCGATGATCAGGTTTCGCTCGGAGTCTTCGGAAACCGAGCCGCCGGCCATGTGTGCGTGGCTGACGGCGACCAGTGCCTGTCCCGGCGTGCGACGGACGTGCGCGGCGGCAACCAGGCGTTCGTGCACCTGGCGGATACCGGCCAGGTAATCGTCGCCGAGCCCGCCTCCGGTGACTTCGGCGGGACGCAGGAAGGGCAGGGCCAGGCACCAGGCGGCGACCTGGCCATCCGCGTCGTGCAGGGGCAGAAGCAGGCGATCGCTATCGAGGCTTTCGTCTATCCAGCCGATCCGGCCGATGGCATGGGCGTTCAGTCGTTTCATCAGCGGAGCGGGCAGTTCGATGCGCGCGCCGGAGTCGTGGTTGCCTGCGATCATCACGATCTCCAGCCGCGGCAGCCGCCGATGGGCGCTGACGATGAAGTCGTAGAGGCGCTCCTGGGCTTTGAGCGGTGGATTGATCGTGTCGAAGATATCGCCCGCGATCAGCAGGACATCGGCGCGCTGCTCTTCCAGCTGGCGCAGCAGCCAGTCGAGGAAGCGCGCATGCTCATGATCGCGGTCCTGGCCGTGCAGGGTCTGGCCCAGGTGCCAGTCGGAGGTATGTATGAGGCGCATGGAACACTCGTCGAAAGCGGCGGAGCCGTGGCTCGCATTCCTTATATGAGGCAACAGAAGGAGAGGGCGGGGCAAGCCAGCCTATAAAGGAGGAATGGGGCGTCCTCTGGGCTTCCTGACCTTTGGGTTGAAAAGTTTCAAATAAGTGTTGACGCCAGTTTCTATCTCCCTATAATGCGCACCACTCCCGGCGACGATGAAGAGTAAATGCTTGAAAATCAAGGATTTACGGATTCTCCTCCGGGGGTGGTGAAGCGCTCCGGCAGGTTGTTCGCCGCAGCGGTTCGGTCCCGGAAGGGGTTCGAAACGAAGCTTCACCGAGGTGCTTGACAGCGAATTTGAACGCTGTAGAATGCGCCTCCCGCTGATCGGAAGATGGTTTGAAGGTCGGCGCAAGCGGTTGAGTAGAAAAGAAAATTTTCGAAAATAACGCTTGACGGAACGAGAGGTTGCTGTAGAATGCGCGGCCTCGGTTGAGACGAAAGCCTTGACCAACTGCTCTTTAACAGGTCGAATCAAGCAATTCGTGTGGGTGCTTGTGATGTAAGACTGGTGATCGCAAGATTATCAGCAACGCAAGTAACACTCGTGAATTCGAGAGTTTTATCTCTTTTTAAGAGAATGCGATTGCTGAGCCAAGTTTAGGGTTTTCTCAAAACCCAAGCAGTATTGAACTGAAGAGTTTGATCATGGCTCAGATTGAACGCTGGCGGCAGGCCTAACACATGCAAGTCGAGCGGATGAAGGGAGCTTGCTCCTGGATTCAGCGGCGGACGGGTGAGTAATGCCTAGGAATCTGCCTGGTAGTGGGGGATAACGTCCGGAAACGGGCGCTAATACCGCATACGTCCTGAGGGAGAAAGTGGGGGATCTTCGGACCTCACGCTATCAGATGAGCCTAGGTCGGATTAGCTAGTTGGTGGGGTAAAGGCCTACCAAGGCGACGATCCGTAACTGGTCTGAGAGGATGATCAGTCACACTGGAACTGAGACACGGTCCAGACTCCTACGGGAGGCAGCAGTGGGGAATATTGGACAATGGGCGAAAGCCTGATCCAGCCATGCCGCGTGTGTGAAGAAGGTCTTCGGATTGTAAAGCACTTTAAGTTGGGAGGAAGGGCAGTAAGTTAATACCTTGCTGTTTTGACGTTACCAACAGAATAAGCACCGGCTAACTTCGTGCCAGCAGCCGCGGTAATACGAAGGGTGCAAGCGTTAATCGGAATTACTGGGCGTAAAGCGCGCGTAGGTGGTTCAGCAAGTTGGATGTGAAATCCCCGGGCTCAACCTGGGAACTGCATCCAAAACTACTGAGCTAGAGTACGGTAGAGGGTGGTGGAATTTCCTGTGTAGCGGTGAAATGCGTAGATATAGGAAGGAACACCAGTGGCGAAGGCGACCACCTGGACTGATACTGACACTGAGGTGCGAAAGCGTGGGGAGCAAACAGGATTAGATACCCTGGTAGTCCACGCCGTAAACGATGTCGACTAGCCGTTGGGATCCTTGAGATCTTAGTGGCGCAGCTAACGCGATAAGTCGACCGCCTGGGGAGTACGGCCGCAAGGTTAAAACTCAAATGAATTGACGGGGGCCCGCACAAGCGGTGGAGCATGTGGTTTAATTCGAAGCAACGCGAAGAACCTTACCTGGCCTTGACATGCTGAGAACTTTCCAGAGATGGATTGGTGCCTTCGGGAACTCAGACACAGGTGCTGCATGGCTGTCGTCAGCTCGTGTCGTGAGATGTTGGGTTAAGTCCCGTAACGAGCGCAACCCTTGTCCTTAGTTACCAGCACCTCGGGTGGGCACTCTAAGGAGACTGCCGGTGACAAACCGGAGGAAGGTGGGGATGACGTCAAGTCATCATGGCCCTTACGGCCAGGGCTACACACGTGCTACAATGGTCGGTACAAAGGGTTGCCAAGCCGCGAGGTGGAGCTAATCCCATAAAACCGATCGTAGTCCGGATCGCAGTCTGCAACTCGACTGCGTGAAGTCGGAATCGCTAGTAATCGTGAATCAGAATGTCACGGTGAATACGTTCCCGGGCCTTGTACACACCGCCCGTCACACCATGGGAGTGGGTTGCTCCAGAAGTAGCTAGTCTAACCGCAAGGGGGACGGTTACCACGGAGTGATTCATGACTGGGGTGAAGTCGTAACAAGGTAGCCGTAGGGGAACCTGCGGCTGGATCACCTCCTTAATCGAAGATCTCAGCTTCTTCATAAGCTCCCACACGAATTGCTTGATTCACTGGTTAGACGATTGGGTCTGTAGCTCAGTTGGTTAGAGCGCACCCCTGATAAGGGTGAGGTCGGCAGTTCGAATCTGCCCAGACCCACCAATTGTTGGTGTGCTGCGTGATCCGATACGGGGCCATAGCTCAGCTGGGAGAGCGCCTGCTTTGCACGCAGGAGGTCAGGAGTTCGATCCTCCTTGGCTCCACCATCTAAAACAATCGTCGAAAGCTCAGAAATGAATGTTCGTAGATGAACATTGATTTCTGGTCTTTGCACCAGAACTGTTCTTTAAAAATTCGGGTATGTGATAGAAGTAAGACTGAATGATCTCTTTCACTGGTGATCATTCAAGTCAAGGTAAAATTTGCGAGTTCAAGCGCGAATTTTCGGCGAATGTCGTCTTCACAGTATAACCAGATTGCTTGGGGTTATATGGTCAAGTGAAGAAGCGCATACGGTGGATGCCTTGGCAGTCAGAGGCGATGAAAGACGTGGTAGCCTGCGAAAAGCTTCGGGGAGTCGGCAAACAGACTTTGATCCGGAGATCTCTGAATGGGGGAACCCACCTAGGATAACCTAGGTATCTTGTACTGAATCCATAGGTGCAAGAGGCGAACCAGGGGAACTGAAACATCTAAGTACCCTGAGGAAAAGAAATCAACCGAGATTCCCTTAGTAGTGGCGAGCGAACGGGGATTAGCCCTTAAGCTTCATTGATTTTAGCGGAACGCTCTGGAAAGTGCGGCCATAGTGGGTGATAGCCCCGTACGCGAAAGGATCTTTGAAGTGAAATCGAGTAGGACGGAGCACGAGAAACTTTGTCTGAACATGGGGGGACCATCCTCCAAGGCTAAATACTACTGACTGACCGATAGTGAACCAGTACCGTGAGGGAAAGGCGAAAAGAACCCCGGAGAGGGGAGTGAAATAGAACCTGAAACCGTATGCGTACAAGCAGTGGGAGCCTACTTGTTAGGTGACTGCGTACCTTTTGTATAATGGGTCAGCGACTTATATTCAGTGGCAAGCTTAACCGTATAGGGTAGGCGTAGCGAAAGCGAGTCTTAATTAGGGCGTTTAGTCGGCTGGGTATAGACCCGAAACCGGGCGATCTATCCATGAGCAGGTTGAAGGTTAGGTAACACTGACTGGAGGACCGGAACCCACTCCCGTTGAAAAGGTAGGGGATGACTTGTGGATCGGAGTGAAAGGCTAATCAAGCTCGGAGATAGCTGGTTCTCCTCGAAAGCTATTTAGGTAGCGCCTCATGTATCACTCTGGGGGGTAGAGCACTGTTTCGGCTAGGGGGTCATCCCGACTTACCAAACCGATGCAAACTCCGAATACCCAGAAGTGCCGAGCATGGGAGACACACGGCGGGTGCTAACGTCCGTCGTGAAAAGGGAAACAACCCAGACCGCCAGCTAAGGTCCCAAAGTTGTGGTTAAGTGGTAAACGATGTGGGAAGGCTTAGACAGCTAGGAGGTTGGCTTAGAAGCAGCCATCCTTTAAAGAAAGCGTAATAGCTCACTAGTCGAGTCGGCCTGCGCGGAAGATGTAACGGGGCTCAAACCACACACCGAAGCTGCGGGTGTCACGTAAGTGACGCGGTAGAGGAGCGTTCTGTAAGCCTGTGAAGGTGAGTTGAGAAGCTTGCTGGAGGTATCAGAAGTGCGAATGCTGACATGAGTAACGACAATGGGTGTGAAAAACACCCACGCCGAAAGACCAAGGGTTCCTGCGCAACGTTAATCGACGCAGGGTTAGTCGGTTCCTAAGGCGAGGCTGAAAAGCGTAGTCGATGGGAAACAGGTTAATATTCCTGTACTTCTGGTTACTGCGATGGAGGGACGGAGAAGGCTAGGCCAGCTTGGCGTTGGTTGTCCAAGTTTAAGGTGGTAGGCTGAAATCTTAGGTAAATCCGGGGTTTCAAGGCCGAGAGCTGATGACGAGTCGTCTTTTAGATGACGAAGTGGTTGATGCCATGCTTCCAAGAAAAGCTTCTAAGCTTCAGGTAACCAGGAACCGTACCCCAAACCGACACAGGTGGTCGGGTAGAGAATACCAAGGCGCTTGAGAGAACTCGGGTGAAGGAACTAGGCAAAATGGCACCGTAACTTCGGGAGAAGGTGCGCCGGCTAGGGTGAAGGATTTACTCCGTAAGCTCTGGCTGGTCGAAGATACCAGGCCGCTGCGACTGTTTATTAAAAACACAGCACTCTGCAAACACGAAAGTGGACGTATAGGGTGTGACGCCTGCCCGGTGCCGGAAGGTTAATTGATGGGGTTAGCGCAAGCGAAGCTCTTGATCGAAGCCCCGGTAAACGGCGGCCGTAACTATAACGGTCCTAAGGTAGCGAAATTCCTTGTCGGGTAAGTTCCGACCTGCACGAATGGCGTAACGATGGCGGCGCTGTCTCCACCCGAGACTCAGTGAAATTGAAATCGCTGTGAAGATGCAGTGTATCCGCGGCTAGACGGAAAGACCCCGTGAACCTTTACTGTAGCTTTGCACTGGACTTTGAGCCTGCTTGTGTAGGATAGGTGGGAGGCTTTGAAGCGTGGACGCCAGTTCGCGTGGAGCCATCCTTGAAATACCACCCTGGCATGCTTGAGGTTCTAACTCTGGTCCGTGATCCGGATCGAGGACAGTGTATGGTGGGCAGTTTGACTGGGGCGGTCTCCTCCTAAAGAGTAACGGAGGAGTACGAAGGTGCGCTCAGACCGGTCGGAAATCGGTCGCAGAGTATAAAGGCAAAAGCGCGCTTGACTGCGAGACAGACACGTCGAGCAGGTACGAAAGTAGGTCTTAGTGATCCGGTGGTTCTGTATGGAAGGGCCATCGCTCAACGGATAAAAGGTACTCCGGGGATAACAGGCTGATACCGCCCAAGAGTTCATATCGACGGCGGTGTTTGGCACCTCGATGTCGGCTCATCACATCCTGGGGCTGAAGCCGGTCCCAAGGGTATGGCTGTTCGCCATTTAAAGTGGTACGCGAGCTGGGTTTAGAACGTCGTGAGACAGTTCGGTCCCTATCTGCCGTGGACGTTTGAGATTTGAGAGGGGCTGCTCCTAGTACGAGAGGACCGGAGTGGACGAACCTCTGGTGTTCCGGTTGTCACGCCAGTGGCATTGCCGGGTAGCTATGTTCGGAAAAGATAACCGCTGAAAGCATCTAAGCGGGAAACTTGCCTCAAGATGAGATCTCACTGGGAACTTGATTCCCCTGAAGGGCCGTCGAAGACTACGACGTTGATAGGCTGGGTGTGTAAGCGTTGTGAGGCGTTGAGCTAACCAGTACTAATTGCCCGTGAGGCTTGACCATATAACACCCAAACAATCTGACGATTGTGTGTTGTAAGGTGAAGTCGACGAACCGAAAGTTCGCATGAACCGCAAACACCTTGAAATCACATACCTGAATCCGGATAGACGTAAGCCCAAGCGAACGGATATCCAACCGAATTGCTTGACGATCATAGAGCGTTGGAACCACCTGATCCCTTCCCGAACTCAGAAGTGAAACGACGCATCGCCGATGGTAGTGTGGGGTTTCCCCATGTGAGAGTAGGTCATCGTCAAGCTCCTATCCCAAAACCCCTGGTCAGCGATGACCGGGGGTTTTGCTTTTGCGCGCGGAAAAAGGCGTGCTTCCTGTTCACCTTGCCGAAACCCTCCTGGCATGTCCTCTTTCGCGTCTAGCGTAGCGAGAGTCCGGGCGGATCCGCATGGCGCTGGCGTTCTTGCGTTCGCCGTACCTATCCCGATCCGCGAGTTAGGGCCTCGCTTCGAGGAGAAAGACGAAAGGTGGCTTCCGATGAAGGGAATCGCTTGATTTACTGTATGAATAAACAGTATCTTGAGCGCTCCCCCCTTCGTGGCCATCCCTGTTGGCCATCCCAAGGCAGCTCGTCTCTCGAGCTGCCTTTTTCTTTGTCTCAATGGAAATCCCGGCTGCGGACGTCCAGGCCGGTGAGTAGAGGGGTCAGGTCATGCAGGCGCCCGGCGATGACGTGGCGCACCTCGCCGGAGGACTCCAGGATGCCCTCCACCTGTAGCAGCCGGGACTCGAGGAATGGCCGCCTCTGCCGTTCGGCAAGGTCGTGTCGGACCACCACGTTGACCATGCCGAACTCGTCTTCCAGGGTGATGAAGGTGATGCCGCTGGCGGTCTGTGGGCGCTGCCGGCCGACCACCAGGCCGGCGACCCGTATCGGTCGCCCATGTCCCAGTTTCGCCAGTTCGCGGGAGTCGCGGCAGCGGCGGGCCTTGAGCTGTCCACGCAAGAGTTTCAGCGGATGCGGGCCGAGGGTGGTGCCGAGGAGAGCGTAATCGCTCAGCAGTTCCTCGCCGCGCGAAGGCAGTGGCAGGCTGACCGTGCTCTCTTCGATGACGGTCCCTTCGGCGAACAGCGGCAATTGCGGCTCGACGCTGGCGACGGCCCAGCGCGCCTTGTGCCGGTGTCCGGCGAGACCGCGCAGGGCGCCGGCATCGGCCAGCAACTCCAGGGCCCGGGCGTCGAGCCTGGCGCGTCGGCTGAGATCGTGCACGTCGAGGAACGGCTCGGCCTCCCGGACCTGCTCGATACGCCTGGCATCCTCCTCGCGAAAGCCTCGGATCATCCGCAGGCCAAGGCGTATGGCCGGTTGCGCCTGGCCAAACGACTCCAGGCTGCAATCCCAACCGCTGTGGCGGACATCCACCGGGCGTGTCTGCAGGGCGTGACGGCGGGCGTCCTGGAGCAACTGGTCGGGGCTGTAGAAGCCCATCGGCCAACTGTTGATCAAGGCGCAGGCGAAGGCCGCCGGCTCGTGACGTTTCAACCAACTGCTGGCGTAGGTGAGCAGGGCGAAGCTGGCGGCGTGGGATTCAGGGAAACCGTAGCTGCCGAAGCCTTTGATCTGCTCGAAGATGCGCGCTGCGAAGTCGGCCTCGTAGCCGTTGGCGAGCATGCCTCGGGTCAGCCGCTCGCGGTGGTGTTCCAGGCCGCCATGACGCTTCCAGGCGGCCATCGAGCGACGCAGTTCGTCCGCCTCGCCCGGTGTGTAGTCGGCGGCGACGATCGCCAGTTCCATGACCTGTTCCTGGAACAACGGGACGCCCAGGGTTCGTTCGAAGACTTCCTCCAGTTCGGCTGACGGATAGGCCACCGGCTCTTCTCCGTTTCGCCGGCGCAGGTAAGGATGCACCATGTCGCCCTGGATCGGCCCTGGGCGGACGATGGCGACCTGGATCACCAGGTCGTAGAACTTCTGCGGGCGCAGGCGTGGCAGCATGGCCATCTGGGCGCGCGACTCGATCTGGAACACGCCGATGGTATCGGCGCGGCTGATCATTTCGTAGGTAGCCGGGTCTTCGCTCGGGATACTGGCGATGCTCAACCGCTTGCCGCCGCGCAGCGCGTGGATCAGGTCGAAGCTGCGGCGCAGGGCGCTGAGCATGCCCAGGGCGAGGACGTCGACCTTGAGCAGGCCGACCGCGTCGAGATCGTCCTTGTCCCACTGGATCACCGTGCGTTCGGCCATGCTGGCATTCTCCACCGGGACCAGGGTGTCCAATGGCTGCTCGGAGATGACGAAGCCGCCGGGGTGCTGCGAGAGGTGGCGCGGAAAACCGATCAACTCGCCGGTCAGGGCCAGCACCCGGCGCAGGATCGGACTCTGCGGATCGAAGCCGGCCTCTTCCAGGCGTTCGGCGCTGGGGGCCTGGTCGCTCCAGCGGCCGCAGCAGTTGGCCAGGACGTCGACCTGCTCGGGCGGCAGACCCAGGGCCTTGGCTACGTCGCGCACCGCGCCGGCGCCGTGGTAGGTGCTGACCACCGCGGTCAGCGCCGCGCGCTGGCGTCCGTAGCGTGTGAAAACGTACTGGATGACCTCCTCGCGGCGCTCGTGTTCGAAATCCACGTCGATGTCCGGTGGTTCGTTGCGCTCGCGGGAAAGGAAGCGCTCGAACAGCAGGTTGGTCCGGTCCGGGTCCAGCTCGGTGATGCCGAGGGCGAAGCACACTGCCGAATTGGCCGCCGAGCCGCGGCCCTGGCAAAGGATTTCCCGGCCCCGGGCGAAGGCGACGATGTCCTGCACGGTGAGGAAATAGCTTTCATAGCCCAGTTCGGCGATCAGCTCGAGTTCTCTCTCGATCTGCTTGCGGACCTTGGCGCTCGCGCCGTTCGGCCAGCGCCTGGCGATGCCCTGTTCGGTGAGATGGCGGAGCCATGACGCCGGGTCGTGTCCGGCCGGTACCAATTCGCGTGGGTACTGGTATTTCAGCTGTTCCAGATCGAACCGGCAGCGTTCGGCGATCTTCAGGGTTTCCGCCAGCAGGGCTTGCGGGTAGATCCCCTGCAGGGCCTCCAGGGTACGCAGGTGGCGTTCCCCGTTGGGGAAGAGATAGGCGCCGGCCTCGCTGACCGGCAGATGGTTGCGGATCGCTGTCATGCAGTCCTGCAGGGCTCGCCTGCCGCGGGCGTGCATGTGGACGTCGCCGCAGGCCACGGGCGGTAGCCGGAGATGCGAGGCGAGCGCGAGCAGTTTGTCCAGGCGGGCATCGTCATCGGCGCCGCGATGCAACTCGACGCCCAGCCAAAGGCGCTGGGGGAAGCGTTCGCGGAGCCAGGCAGCCTGCTCGTCCCCATGGTCGTTCGGCAACCAGATCGCCAACAGGCCGGCGAGCGGCTGTTGCAGATCTTCGCGCAGCAGCCGGTAGTGGCCCTTGTCGGCTTGTCGCCGGCCGCGGGTGATGAGGCGACAGAGGTTCTGGTAGCCCTCCAGGTCCTCCGCCAGGAGGACCAGCTTGGGCCCCTGTTCGAGGCGGATTTCGCTGCCGATGATCAGTTGTACCTGATGCTCCCGCGCCGCCTGCCAGGCCCGCACGATACCGGCCAGGCTGCATTCGTCGGTGATCGCCAGGGCCCGATAGCCCAGGCGTGCTGCACGGGCGAAGAGTTCCGCGGCGCTGGAGGCGCCGCGCTGGAAACTGAAGTTGGACAGGCAATGCAGTTCGGCGTAGGCGCTCATGCGAACCAGCCATGCAGCCACAGCGGCCCTTCGCTGCCGACCTCGCGATAGACCCAGGCACGTTGTCCGCTGCGGGTTTCCACCAGGTAATAGTCGCGGCGGATGTCTTCGCCATCCCACCAGCCCGACTCGATCCGCTCCGGGCCGGCCAGCACGGTGGGCAAGGCCTCGCCGAGGGGGCGTGGCTCCGCCAGCAGCCAGCCGGGGCGGAGGCCGCAGGCTGCCGGCGATTGCGCCCTGTCGCAGCTGTGCGGCCGCCAGCTTCGCTCCGGACGGTGTTCGGCGACGGCGCTCAGGCCCTGTACCGCCTCGTCGCCCAGCCGCGCGCGCAGGCGTTCCCGCAACTGTTCCCAGCCGAGATACTGCTGTGGGCGCTCGTCGAACAGTTCGCGGTGCTGCGGCGTGAAAGGAGGCAGCTCGCGGGCCTCCAGGCGCACGGCATGCACGGGGGCGGGCAGTTGCAGCTGTTCGAGACGGCCGCGGGTCAGTTCGAAGAGCATCGCCGCCTCGCGTTCGGCGCTGAGCAGGCCGACCGTGACCTGGCTGTCGGCGCGCCCGTGATGCTCTAGATGCAGGGTGAAGCGCTGCACGCCGCTGTCGCGTCCGGCGAGAAAGGCGGCGAGATCGGCGCTCAGCCGTCGCAGGGGGAAGAGCAGGGCCTGGTGCGATTCCACGTCGAAATTGAGTTCGATGCGCAGGTCGAAGGTGTCCGGCGGCCGGTAGTGCTCCAGCGCCAGCGGGCTGCGGCCGCAGAGGCGGTCGATGTGCAACAGCAGTTCGGCCGGGAAGCGACGGGCCAGGGCGGCGCGCGGCAACTCGAGGACCTGGCGCAGATGGCGCAGTCCCATGCGTCCGAGGGCGACGGCCAGCTCCCGCGAGAGTCCCAGGCGGTCCAGCGGAAGGGCGGACAACTGGCGTTGCAGCGCTGTCTCGTCCTCGATGGCCAGGCCGTCGTGGCTGTTCGCCAGGACCCTCGCCGCCACCGGGTTCGGCGCCAGGCACAGGCGATGGCGGAAGCCCAGCGCCGTGAGTTCCTTGCGCAAGCGGGCCTCGAAGCGTGGCCAGGGGCCGAACAGGGCAAGGCTGGACTGCACTTCCAGCAGCAGCGCGCGCGGATAGTGCAGGCTGACCTGCGAGCTGAAACCGTAGGCCCAGGCGGCGAGGAAGGCCTGCCAGCGCTCCACGGCGGCGAGGTCGTATTCCGCCGTGGCGAAGTCCCGGCTCAGGGCCTGGGCGGCGATCAGCGATTGACCGGGCTTCAGGCCGAGCGCGCGTGCCGCTGGGTTGACCGCCTGCAACTGCCGGCGCTGCGCTGGGCCGCCGAGCAGCGCCAGCGGTGCGTCGGGATTGTTCCGTTGACGCAGCGCGCTGTCCATGGCCAGTTGCGGCAGGAGAATGCAAGCCCAGAGCATGGCCGCCTCATTGCCAGGCGCTGGCTGGCAGGGCGGTCGCCGGCGCGAGGCCGCCCCGGCACTTGAGGATGCGCAGGCGTGGGGGGCGGGTTTCGATGCACAGGCGTAGCGCTGCCGGCGAAGGGTTGACCGCTTCGCGCAGGGGACGATAGGCGAAACCCAGGGCCTGGCCGCTTTCGGCGGCGACCTGGAGGCGGCGCAGGGCGCGGTCGTCGGCCTGCTGCGGCCAGCACAGCACAGCGGCGCAACTGCCCGAGCGCAGGCACTGTTCGGCAGCCCACAAGGCGTCGCGTCCGCTGGCCTGCAAGAGGACCAGGTGGCGCAGGTCGACCGCGGCGGCCAGCCAGGCCTGCGGATAAGGTACGTAAGGTGCGCCGACCAGGACGACGCGACGTTGCGCCTGGGTCAGGCGAGCGAGGGTCGGCATCAGTAGTTGCAGTTCGCCGACACCGTCGCGGGCATGGAGGATTTCGCTCAGGGCATGCTCCGGCCAACCGCCGCCGGGCAGCAGTGCGTCCAGGTGCACATGCCCGGTAGGCTGGGAAGCACCGGCCGGTATAGCGGACTGGCCTTTCCAGATCCTACGTGCGTCGAGCAGCGCACTCAGCGCTATGCCATTGCCTCGTCCGGCGACGGCTGCGGGTGGGGTGATGTCGGCTACGGATGAAAGGGAGGCCAAGGAAATAACTCGAATGCTGTATGTAAATACAGTATTTGCTGTAGTCCTTTTCTGGTCAATGGCAGTCGGTCGGCATCCTTTCATGTGACATTGAGATTCAATAACGAATATAATTGAGAATCGTTATTGATCCTGGGCATGCTATGTCGGCCCAGTGCGTTCCGTCCCTCGAAAGGAATTCCCCTATGGATACCCTGGCCCCTGAATCCACTCGGCAAAACCTGCGTTCGCAACGCCTCAACCTGCTGACCAACGAGCCGCACCAGCGCCTGGAGAGCCTGGTGAAGAGCAAGGAACCCTTCGCCAGCCGGGACAATTTCGCCCGCTTCGTCGCCGCCCAGTACCTCTTCCAGCATGACCTGGAGCCGCTTTATCGCAACGAAGCGCTGGCCCGCCTGTTCCCCGGCCTGGCTTCCCGCGCCCGCGACGACGCCGCTCGTGCAGACCTGGCGGACCTCGGCCATCCGGTGCCGGAGGGCGACCAGAGCGTGCGCGAGGCCGACCTGAGCCTGGCCGAGGCACTGGGCTGGCTGTTCGTTTCCGAAGGTTCGAAGCTGGGCGCTGCGTTCCTGTTCAAAAAAGCCGCCGCGCTCGAACTCGACGAGAACTTCGGCGCCCGCCATCTGGCCGAGCCGGAAGGCGGCCGCGCGCAAGGCTGGAAGAGCTTCGTGGCGATCCTCGACGGCATCGAGCTGAACGAGGAGGAAGAGCGCCTGGCCGCCAAGGGCGCCAGCGATGCCTTCAATCGTTTCGGCGACCTGCTGGAGCGTACCTTCGCCTGAGGGGCGTTCCTTGTCCTTTGATCGGCGGCCAACCTCGCCGACGACGATTGCCCCGGCCTGGTTGCCGGGGTTTTTTGTCTTGCGCCGCCGGCCAGGAGCGCGGACCTGCGGAGGCCCTTAGCGAGGCGGCCGCTGCGCTTCCACTGAGTTGCCGAACGAGGTGCCCAGGCGAATGCGCGTCGCCGATTGGTTGTACAGGCCGAGCTGGTTTGGCGGACGCCGGACGATGGCGGCGGAATCCAGCTCCTGTTCGCGGCGGGCCCTGGCCGCGCTGTCAGGATCGGCCATCTGCTGGCTCAGGCATTCATAGGACAAAGCCTGGTAGCCGTTGACCTCGGTGTTGATGCAGTTCGCCGGCGGCGTCGGCTCGTCGGCCAGGGTGGCGTTCATGGCCAGGCCCAGGATCAGGGCCGGCAGAACCTGCGATGAACGGTGCATGGCGATTCTCCCGCGCTGGGATGGTGGTTTCCCGCTTATACGGCAATCGGTGAAAACATGTCACCGCAGGTACCGTCACACCACAGTCACACAGTGCCATCAGGATGTCCCTCCTGGGTGATGGCCATCTGGCCTGAACCGGGTAGTTCGGACTGGAATCCGTTGATGTCGATCCTCGGGGTGGCAAGGTCGTGCGCAGTGTCGTTGCTCGGTCTCGGCATGCTGCTGCCGGCGTCCGGCGCCGTGCCGGGCGATGGCGGCAGGCCGCCGTTGCGCCTGGCGGTGCACGCGTTCGATATTCCTCCGCAGAGCCTGGCATCGGCGCTGGTGACCTACAGCGGGGTGACGGGAATGGCGGTTCTGGTGGATGGCGAACTGGCCCGTGGACGGCGCTCGGCCCGCTTGCAGGGGCGCTTCACCGCCAGCGACGCCCTGACCCGACTGCTCGGCGGAACCGGCCTGATGGCGCGCTACACCAGCCAGGAAGCGTTCACCCTGCTGCCGGCGCAGGCCGTCAGGAACGCTGCGCCGCTGCCGGCAGAGATGCCGAAGGTCGAGCAGCCGCTGGATCGGCGCTACGCGGGAGCGGTCCAGGCGGCGCTGGAAGAACAGTTGTGCCGCTCGCCGCGCACTCGTCCGGGTACCTATCGCGCGGTGCTGCAACTCTGGATCGGTCGCTTCGGCGAGGTTCGCCACAGTCGCCTGCTCGGTTCGACCGGCGACCCGCAGCGGGACAGCGCCCTGGTGGAAAGCCTGCGCGGCGTGCGGGTGATGCAGGCGACGCCCGCTACGCTGGCCCAGCCGCTGACCATCCTGTTGCTGCCGAAGACGACGGGCAAGGCCATGGAATGCAAGCTGACGGAGGGAGTGGGAGGGTCATGAGCGATTCGCGGCAAAGCGCGATGGTGAAGCTGTTCCTCGCCTCCTACGACGACTTCAAGGCGCGCCTGAAACGGCGCCTGGGCTCCGAGGACCTGGCGTGCGACGTGCTGCACGAAACCTACCTGAGAGTCGACCGGCTGGATGATGCCCTGGAGGTCAAGAAGCCCCAGGCCTACCTGTTCCGTATTGCCCTGAACATTGCCGCCGACCGCCGCGAGGGCGACGCCCGCCTGCTCACCGGGGAGGAGGTGGCGGAGCTGTTGCAGGTGGCCGACGAAGGCCTCGACCCGGAGCGCATCGTCGGCGGTCACGCCGAGATCCGTCGCCTGCTGGAGGCGCTTTGCGAACTGCCGGCGCGGCGTCGGCAGATTCTCATCGCCTCGCGCCTGGAAGAGATGCCGCATGCGGAAATCTCCCGTCGCTTCGGCATTTCCACCCGCACCGTGGAGAAGGAACTCAAGGCCGCCCTGTGGTTCTGCGCGGAGCGCCTGGAAAGAAAAGTCATCCAGAGGTTCGGTCCCGGGGCCGGAAAACCGTCATAAGCATAAGCAGGTGGAAAACCGCCGCCATATCCATCCCATGAGCCATTCCGGTGTCCGTACAGCACAGTCATGACAGCCTCAGACTCCGCCGCCGATGAAACCGGCGACCTTCGCCACGAAGCGCACGCCTGGGTGATCAGCCTGACCTCCGGACGCGTCACCCAGGGCGACGCGCGGGCCTTCCGCCAGTGGTGTGCGCGCAGCCCGCAACACCTGCGAGCGTTCGTCGAGGCGCGCGATCTCTGGCAGGCACTCGGCAGTGCCGCCGCTCTGCCGCTGGAGCCGCCGGCCGTGGCGCAGATCGCGCCGAGGCGTTTCGGTCGTCGCTGGTTCGTCGGCGGTGCGCTGGCCGCCTCGGTGGCGTTGTTCGTCTTGCGCCCGTCGCTGCTCGACCATGGCCTGGGCGGCGCCGACTACGTCACGGCGGTCGGCGAGCAACGCCAGGTGCAGGTGAGCGGCGAGACGCGGATCGAGATGAACACCCGCACCCGCCTGAACGTGCGGCGCAATCAAGAGCAGCAGGAAACCATCGAACTGCTCGGCGGCGAGGCCGAGATCATCGCCAGCCACCCGCCGCAGAGCAGCCTGCGGGTGATGGCCGGGAGCGCCTGGCTGAGCGCCAGCCGGGCCCGCTTCAACGTGCGCAGCAGCGGTGACGTCTGCGTGGTGACCTGCCTGGAGGGCAGCGTGCGGCTCGAACACCTCGGCCAGCGCCTGGACCTCCAGGCCGGCCAGCAGCTGACCTTCGACGAGCGACGCAACGGTCCGCCGGTGCCTTTCGACGTTGCCGAGGTGATGGCCTGGCGCGAGCGCATGCTGGTGTTCAACGACGTACCGTTGGCCACGGTGATCGACGAAATCAACCGCTACCGTCCCGGCATGCTCCTGCTGCTGGACAAGGCCCTTGGCCGACGCCGGGTCCAGGCCCGTTTCAGCCTCGATCAACTGGCCGACGTGGCGACCCTGATCCGCGATGCCTATGGCATCGAGGTCACCCGCCTGCCGGGCGGGGTGGTGCTGCTCGGCTGAGCCACCGCTTCATTGCAGGGCCACCACCCGTCGATAGCGCTCCACGCCGTTGCGGGTGACCCGCGCCAGGCTGATCTCCAGTCCGCTGGCGCGGACTTTGCTGCGTGCCGGCAGGCGCGTCCAGCCCTTTCCCGGCACCCAGGCACGGATCTCGAACCGACTCACGTCGTCCAGCACAGCCACCCGCTCCGCCAGCGGCGGCAACGGCAGGCGGTCGCCGCTGGGCGAGGCGGCGCGATAGAGGACCTTGCCCTGTCGCCACCAGCGCACGCGCTGCAGCGGCGCGCCTGGCTCGGTACTGGCGCGGACGATGTCCAGGCGCAATGGGATCTCGCTCAGGCGCTTCAGTGCGAGTCCGGGCGGCAGGCTGTCGCCGGCCCGGATCGGCTCGTCGCCGCTGGGCAGGCCGGTCTCCTCCCGGATGGCGCTGTGCAGGGCGATGTCGCGCTCCAGTTGGTTCAGCGCGCGCAGTAGCGCGGCGCCCTGCTCGGTGCTGTCCTCCAGGTGCGCGCTGGCCCGGGCGATGCTGTCCAGGCCGCGCCAGGCCATCAGGCTGACGATGGCCATGAGCATGATCGCGACCATCACCTCGATCAGGGTGAAGCCGGCTTGCCGGCGCCGCGTCGTCGCGCGTTCAGCGTACCCGGACATGGCCGTTCGCCTCGCGCAGCACGGTGACGCTGTGTTGGCCGTCGGAGAGCGTTATCCGCAACGGCGCGCCGATCCATTCGGCGTCCAGCAACACCGGTCGCGGCGGGCGCACGCTGACCCGCAGCGGCGCGGCCTGCCAGTCGCGCGCGCGCAATTCGGTGTCGGCGGCGAAGGCGTCGGTCTTGCCGCGATAGGCCTGCGGGCTGAAGCGATAGCCCTTGGCGCTGGGCTGCCAGAGGATCGGCGTACCGCGTACCCGCGCTTCGCCCTGGGCTATTTCCAGCAACCGCGCCAGGCGCGCGGCATCCTGGCGCAGCAGGCCCGTCGGGTCGGGGCGGGCGCTCAGGCTGATGGCCGCCGTGGCGATGCCGACGATTACCAGCACCACCATCAGTTCGATCAGGGTGAAACCGCCTTGCCGGGGTCGCCTCACCGGATGCCGCTCCGCGAAGAGAGAGGTTTCCAGAGTGCCCGACGAAGATGATCGGCGTGTGAAACATAACGGAGAGAATTCCGCGCTAGGCTGGTGCCGGGGCGCCGTTCGTGGCGCCCGTCGCCCAGACGCCAGGAGAGCCCGCCATGCCGGCCATGCCCCGTATCGATCCGCCCCGCCTGGTCCAGTTCGCCGCCGTGCTGGCGATCCTCGCCGGCCTGCTGTTCTGGGGCTATCTGTTGCTGGCGCCGATTCCCGGCGTGGTCCAGGCCGAGGTCGCCGATGTTCCGCCGCCCAGCGGCGAGGGCGCCGCTCAACGCTGGTTCGCGACGCCTTCCAGTGAGGTCGAGGTGCAACTGGCGGGATTGATCAGCGGTGGTCCCGCGGCGATCGCCATCCTCTCGGTGAACGGCGCGCCGGCCCAGGCCTATCGCGAGGGCGAGGTCCTGGCACGTGCGGCGAAGGTGCGGCGGATAGAGGCCGACGCGGTACTCATCGAGCAGAACGGCGAGGTTCGCCGGGTGGCCATGCAGCGGCTCGCCGAACCGCCGCCGCTGGATACCCTCAAGCGCGGTTGAGATCACCGGGAGCGGCTCAGCAGGGTGTTCAGGCGCGCCAGCGGCACCGCCTGTTCGCGCTGCGTGCGCACACGGATTTCCACCCACAGTAGCGCGGGGTCGTCGGTGGCCTCGACGCGTTGTTCGCAGTACAACCGCAGGCGGCCCTGGGAGCATTCGAAATCACTGTTTCCCGGAGCCGTGCCGACGCCCAGGCGTAGCTCGGCGAGCCGGCTCTCCGCTGCCAGCAGGGCCAGCGACTTGTCGCGCAACAGACCATTGCCGTCGGTCATCAGGCCCACCGCGCGGATCGCCGCGGCCAGGGCGATGGCGACGATGGCCAGCGCGACCAGCACTTCGATCAGGGTGAAACCGCGGGAAGACAGGCGCGTGGACATCGCGGAAAGGTCGGCGAAAGGGGACTTCCAGGCTAGCCGGGAAATCTGACCGATCCCTGACAAAAGCTCGGGAGGGCGCCCCCGCGAGCCATCCCCGGCGCCTGCCGGAAAGCCCGGCTCCAGGGCCTTGCGGGCGCCTCCGGAAGAGCGGCGCACCCGAGGATTTTCAATATCGTTGACATATCTTCCTGAAACAATCCGCGGCGAATCGAACCATGCCGAGGAGTGTCGAGATGGATGTCGTGCAGTTCAGCTCCAGCCCGAAAGGACATCGGGGACAGCGGGGCTTCACCCTGATCGAGATCATGGTGGTGGTGGTGATCCTCGGCATCCTCGCCGCGATGGTGGTGCCCAAGGTGCTCGACCGTCCCGACCAGGCCCGCGCCACCGCGGCGCGCCAGGACATCTCCGGGCTGATGCAGGCGCTCAAGCTCTACCGCCTCGACCAGGGCCGCTATCCGAGCCAGGCGCAGGGCTTGAAGGTGCTCGCGGAGCGCCCTGCCGATGCCTCGGCGAGCAACTGGCGCTCGTACCTGGAGCGCCTGCCCAACGATCCCTGGGGCAAGCCCTACCAGTACCTGAATCCCGGCGTGAACGGCGAGATCGACGTGTTCTCCCTCGGCGCCGACGGGCAGCCGGGCGGCGAGGGCATCAACGCCGACATCGGCTCCTGGCAGCTCTGAGCGCGCCATGAACGGTCATCGCCAGCGCGGCATGGCGATCATCAGCGCGCTGCTGATCGTCACCGTGGTCGCGGTCATAGCCGCCGGCCTGATCGCCCGCCAGAGCGCATTCATCCGCGCCCTGGAAAGCGAGCAGCTACGCATCCAGGCCGGCTGGATGCTGCGCGGCGGCCTGGAATGGAGCCGCCAATTGCTGCTCGAGGACAGCCGCCGCGACCCGCTGACCCGCCTTGACCAGCGCTGGGCGCAACCGATGCGTGGCTTGCGTCTGAGCAGCGCCGAATTGCCGTTCAACGGCCAACTGGAAGACGAGCAGGGCAAGTTCAACCTGCGCAACCTGTTGGTCGACCAGCGCCCCGATCTCCAGGAGCAAGCGAACTTCGAACGCCTCGCCGGTCTGCTCGGCGTGCGCCCGAAGGAGGCGCGGCTGATCGTCGAGCGGGTACTCGCCTCCTATGCACGGCTGCCCGCCGAAGCGCCGCCGGCCGAGACGCAACCCGCAGGCTTCGACAGCGGCCGCGAGACTTCGCCGGGCGCCGTGTTGCGTGCGCTTCCGGCGCGCATGCCGGCGCTCAGGCGTCTCGACGACCTGGCGCGGCTGGGCATTCCGCCGGCGACCCTGGAACGCCTGCGACCCTACGTCACCATCCTGCCCGAAACCACCTGGATCAACGGCAACACCGCGCGCGCCGAAGTGCTCGCCGCCTGTGTCCCCGGCCTCGGGCTGGACCAGGCGCGGCGGGTGCTCGGCGAGCGCGACCGGGGCCGCTGGTTCCTCAATCGCGGCGACTTCGTCAACCGCCTGAACATGCCGCAATTGCAGGCGCAGTCGGTGAAGGTCGGGATCACCAGCGACTGGTTCCTGCTCACCGCCTATGCCCGGCGCGACCGGCAAGAGGTGCGCCTGCAAGCCCTGGTGCAGCGCAAGGCCGGTGAAAGCACGGCGGTCAACTGGATGAGGGTGGGCTCATGAAGGCCGCCTGGCGTTGCCTGCTGCCGCCGCTGAGCGAGTTCGCCGAGGCGGCGCCGCTGCATTGTTTGCGCCTGGATGCGCGCGGCGCGGTGCAGGAACGAATCGAGGTCTCGCTCGCGGAACTGGCGCGGCGGCGCCAGGGGTTGCCGGTGGCGCTGTTCCTGCATCCGCGCGATTGCCGCCTGGTCAGTCTCGAACTGCCGGCGCTGCCTGCGGCGAAGCTTGCCGCCGCGGTGAACTGTGCGGCCGAGGCGCTGGTCCTCGGCGATCCGGCGCAGCTACGCCTGGCCCACGGCCCGCGCGGCGCCGACGGGCGCCTGACCTTGGGGTGGCTGGAGGCGTCGGCGCTGGCCTCGCTGGAGCAGGCCGTACAGCGGCTGCGGCTCGACGTGCGGGAGGTGCAGGCCGCGCCGTTCCTCCTGCCGTTGCGCGATGACGCTTGGGTGGCCGGCGAGTGGGACGGCCATCTGCTGTTGCGCCGCTCGCTGAGCGACGCTGTGGTCCATCCCTTGCCGGAGCAGGGCCTCGCTGAGGTCCCGCAGGAGTTGCGGCTGTTCTGGCTGGGCGAGCGACCGGCGTGGCGCTCCGCAGCCCTGGAGCGGGCCGAGGCGCTGGACGAAGCGCTGCGCTGGAGCGGGCCCGCCAGTCCGTGGGGATTGGCGCTGAAAGCGCCGGCGACGAGCGCCGGCAACGGCACCTGGAAGATGCCCCTGTTCTGCGCTGCCCTGGCCTTGCTGGTGTGGGTCGCCGGTCTGAACCTGTACGCCGGGCAACTGGCCGAGCAGGGCCAGTCCTTGCAACGGCAGAGCAGTCAACGCGTGCAGCAGGCCTTCCCGGAACTGCCGGTGGTGCTCGATCCGCTGCGCCAGGCTCGCGAGCGACGCGACGCCTATCTGGCCGGCAAGGCCGATGGCGATGCCGCACCGGGACTGGCCGCGCTGCTGCATGGCGCCGGCGAGGCGATGCCGTTCCTCGCCGGGCGCCTGCAACGACTGGACTACCACGCCGGCGAACTGGACCTGGAGCTGCTGCCGGGACCGCCAGGCGGCGATGCCGCTGCCTGGCAGGGCGAGTTGGGCAAGCACGGGTTGCAGGCCGATGCCTCCGACAAGGGCTGGCAGGTGCGCGCCATGGAAGCGCCGCCAGCGCCGGCCGCTGGCGCGGCAGACAGTGGCACTGCCGAGGCGGCTGCCGATGAAGATGAATAAGCGCCTGGCGGGCCTGCTGAATACTCCGGCGCAGCGCTGGAGTCCCCTGCTGCTGCGATTGCAGGCCTACTGGCGGCAACTGGCGCCGCGCGAGCGCAAGATTCTCGCCGGCGGTGGCCTGGCGCTATGCCTGGCGCTGACCTGGCAAGTGTTCGTCGATCCGCCGCTGGCGCGGATCGAGCATTGGCAAGCCGAACTGCCGCGCCTGCGTGCGCAGGCTGCGGCGGTGGACGGCGTGTTGCGTGAGGTCGAGGCGTTGCGCGGTCCGACCCTGAGCGGTACGGCGGACGCCGAGGCGATCCGTCGCAGCCTGCGCGATCAGGGACTCGACGGTTTCCAACTGGACGCCCCGCAACCGGGCCAATGGCAACTGGACTTCGCCAGCGTGTCCGGCGAGGCCTTGCTGCGCTGGCTGGCGCGCAGCCCGGCAGCGTTGCGCCTGAGCGTCAGCGAGGCGCAGGTGACGCGTCTCGACGCTCCTTCCGAGGAGCG
The DNA here is from genome assembly GCF_001457615.1 of Pseudomonas aeruginosa. GTDB lineage: Bacteria > Pseudomonadota > Gammaproteobacteria > Pseudomonadales > Pseudomonadaceae > Pseudomonas > Pseudomonas aeruginosa. Next base: position 4,809,958 of record NZ_LN831024.1, on the reverse strand, counting down.
CTCCGGCTCTTCGAACGAGCTGTCCGGCGGGCTGGTGTCCGCCTCGATCCATTTGCAGTCGACTTCCGCTCCCAAGGATTCCCCATGAGGCAATCAGCTTTCCACCATGCCCGGCGTCGTTGGCCTGTACTGGGCGTGGCGCTGGGCGCGCTGCTGGTCGCGGCGTGTAGCGAGACGCCGAAGGTCCCCGGCGTGCCCCCGGCCGACGAGGAAGTCGGTCGGCCGCTGAGCAGTGTCCGCTCCGGTGCGCCGTTGCGCAGCGCCGACGTCCGCGAGCGGCCCCAGGCCGAGCAGGCCCGCCGCGCGCTGAGTGCCGGACGCGGCGTGGCGCGCTCCGGTGGCGTGGCTCCGGTCTCAGCGACAGCGGCCGAACTCGGCGAGCAGCCGGTCAGCCTGAATTTCGTCGATACCGAGGTGGAAGCGGTGGTGCGCGCGCTGTCGCGCGCCACCGGCCGGCAGTTCCTGGTCGACCCGCGGGTGAAGGGCAAGCTGACCCTGGTTTCCGAAGGCCAGGTGCCGGCGCGCACCGCCTACCGCATGCTCACCAGCGCCCTGCGCATGCAGGGCTTCAGCGTGGTCGACGTCGACGGGGTCAGCCAGGTGGTGCCGGAGGCCGACGCCAAGCTGCTCGGCGGGCCGGTCTACGGCGCCGACCGGCCGGCGGCCAACGGCATGGTCACGCGGACCTTCCGCCTGCGCTACGAGAACGCGGTGAACCTGATCCCGGTACTGCGCCCGATCGTCGCGCAGAACAACCCGATCAATGCCTATCCGGGGAACAACACCGTGGTGGTCACCGACTACGCGGAAAACCTCGACCGGGTCGCCGGGATCATCGCCAGCATCGACATCCCCAGCGCCAGCGACACCGACGTGGTACCGATCCAGAACGGCATCGCGGTGGACATCGCCAGCACCGTCTCCGAACTGCTCGACAGCCAGGGCAGCGGCGGCGCCGAGCAGGGCCAGAAGACCGTGGTGCTCGCCGACCCACGCTCCAACAGCATCGTGATCCGCTCGCCGAGCCCAGAGCGCACGCAATTGGCGCGCGACCTGATCGGCAAGCTGGACAGCGTGCAAAGCAATCCCGGCAACCTCCATGTGGTCTACTTGCGCAACGCCCAGGCGACCCGCCTGGCCCAGGCCCTGCGCGGGCTGATCACCGGCGACAGCGGCGGCGAGGGCAACGAGGGCGACCAGCAGCGCGCGCGCCTGAGCGGCGGCGGCATGCTCGGTGGCGGCAATAGCGGTACTGGTAGCCAGGGCCTGGGGAGCAGCGGCAATACCACGGGCAGCGGTTCCAGCGGGTTGGGCGGCAGCAACCGCAGCGGCGGCGCCTATGGTGCGATGGGCAGCGGCCAGGGCGGCGCCGGACCCGGTGCGATGGGCGAGGAGAACTCGGCGTTCTCCGCCGGCGGGGTCACCGTACAGGCCGACGCCACCACCAACACCCTGCTGATTTCCGCACCCGAGCCGTTGTACCGCAACCTCCGCGAAGTCATCGACCTGCTCGACCAGCGCCGCGCCCAGGTGGTGATCGAAAGCCTGATCGTCGAGGTCAGCGAAGACGACTCCAGCGAGTTCGGCATCCAGTGGCAGGCCGGCAACCTCGGCGGCAACGGCGTGTTCGGCGGGGTCAACTTCGGCCAGTCGGCGCTGAACACGGCCGGCAAGAACACCATCGACGTGTTGCCCAAGGGGCTCAACATCGGCCTGGTGGATGGCACCGTGGACATCCCCGGGATCGGCAAGATCCTCGACCTCAAGGTGCTCGCCCGGGCGCTGAAGAGCCGCGGCGGCACCAACGTCCTGTCGACCCCGAACCTGCTGACCCTGGACAACGAGTCGGCGAGCATCATGGTCGGCCAGACCATACCCTTCGTCAGCGGCCAGTACGTCACCGACGGCGGCGGTACCAGCAACAACCCGTTCCAGACCATCCAGCGCGAGGACGTCGGCCTGAAGCTGAACATCCGTCCGCAGATCTCCGAGGGAGGAACGGTCAAGCTCGACGTCTACCAGGAGGTCAGCAGCGTCGACGAGCGCGCCAGCACCGCCGCCGGGGTGGTCACCAACAAGCGCGCGATCGATACCAGCATCCTCCTCGACGACGGCCAGATCATGGTCCTCGGCGGCCTGTTGCAGGACAACGTGCAGGACAACACCGACGGTGTTCCCGGACTCTCCAGCCTCCCCGGCGTCGGTTCGCTGTTCCGCTACCAGAAGCGCTCGCGGACCAAGACCAACCTGATGGTCTTCCTGCGTCCCTACATCGTCCGCGACGCCGCCGCCGGCCGCAGCATCACCCTCAACCGCTACGACTTCATCCGCCGCGCCCAGCAGCGCGTGCAGCCGCGCCACGACTGGAGCGTCGGCGACATGCAGGCTCCGGTGCTGCCGCCGACGCAGCAGGGCATCCCGCAGGCCGCCTACGACTTGCGCCCGAGCCCGCGGCCGCTGCGCGCGGTACCGCTGGGCGAGGCGGCGCCGCTATGAGCCTGCTGCCCTACGCCTGGGCCAAGGCGCAGCGCGCCTTGCTGCGGCCGGGCGAGCATGGCGCGACCCTGCTGGTCAGCCCGCGCACGCCCGGCTGGGCGATCAGCGAGGTGCGCCAGCGGCATGCGCTGGCCAGCCTGGAGAGCGTCCGCGACGACGAACTCGACACCCTGCTGGCCAGCGCCTACTCCGATACCGGCAGCGCCGCGGCGGTGGTCGGCGCGGCGGAGAGCGAGGTCGACCTCGACCGCCTGATGGACGATATCCCCGAGGTTACCGACCTGCTCGACACCCAGGATGGCGCGCCAGTGATCCGCATGATCAACGCGCTGCTGACCCAGGCTGCGCGCGATGAGGCCAGCGACATCCACATCGAGCCCTTCGAGACCCATTCGGTGGTGCGCTATCGCGTCGACGGCGCCCTGCGCGACGTGGTCGCGCCGCGCAAGGCGCTGCACGCGGCGCTGGTGTCGCGGATCAAGATCATGGCGCAGCTGGATATCGCCGAGAAACGCCTGCCCCAGGACGGCCGCATCGCCTTGCGGGTAGCCGGGCGGCCGATCGACATTCGCGTCTCCACCGTGCCCACCGGCCACGGCGAACGGGTGGTGATGCGCCTGCTGGACAAGCAGGCCGGACGCCTGAGGCTGGAGACCCTGGGCATGGCTCCCGGCGTGCTGGCGCCGCTGGACAACCTGATCCGCCAGCCGCACGGCATCGTGCTGGTCACCGGGCCCACCGGCAGCGGCAAGACCACCACCCTCTACGCCGCCCTGGCGCGGCTCGACGCCAGCACCAGCAACATCCTCACCGTCGAGGACCCGGTGGAGTACGACCTGCCGGGGATCAGCCAGATCCAGGTCAACGCGCGCATCGACATGACCTTCGCCGTAGCCCTGCGGGCGATCCTCCGGCAGGACCCGGACATCATCATGATCGGCGAGATCCGCGACCTGGAGACCGCGCAGATCGCCGTGCAGGCTTCGCTCACCGGGCACCTGGTGCTGGCCACGCTGCACACCAACGACGCGGTGTCGGCGGTGACGCGGCTGGTGGACATGGGGGTCGAGCCGTTCCTGCTCGCCTCGTCGATGCTTGGCGTACTCGCCCAGCGCCTGGTGCGGCGCCTGTGCACGCATTGCCGGGTCGAAGAGGACGGCGGCTGGCGCGCGGTCGGCTGCCCGGCTTGCAACCAGACCGGCTACAGCGGGCGCACCGGCATCCACGAACTGTTTGTGATCGACGACGAGATCCGCCGCCTGGTCCACCAGGGCCGCGCCGAGCAGGATCTCCGCGAAGCCGCCCGCGCGGCTGGCATGCGCAGCATGCGCGAGGACGGCGAGCGCTGGATCGCCAGCGGCTCCACCACCCTGGAGGAAATCCTCCGCGTGACCCGGGACGCCTGATGCAGACCTTCCGTTACGAAGCCGCCGACGCTCAGGGCCGGATCGAGACCGGCACCCTGGAGGCGGACAGCCAGCGTGGCGCCCTCGGCCAACTGCGCGCCCGCGGCCTGACCCCGCTGGAGGTCCGCGAGCAGGCTGGCGGCGGGACCGGGCAAGGGGCGGGCGCGCTGTTCGCCCCGCGCCTGTCCGACGGCGACCTGGCCTGGGCCACCCGCCAGCTGGCCAGCCTGCTGGCCGCCAGCCTGCCGCTGGAGGCGGCGCTGAGCGCCACCCTCGACCAGGCCGAGCGCAAGCACATCGCCCAGACCCTGAGCGCCGTGCGCAGCGACGTGCGCGGCGGCATGCGCCTGGCCGACGCCCTTGCCGCACGGCCGCGGGACTTCCCGGAAATCTACCGGGCGCTGGTGGCTGCGGGCGAGGAGTCCGGCGACCTGGCCCAGGTGATGGAGCGCCTGGCCGACTACATCGAGGAACGCAACGCCCTGCGCGGCAAGATCCTCACCGCGTTCATCTACCCGGCGGTGGTCGGCGTGGTCTCCATCGGCATCGTCATTTTCCTCCTCGGCTACGTGGTGCCGCAGGTGGTCAGCGCCTTCTCCCAGGCGCGCCAGGACCTGCCGGCGCTGACCCGGGCGATGCTCCAGGCCAGCGACTTCGTGCGCGCCTGGGGCTGGCTCTGCGCCGGCGCCATCGGTAGCGCTTACTGGGGCTGGCGCTTGTACCTGCGCGACCCGCAGGCGCGGCTCGGCTGGCACCGGCGAGTGCTGCGCCTGCCTCTGCTCGGTCGCTTCGTGCTCGGGGTGAATACCGCGCGCTTCGCCTCCACCCTGGCGATCCTCGGCAGCGCCGGCGTACCGCTGCTGCGCGCGCTCGATGCGGCGCGCCAGACGCTGGCCAACGACTGCCTCGCGCAGGCGGTGGAGGTGGCCACCGCGCAGGTTCGCGAAGGTGTCTCGCTGGCCTCGGCGCTGCGCACGCGGCAGGTGTTCCCGCCGATCCTCACCCACCTGATCGCCAGCGGCGAGAAGACCGGTGCGCTGCCGCCGATGCTCGACCGCGCGGCGCAGACCCTGTCGCGCGACATCGAGCGCCGCGCCATGGGCATGACCGCGTTGCTCGAGCCGCTGATGATCGTGGTCATGGGCGGGGTGGTGCTGACCATCGTGATGGCGGTGCTGATGCCGATCATCGAGATGAACCAACTGGTCCAGTAGTCCGTACCTGAACAAGCCCTTCCCGTGCTGGGCGATTAACCGCTCGCGGCTATCCGCCGTGGGGATGGGGCGTCTCAGCAGTATTCCGAAGAGAGGTATCGGCGGATAACGCCGCTGGCGTAATCCGCCCTACGGGAGGGGCCTGTGCAAGCAGGCCTTCCTCTCGCTGTCATCAACCCGTGTGGCCTCTCGCCAGGGCTCGGGTGCATGTTTCAGCGAGGTTGCCCCGAGGGCGCGCCATGGCCGTCGCGGGCCGGCCGCCGGGAGGCGCTCGCGGAACCTCGCAGGTCCCGCGAAAAGGCCCGGCGCAGAGCCTGCGAACACCCGAGGAAAGGCTGCGAAAACAATTCGATGCTCCCGAGATTTTTTCCCCGATCTGTCACCGGAACTTGCGAGTTTTATCCCCAGCGGCCCCTTCGACCGGCTAGGGATGCAAAGCCCGGCAAGCACGGCGCCGCCTCATGCAAGACGACTTCCTCAACGTACCAACACCACGATGAAAGGAGATTCTTCATGTTCAAGCGCTCTCTGATCGCTGCCTCGCTGAGCGTGGCCGCCCTCGTATCCGCCCAAGCCATGGCCGTCACCGGCGGTGGCGCTTCCCTGCCGGCCGAGCTGTACAAAGGCTCCGCCGACAGCATCCTGCCGGCCAACTTCAGCTATGCCGTGACCGGCAGCGGCACCGGCAAGAACGCTTTCCTGACCAACAACTCCTCGCTGTTCGGCACCACCGGTACCGTTCACTATGCCGGTAGCGACTCGGTCCTCAGCGGTAGCGAACTGACCACCTACAACAGCAACTACAACGGCACCTACGGTCCGCTGATCCAGATCCCGTCGGTAGCCACCTCGGTCACCGTGCCCTATCGCAAGGACGGCAACACCACGCTCAACCTGACCAGCGCCCAACTCTGCGACGCCTTCTCCGGCGCCAAGACCACCTGGGGTCAACTGCTGGGCACCACCGACAGCACGCCGATCCGCATCGTCTATCGCACCGGTAGCAGCGGCACCACCGAACTGTTCACCCGCCACCTGAACTCGATCTGCCCGACTCGCTTCGCCACCAACTCGACCTTTACCAACGCCCGTCTGCCGGCCGGCGGTACGTTGCCGAGCAACTGGGTTGGCGTCGCCGCCACTTCCACCGTGGTGTCGACCGTCAAGGCAACCAACGGCTCCCTCGGCTATGTCAGCCCGGATGCGGTGAACATCAACAGCAACGCCGAGGTTTCCCGTGTGAACGGCAACCTGCCGACCCAGGCTAACGTTTCCACTGCCCTGGGCAGCGTGGCTCCGCCGGCCAACGCCGCCGACCGTGCGGACCCCAGCAAGTGGGTTCCGGTGTTCACCAATCCGAGCGCCGGCTACTCCATCGTCGGTTACACCAACTTCGTCTTCGGCCAGTGCTACAAGGACGCCAGCGTTTCCACCGACGTCCGCGCCTTCATCAACAAGCACTACGGTGGCACTACCACCAACGCCGCAGTTGCCGCCCATGGCTTCATCCCGCTGACTCCGGCCTGGAAGAGCGCCATCGTGAGCGCCTTCTACACCGGCACCAGCGAAAACCTGGCCATCGGCAACACCAACGTCTGCAACACCAAAGGCCGCCCGTAAGCGCTTCGCCTAGGCGAGTCGATACGAGGACCGGCAGCCCTATGGCTGCCGGTCTTTTTTCTTGTGGGGAACCCAGGAGGTTTTCATGCTCAAGCCAATGTTTGGCGTCGTTGCTCTGACGCTCTTGACCAGTCATACAACGCTGGGCGCTACGGTGACCGGCGGTGGTGCTTCCATGCCGGCCAAGTTGTACAAAGGTTCTGCCGACAGCATCCTGCCAATCAACTTCAGCTATGCCGCAAGCGGCAGCGGCATTGGCAAGACCGCTTTCCTGATGAATAACCCCATGCTGCTTGGCGCTACTACCGGCACCGTCCACTACATTGGTAGTGACTCGATCTTGAGTAGCAGCGAACTGAGCGCCTATTCAACCAACTATAGAGGCGCATATGGTCCACTGATCCAGATTCCATTGGCGGGTACCGCAGTAACCATTCCTTACAAGAAGCCCGATATTACCGACCTGAACCTGACCAGTGCCCAGCTCTGCGATGCCTTTTCCGGCGCCAAGGTCACTTGGGGGCAACTATTGGGGAACCCCGCCGACCGTACGCCGATTCGTATCGTCTACCAGCGGGGCGGCAGTGGAGCCACCGAGTTGCTGACCCGCCACCTGAACTCGGTCTGCCCGACTCGCTTCGCCACCAACTCGATCTTCACGAACGCCCGTCTGCCGGCCGGCGGTGCGCTGCCGAGCAACTGGGTGGCAGTACAGCCTTATGAAAGTGTCAGGAATGCCGTCGACAATGTGTCAGGCTCGATCGGCTATGAGGGGCCTGATGGTGTGGACCTGAGCGACAATTCAAAGATCGCGCGAGTGAATGGCTTGCTCCCTACTCTAGCCAATCGCGTGATCGCTGTTCGTAGCGTGGCTCCGCCGGGTGTCGCTGCAGATCGCGCCGATCCGAGTAAGTGGATACCGGTCTTCGTCAACCCGAACGCAGGCTACTCCATCGTCGGCTATACCAACTTTGTCTTTGGCCAGTGCTACAAGGATGCCACTGTTGCCGCCGACCTGCGTGCCTTCCTTACCCAGCATTATGGCGGCACCACTACAAATAGAGCGGTAGCTGACCACCGTTTCGTACCCCTGGTCGCTTCCTGGAAGAGCGCCATCATGAGCGCCTTCATCACTGGTACCAGCGAAAACCTCGCGATCAACAATCCCTCCGTCTGCAACGGCAAAGGGCGTCCATGAGTGACCTGTCATGACGGTGGCTGAAATCCGGCTGCCGTCGTGTTTCCGTTCGCCCAGGCTCCTCGCTCCGCTCCATGAACTTTCCATGACAAGTCTTCGGCCCACCCTCCGCCAGGCCGTCTACCAGTAACGGGCGTCGTTGCGGGCGCCCGACCGACTTCATGCTCAAGGACCCCTTCGCCATGCCGTCCCGTTCGCCGTCGTCCGCCCGTTCCTCCCGCGCGCTTTACGCGCCGCGCCTGAAGCCGCTGGCCCAGGCCATCGCCCTGCTGCTGGTCGCAGGGGGCGCCCAGGCCGCCGGGCAGCCGTTCAGCGCCGCCTGGTTCGCCGCCAAGGGCGCGGCTCAGGGCGGCGCTGCCGGGGCGCCGCGACCGGGAGCGCAGTTGCCGGGGGCGCCGCCGCCGCTGGCGCAGCAGCAGCGGGTCAACCAGCAGTTGCAGCGTTCGATGGCCAACCTGAACAACACCGTCGCCGCCATTGCCGCCCAGCAGGCCGCCCAGGCCGCCGGACGCCAGGCGGCGCTGAATCTCCCGCAGGATGTTCCGGACGGGCTCGGCGAGGGCGGCCTCAAGGTCGACGCCTCGCTGCCGTTCGAGCAGGCCTGGCAGAACGCCAAGGGACCGGTGCAGACCCAGGCCGCCGGCAAGACCACGGTGAGCATCGAGCAGACCGCCGACAAGGCGGTGCTCAACTGGGAGACCTTCAACGTCGGCCGCAACACCACCGTGGACTTCCAGCAGCACGCCGACTGGGCGCTGCTCAACCGGGTCAACGACCCCAGCGCGCGGCCCAGCCAGATCCAGGGGCAGATCAAGGCCGACGGCACGGTGATGCTGGTCAACCGCAACGGCGTGGTGTTTTCCGGCAGCAGCCAGGTGGACGTGCGCAATCTGACGGTGGCGGCGGCGAACATCTCGGACGAACAGTTCCGTCAGCGCGGCCTCTACTACGACAACGCCGGCAGCCGTCCGACCTTCACCGACGCGGCCGGCGCCGTGCGCGTGGAGCAGGGCGCACAGTTGCGTACGGCAGCGCCGTCCGGCTCGACCAGGGGCGGCGGCTACGTCCTGCTGCTCGGCAGCGAGGTGGACAACGCCGGCAGCATCGTCACACCGAAGGGGCAGACGGTCCTGTCCGCCGGCGACAGCTTCGTCATCCGCCGTGGCCAGGGCACCGACGGCAACCTGACCTCCACCACCCGCGGTAACGAGGTGCTGCCGGGCTTCGCCGCCGACAGCAGTGCCGGCCGGGTGCGCAACAGCGGCCTGGTGCAGGCCGCCACCGGCGATATCAGCCTCAGCGGCCGCGAGGTGGAGCAGGCCGGCGTATTGCTTTCCAGCAGTTCGGTGGACAGCCGCGGCACCCTGCACCTGAAGGCCAGCGAGCGGATCACCCTGGCCGAAGGTGCCACCAGCGCCATCCTGGTGGATAGCAGCGGCAGCGCCGCCCTCGACAGCCAGCGCGAGGCCTTGCTCAAGCCGTTGAACGGCTCCAGTGCCGCCGTCAGTCGGGGCGACGACGACCGCCGCGACCTGTCGCGGGTGGAGATCGACTCCGCCGGCAGCGTCGATTTCCGCGACGGCTCCATCACCCTCGCCAGCGGTGGCCAGGTGGCGGTCAACGCTGGCCAGCGCGCCCTGCTGCGCGACGGCGCGGTGATCGATGTCTCCGGCGCGCAAGGCGTGCAGGTGGCGATGGAGACCAACAACATCAAGGTCAACGTGCGCGGCAACGAGCAGCGCGACGCCTCGGTCAACCGCGAGGGCGGCGGTCTGAACAGCCAGGATGTGTGGGTCGACGTGCGCGACCTGGTACGGGTGCCTGCCGGCACCAACGGCTATGCCAGCGACCGCTGGTACACCGCTGGCGGCCTGCTGGAGGTCGGTGGCTACCTGGGCACCCAGGGCCACTCGGCGGGCGAGTGGATGGCCCAGGGCGGCATCGTCAGTTTCACCGGCAACGACGTGGTGACCCAGGCCGGTTCACAGATCAACCTGTCCGGCGGAACCCTCGATGTGCAGGGCGGCTACATCCGCCAGACCTGGCTGAAGGGGTCGGACGGACGCCTCTACGAACTCGGCTCGGCGCCGGGTGACCTGCTCTACGACGGCATCTACCGCGGCTACGAGGCACACAGCGAGCGCTGGGACCAGACCCGTTATTTCTACAATCCGCTGATCGCGCCGACCCAGCGCTACGAGAGCGGCTACAGCGTTGGCCGCGACGCCGGCAGTCTGGTGATCGGCAGCGCCAATGCGCGGCTCGACGGCCAGGTGGTCGGCGATACCTATCGCGGCGAGCGGCAGACCGAAGCGCCACAGGCCGGCCTGGACGGCTACAACCAGTCGCAGAATGCCGTGGCGCGCGGCGCGCAGCTGGTCGTCGGGCGCTACACCCCCTACTACGTGAAGAGCAGCGGCCTGCTGGAGTACGCTCTCGGCGCCGATGCCGGCAGCCTCAAGCAGGTGGTCATCGGTGCCGGCGAGGTGGCGGCCGAGGAGCCGACCCTGGACGCTCCGGTGGCCGCCGAGCGCCAGGGCCGCCTGAGCCTGGACAGCGAACTGCTCAACGGCTTCCAGCTGGGCGGCCTGAAGGTGGCGGCCGGCGAGAGCATCCGCGTCGACAGCGCGCTGACCCTGGCCAATGGCGGCGAGGCGATCCTGTTCGCCAACGACGTGGCGATCGACGCCGACATCACCGCTCATGGCGGCAGCCTGCAGGCCGGCAACGTACTGGCGCAGATTTCCCCGAACGGGACGATCGATGGTTTCGTCGATGCCGGCCGCGAAGCCGGCATCTTGCGCGTGGGCGATGGTGTACGACTGGATGCCAGCGGCTTGTGGAGCAACCTGCTGCTGGCGCCGGAGGACAACGATACGTTGGCCTACCGCGACGGCGGACGGATTTCCCTGCGCAGCGGCGGCGACCTGAGCCTGGGACAGGGCAGTCTGCTCGACGTGTCGTCCGGGGCGGCGCTGCTGGCCGACGGCAAACGACTGGGCGGACGCGGCGGCGACATCGCCTTGCACGCCAGTGCCGGGCTGGCGCAGGCCAGCGATGGCCAATTGCAGTTGGGCGGCACATTGAATGGTCTCGGCACGAGTGGCGCCGGCACGCTGTCGCTGCAGAGCGGCAAGGTGCGGATCGGCGGCGGCGACCTCGGGGATGGCAGCCTGCAACTGGCCGAAGATTTCTTCCAGCAGGGCTTCGCCAGCTACCGGGTGGTCGGTCGCTCCGGATTGAGGGTAGCCGAGGATGCCCAGGTGCGGGTCGCGCGGCCGGTCTACCGTTTCGCCAGCGGGGCCGGCGAGGTCGCGGCTGGCGAGGCGCCGCGAGAGGCGCTGGAGGCCTGGATACCGCCGCTGTACCTAGAGGATGCCTTGGCCGGACGCTTGGTCCAACGCGAAGGGGCGGACCTGTACCTGCAGGCAGGCGGCGACGGCAATATCCTCGGGCAGCTCGATCCCGCCAGCCAGACGCTGGAGCTGGGGCGCGGTTCGCTGGTCGAGGTCGATCCGGGGCGCGCCATCGTCCTGCGCGGTCCCGGACAGATCACCTTGGATGGCATTCTGAACGCTTGGGGCGGACGCATCGACGTGCGCCAGCAGCAGTTCGGCGCGCTCGACGTTACCCAGGACAATCAGCCCAAGGCGCAAGGCCAGCCCCATGCTCGCTCCATCTGGATTGGAGAGCAGGCATTGCTGGATGTTGCCGGCCGCGCTGTCACTGCCTTGGATGGGCGCGGTCGCCGCTATGGAGAAGTGCAGTCCGGCGGCAGCATCGTCATCGGCGGCGAGATCGATCCGGGCAAGGCGATCGCGACCTCGGCGGATGCGTTCGTCATCGTACGCCCCGGTGCACGACTGGAGGCCTCCGGCAGCCAGGCACAGCTGGATGTACCGGGACTGGGAAGGGTTTTGCTGGCCGGCGACGGCGGGCGCATCGCTCTCAGTTCCTACAATGGGCTGTATCTAGACGGCTCGTTGCGCGCCGCAGCCGGCGGCTCGGGAGCGGCGGGCGGCAGCCTGGAGATCATTGCGGACGCTCCCCTGTACCAAGGTTTTACTGTGGTGGATGACCGGGTATTGGCCATGCGTGAGCTGATCCTGACGGCAGGGCACGCCGATTCGGGATTACCGACCTTGCTGCAACCGGGAATGGACGATTCGGCTCTGCGCTATGGCCAGAGCCGAGTTGGGACTCAGTCGCTGACGGGCGGCGGATTCGACCAACTTTCGTTGTTCAGCAACGGTCCGCTGTCGTTCGAGGGGAACATCGATCTTGCGATGGGGCGCAGCCTGAATCTGTACGCGGGGACGATAGCCGCCACAGGTGGTGGGCCGAGCGAGGTGAAGTTGCAGGCGCCCTATGTCCGCCTTTCCGGCATCGGGATGTATGGGCAGCAGGCCTCTGGCGAGTTTCGTCCGCGTCTCACGTACGGGCCGACCGCGACAGCGGAGCAGGTTCGCTTGCAGGTTTCTGCCGGGCGCCTGCTGGATATCGCCGGGCGCTTGTCATTCGGTAGCGACGGGGTGATCAATGGGGTCAACGCAGAGGCTGTCCGCTATCAGCGACCAGGTTTCGAGAAGGTAACGCTGCGCAGCGAGGGCGACCTGCGTTTCGCTGGCGACTATCCAGAGAATGGCGATCCGTCGGGGCGCTTGATAACCCACGGCGATCTGCAACTGACTGCGGCCCAACTCTATCCGGTGACGGGAGCGAGTTCGACCCTCTATGCCGGGTATGGACTGGATGAGGGGGGGCAGGCTGTCTTCGATGCCGAACGGCATTTGGCTATCGAACGTAGCGGCGAGTCCTTGCCGGACACTCCGCTGTCGGTATTCGGCAGTCTGGCGTTCATGGCATCGAATATCGAGCAGGGTGGCGTGGTGCGTGCGCCGCTGGGGCTCATCCAGTTCGGCAGCAATCTGGATCGTGCCCCGGGCACGGTAAGGTTGTTGCCGGGTAGCCTGACCTCGGTTAGCGGCGCTGAGCTGGTCATGCCCTATGGAGGCACGACCGATGGGATCAACTATCTGGTCAACCAGGTCCCCATTCAACTGACCGGTGCCGGGGGCGCTCTCGCTGCTGGGACACTGGTTGCGGGAGTCGGCCTTTATGCCAGCGAGGTCGATGTGCAACAGGGCGCGCGGCTGGACCTGTCCGGCGGCGGCGAACTCGCGGGGGCTGGATTCATCTCCGGCAGAGGGGGTTCGACCGATGCGCGTTTTCATCCCCTGGTGCAGCAGGACAATGATGGGTTCCGTCTGCCGGAGCTGTCCAGCAACCCGGTGTATGCCATCGTGCCTGGACACCAGGCCGTTAGTGCGCCATTGGGCGGCGAGGCGGGCGCCATCCAGCCGTTGGTCGGGCAACAGGTCACCATCGGGGATGGCGTTCCCGGCCTGGCCGCCGGTACCTACACCTTGCTGCCTTCGACCTATGCCCTGTTGCCGGGCGCTTTCCGCGTCGAGATCAACGGTCTGGCGGGGCAAGGCGCGCCCATGGCGACGCAGGGGTTGCGCAATGGCTCCTGGGCGACGTCCGGGCAGTTGTCGATTGCCGGCACGTCCATCCGCGACAGTCTGAGCCGTCAGGTCATCCTGTCTTCCGCCGATACGCTGCGCCGCTACTCGCAGTACAACGAAATGAGCTATGCGGATTTCATTCGCGCCGATGCCGCGCGCAAGAACATCCCCAGAGCGATGTTGCCAGTGGATGCCAGATCCCTCTACCTGGGATTGCGCGCGGATGAGGAGCTTCGGGAAAACGCCCTGAGCTTCGAGGGGAAGGTCGACTTCACGCCGGAAGAAAGCGGATATGGCGGCAGCCTCATCGTGGATGCCGAGGCGGGCATCGAGATTCTGCCTGAAGGTGGGCTGCCCGACTCCGATTTCGCTGGCGTGTCGTTGGTTGCGGACGATCTGAATGCAATAGGCGCCAGCCGTATCGCCATTGGCACGCTGCCCTACGTCGAATACGGCGAGCAAGGAAACTTCGTCCAGTTCGGCGGGAGCAACCGGCTCTTTCCCGTTGTGCTGCGAAAGGGCGCGCACCTTTCCGCACCGGAGGTGATCATTGGCAGGGATATCACCCTTGAAGGCGGGAGTGGCATCAGCACTCTGGGGAAAGGCAAGACTGCATACGATTCGTCCGATGGTTTCATCTATCAACCCGGCGGCCGTAACCTGCTGCTCTTGTCCAACGGATGGCTGAACCTGCTGGCACCCGCAGCGGATAGCTCGTTACCGGTTCGTCTCGGAGGTTGTGCGGAAGGGGCGGGCTGCGCCGACACCGAACTCTATTCGGAGGGCACTCTGGGTATCGCCACCAATGGTACGGTGACGTTTGGCGACAACGTTCGTTACGGGACACGCAATCTCAGCCTGGCGCTGAGTACGATCAATATCGGCTCCAGCCAGTCGCTGGCCGACGCGGCCGCTCGCGGCGTGTTGCCGAACGGCCTGGCGCTGGACCAGACGGTGCTCCAGCGCCTGCTGCGCGGCGAGCGCGGGGCGGGTATTCCGGCCCTGGAAAACCTGATCCTCAGTGCCCGCGATGCGGTCAACATATACGGTAGCGTCAGCCTCGACACCTACGACCCGGCCACCGGCAAATCCAGCCTGGCCAACCTGGTGCTGGGCACCCCGGCCATCTACGGCCATGGCACCGGCGAGGATGTCGCCAGCATTCGCACCGCCAGCCTGGTCTGGAGCGGCTCCAGCCAGCCGGCCGCAGCACCGGTCGCCGGCGGCGCCGGTAGCGGTAGCGGAACCCTGCGGGTGGATGCCGAGCGCATCACCCTGGGCTACGGCGCGAATACCCAGCCGGCCGGCGAGACCGACGAGGCACGCCTGGCACTGGGCTTCGCCGAGGTGCAACTGAACGCCAGCGAGCGGATCAGCGCCAACCACAAGGGCAGCTTGCGGGTCTACCAGCGCCTGGACGGCTACGTCGCCGGCGAAGGCCTGCGCTACAGTGGCGGCGACCTGCGCCTGAGCACGCCGTTGCTGACCGGCGAGGCCGGCTCGCTGAGTCGGATCAGCAGCGGCGGTAGCCTCAGCCTGGCGGCGCCGGCGGGCGCTGCCGCGGTGACCTTCGACAGCGGCACCGCCGGGCTTGGTGCCGAGTTGTCCCTCAGCGCCCGCGAGATCCGCCTGGATAGCGCGGTCTCGCTACCCAGCGGCAAGCTGAGCCTGAGCGCCGAAGACGACCTGGAGCTGGGCGATGGCGCGCGCATCGACCTGGCCGGACGCAAGGCCAGCTTCAACGATGTGGATAAATACAGCTGGGGTGGCGACCTGCTGCTGAGCAGTCGCGCCGGCGACATCCGCCAGGCCGCCGGTTCGCTGATCGACCTGTCGGCGCGCAACAACCGCGGCGGTACCCTGAGCGCCGTGGCGTTGGCCGAGGACGCCGGGGTGGTGGACCTGCAGGGCCGCATACTGGGTGGCGCCAGCGGCGACTACGATGCCGGCGGCACCCGCGTGCCGTTCCTCGGTGGCGAGCTGGAGATCCGCGCCCAGCGCCTGGGCGATGGCGGCAGCCTGAGCGAGCAGTTCACCGCCTTGAACCAGCGCCTGAACCAGGGCGAGGTCTTCGGCGCGCGGCGCTTCCAGCTCAAGCAAGGCGACCTGCAGATCGGCGACGGCCTGAAGGCGCATCGCATCGAGGTGTCCCTCGACAATGGCCAGCTCGGCGTGAGCGGAACGGTGGACGCCAGCGGCGCGCAGGTCGGCGAGATCCGCCTGGCCGGTGGCCGCGGCCTGAGCCTGGGCGGCAACGCGCTGCTGGATGCGCATGGGAGCCTGCTGCGGCGCGACAGCTACGGGCAGATCATCGACAGCCCGAACCGGGCGATGGTCGAGCTGAGTTCCGGCAGCGGCACCTTGGTCCTGGCCAGCGGCGCGCGCATCGACCTGCGCCATGGCACCGCGGCGCCAGCGGAACAGGTTGATGGCGTCGCCCGTGGCACGTTGGAGTTGAACGCGCCACGCCTGGGCGGGGTCAGCGCCGGCGACATCGCCATCGATGCCAGCGGCGCGCTGGACATCCGCGGCGCCGGCAGCATCGCCCTGAACGCGGTGCAGCGTTACGACGATGCGCCCTGGGGCAACGATCCGGCGGCCGGCGGGCGGCCCTACCAGGTGATCGACCAGGCTTACCTCGATGCGCGGCATGCCGAGAGCAGCGCGTTCATCGCCGCGGCGCTGGCCAACCGCGAGTTGCTCGACGGCAAGCTGGCCGGACTGACCAATGCCACCTACGCGGATGCTTTCCACCTGCGTCCAGGGGTGGAGATCGTCAGCGCAACGGCGGACGGCGACCTGGTGGTGCAGGGCGATCTCGATCTGTCCGGCTACCGCTACGCCAGCCTCAATCCGAACACGCCGCTGACCGAGGTCTACGGTTCCGGCGAGGTCGGCGCGCTGGTGCTGCGCGCCGGCGGTGACCTGAACCTCTACGGCAGTATCAACGACGGCTTCGCGCCGCCGCCGGACTCGCCGGACGACAAGGGCTGGATCCTCACCCCGGGGGTGCAGCCGTTCGGCGGCGACCTGGTGGTTCCCGGCCCGGGCGTGGTGCTCGGCGACGGTACCGCGTTCCTCGGCGGCCGCACCCTCAACTACGACCTGCCGATCAAGGGCACCACCCTGGCCGCCGGCACCCGTCTGGCCACCGAGGCAGTACTCGAACAGCCCTATACCCTGGCCGCCGGCAGCGTGCTGGTAGCGGACATCCACGATGCCGCCGGCAACCTGCTGTACGCCGCGGGCAGCCTGCTGCGCGACGGGGTGACGCTGGAGGTCGGCAGCCGGCTGGGTGCCGGTACCCTGCTGGCGGCACCGGCCAGCGTGCAGGCGATGACCTGGCCTGCGGGCGTGCCCTTGCCGAGCATCCTGCGCGAGGGGCCCAGCAGACCCAATGTCCTGCTGCTCAATGGAGAGCTGGCCTTGGCACGTGGTTCTCTGATCCCTTCGCAGACCGAGGTGGTACTGGCTGGCGATGCGCCTTTCATCGAGTTGCGGCCCAGCGACGGTGTCCGCCAGGGACGCAACTGGGCATTGGCCGAGATGCTGCCGGCCGGTAGCCAGTCCTGGTCCATGCGCCTGGTCGCCGGTGCCGATCTCGCGGCTGCCGACAACCGTCTGGTGCGTCCGGACTCCTCGGCCAGCCTGAACCTGGCCGATACGCACTATCAGGCGAAGATCGAACAGAGCTCGGGAGGGCTGGTGTTCACCGATCAGGCTACCGACTGGGGGATCACCCCGGGAACTCCGGTCGACGAGAGCAATGAATGGATCTGCGGGCTGGGGCCGTATTGTGCCGAGCCTCCCCGCTGGACCTGGGCGCCCGGCAATTACCTGGGCATGCCTGCTGGTACGGCGATCGGCGAGGGCGATCTGTGGTGGTGCAGTGTCGATCCGTCCCTGTGTATCGAGAATCTCGGCAAAACCGTGGTCACACCGCAGAACCAGTTGTTCAGTGTGCTGCGCACCGGCACTGGCGATCTTGACCTGGCCAGTGCCGGTAACCTTACGCAATGGTCGCCGTACGGCGTCTATACCGCCGGAACGCAGGCCGCCGATGTCGCGACGGGATTCAATCAGCCTCGCGGTCTGTTCAATGGGTCGGTACTGGGCGCCGGTGGCGCGGATTACGAAGTGCTCTCAACCAGCCAGTACCAGGCCTGGTATCCGGAACATGGCGGCAACCTCGATATCGCCGTTGGCGGTGATGTGGTTGGTGATCAATGGGCCGAGAAACTGACAAGTAGCGATCCCATTCGCCCCTTGCCCCCCAGCGCTGCAGTCGGCAACTGGCTCTGGCGCCAGGGCAGCGCCGACAGGGAAGGAGTGCCGACGGCCTGGTGGGTCAATTTCGGCAGCTATGTGCGTGGCGCGGAGGGAGATGCTCCCTATCTGGTCGGCTTCACCGGTTTCGGCACTCTGGGAGGCGGCAATCTCAGCATGCGAACCGGAGGTGATGCCGGCAATATCGCGCCACGCGGAGATGGTTCGATACCTTCATCCGGTAACCTTAATCCGCGCAGCCAGGGACTGGTCTTGGCGGTTGCCGGCACTGGCCGGCTCACCTCCGACGGCGCGCTGCAACTTGGCGGCGGCGGTGACCTGAATGTGAGAATTGGCGGGGAGGTGAACCCGAGCCGGGAGGCGCGGGCTACCCAGACCTACTCGAGTTCGGGGTTTGACGGTCTTTACAGCGGCGGCACCATTCACGATCTGCAGGGGGCCCTCATCAATCTGCGCGGTTCCGCGAGCTTGTACAGTGGTGCGCTGGGAGGCATCGATCCTCGCTACGACACTCTACTGCGGGACCCCGCCGAAGTGCGCAGCAGGGATGCGTTCAGCCCGACGCTGGCTAGCTCCACGGGTGGCCTCACCCTGGTGGCCGGAGATACTGGCATGCGTCTGGAAACCCGTGGCGACCTGGTCCTGGGTGGGGTGACTGACCCCGGTAGGGTGGGGGTGCCGAATACCGTTGGCTTCACGGCTCCCGATGGCAGCGTCTACCAAGGGGGCGGGATCGCTTGGTTCAGTCTCTGGACTGCACACACCTCGATCGATCTGTTTGCGGCGGGCGGCAACCTGACGCCCAGCACCCAATTGGTCGAGGCAACCAACGCTATTCCCATGGCAGGCCGAAACCTGTCGCCTAGCGATGGGCGATTCATCTATCCATCGATAGTACGTGCGGCGGCCCCGGAAGGAAGTATCTATCTCGGTCCTTCCAGCGGTTACATGGGAGGCGTGAGCCTGAATGTCTCGACCACTCCCTACTCCTTGTTACTGGCACCGTCGCTCAACGGTGAACTGGAGTTGCTGGCTGGAGACTCCATTTATGCCGGTGGCTATTCGGTGCAACGCTCAGGTGCCGATCCTGCGAACCTGCCATCGATCTGGACGCCGGCATTTGCCGGCTACTCCGATGCCGCGCTGCTCAACCCGATAGCCGGCAACGGCAGTCCGGACGGGAATCCGGCCGTCATTGGCGGATTGCCTCTGTTCTACTTCGGCCCCGATAGCGCTGCGAGCTTGGCGCGCGATCTGCAACCGGCGCGTTTCTATGCGTTGACAGGAGATATCGTCGGGCTCAATAGCGGTGCGCAGATTCGTTTCGGCGAGCAGGCGGGGAACCGCGCCGGGCAAACCTGGTATGAAGGTGCGGGTCCCGTCTGGATGCGCGCCGGGCGCGACATCGTAGCCTCCGGAACCCCATTGGGACAGCGTATCAGCGCTCCCAGTCAGATCAGTACGGATGCCTCGTTCACCGGCAACCTCTTCGTCCACGACGACCCCAACGACCTCTCGCTGGCCCAGGCCGGCCGCGACATCCTCTACGGCAACTTCAACGTCGCCGGCCCCGGTACCCTGGAGATCAGCGCCGGGCGCAACATTCTCATGGAGGATCGCGCGGCGATCACCAGTCTCGGCGCGGTGGTGCCGGGCGACAGCCGGCCGGGTGCCGATATCGTGCTCCAGGCCGGCGCGGCGGGGGCCGACTATCGGGCCTTCCTCGAGCGCTACCTGGATCCGGCCAACCTGGCGCAGGGCGGCACCCCGTTGGCCGAGCAGCCGGGCAAGGTGGTCAGGACCTACGAAAGCGAGTTGGCCAAGTGGTTGAACGAGCGCTTCGGCTTCGCCGGCGACGCGGAACAGGCCCAGGCGTTCTTCGCCGGCCTGCCCGCCGAGCAGCAGCGGATCTTCGCCCGCCAGGTGTACTTCGCCGAACTCAGGGCCGGCGGCCGCGAGTACAACGAAGTCGGCGGGGTACGCCAGAGTAGCTACCTGCGCGGGCGCAACGCGATCGCCGCGCTGTTCCCCGAGCGCGATCCGGCGGGCAATCCGATCAGCTACGAAGGCGATATCGTCATGTATGGCGGTGCCGGCGTGCACACCGACTTCGGCGGCGACATCCAGTTGCTCAGCCCCGGCGGGCGCCAGGTGTTCGGTATCGAGGGCGAGGCGCCGCCGTCCACCGCAGGCATCGTCACCCAGGGCCAGGGCAATATCCAGGCCTATTCGCGGGACAGCATCCTGCTCGGCCAGAGCCGCATCATGACCACCTTCGGCGGCAGCATATTGGCCTGGTCGGCGGAAGGCGACATCAACGCCGGTCGCGGTTCCCAGACCACCGTGGTGTACACCCCGCCGCGGCGCATCTACGACGCCTGGGGCAACGTCAGCCTGTCGCCACAGGTGCCCAGCACCGGCGCCGGTATCGCCACCCTCAACCCGATTCCCGAAGTGGCACCGGGCGACATCGACCTGATCGCCCCGCTCGGCACCATCGATGCCGGCGAGGCGGGCATCCGGGTTTCCGGCAACGTCAACGTGGCGGCGCTGCAGGTGGTCAACGCGGCGAACATCCAGACCCAGGGCCAGTCCAGCGGCATTCCGCTGGTGGCTTCGGTGAATACCGGGGCGTTGACCTCCGCCAGCGCCGCGGCGAGTTCCGCGACCCAGGCGGCGGAGGACGTCAGTCGCCAGCAGCAGGCCGCCGCGCGGCAGCGCATGCCGTCGGTGATCACGGTGCAGGTGCTCGGGTTCGGCAACGAGCGCCTGGAGCCTTCGCGCGACGGCGCCAGTCGTTCGCCGGGCTACAACCCGGACAGCGCCGTGCAGGTGCTCGGCGCCGGAGCCCTCGGCGAACAGGCGCGCAGCCAATTGACCGATGAAGAGCGCGGCAACCTGATCCTGTAAGGCACCGCCGCGGAGGCACGATACCCGCCAGGCCCTCCCCACGGAGGGCCCTTTTTTTGCGAACTTCCGAGGCGCTGGTCGATTCTCGGGTGAATGCCCGTTCGTCCCCGCCGGTGGCGCGCGAATGGCCGGCCGCATGAAGTTTTCATGACAAAAGTTCGGTGGTGCGGCGGGGTTGCCGTCAAACAGGTGTGAATGAGGAAAACGGAATTCAGCGGTGAAAGGCAGGGACGGGAACGAAAGGAATCGGCCATTTCCCGGTTGCGCTGACCGGTTGCTGGAAATGAGCGTGTCGTTCGAGAAAGACGCGTTCCGCTCTGAAACAAGAGAACAGTATCCGCTAACGGCCGTGGTCACTCCGGTGAATACGGCGAAGGACGGTGAGTATTGATGGAAAGTTACTCGAAAGTCGGTATGCAGGAACTTGACCAGCGCCTATCGAAGATCGTCGAAGCCGCACGCAAGAAACCGGTATCGGTTTATCGATATGGGGCGCCATGGGTCTGGATAGTGTCCCAGGAAGATTGGCAGGGTGCGCTCAAGGAAGTGTCCAGCTATATACCGCCGGGACATTCCCTGGCGTTGCTGAAACCGCAAATAGAAAGTCTCCTTGTCGAAGAGGCGAAAGTCCTCTCGGCGCTTGCCCGCGAACATGGCATGCAGTTGGCCCCGGAGCCGCTGATCCACGCGCTGCTGCTGCAACTGCTGTACGCGATTCCCAGCGAGCAGCAGTTGTATGAGCAATTGAACTACAACCTGCTGTATCGCTGGTTCGTCGGCCTGGAAATGAAGCAGAAGATCTGGAATTTTCCGGTTTTCGTCAGCGATATAACCGTCCTGCTGAACAGCGCGGAGGCGGTAAGGATAATAGGCAGGATTATCGGGGAAGTGATTTCCGGGGATCTCATGCAGATGCCGGAGTTCTCCCTGAACTTCGCCTTGTTGCATACATGGCAAGCGCGCCATGGCGGAGCGCGACGGCTGAATATCTAGCACGAAAGTGAAAATAGAAAAGAACGAGATTTCATAAGGGCGGGCGCCGTTTTTAACAGGTTGTTCATGCGTCGCCGCTAGTTTGTTGTCTTTCACAGAACTGTTCGATGAACGGACTTGTTGCATTAGAACAATAAGTCCCGATGGAACTTCGGGGGACCGTGTGAAGCGTTCGCTGTTCAATTGTGCGCACCCGTTTCGCCAGCGCTGGTCGATCGGTTGCCTGGCTGTCGCATTGTCGTGCGCTTCGCTGGCCGACGAGGCCCCTCCCGCCGCGGCGGGAGCCGAGACCCAGCGTCTGGTGGACATCAACGAGTACGTGGTACGCGGCAACACCGTGCTGGACAACCGCGCCATCGAGGCGGCGGTGTATCCCTTCCTCGGACCGCAGCGCAGCCTGGGCGACATCGAGGGGGCGCGCGATGCGCTGCAGGCCGCCTACCAGGAGAAGGGCTACCAGTCGGTCTACGTCGAGCTGCCGGAGCAGCAGGTGAGCGGCGGGGTGGTCTACCTGCAGGTCACCGAGACCACTGTCGGTCGCGTCCGGGTGGTCGGCGCCAAGCACTATTCGCCGGTGGAGTTGCGCGAGGAAGTGCCGGCCCTGGAGGAGGGCAAGGTGCCCGACTTCGCCCAGGTCCAGCGCGAGCTGGCGCAGGTCAACCGCACCCCCGGCCGCCAGGTGCTGCCGATGGTGCGCGAGGGCCAGCGGCCCGGCACCATGGACGTCGACCTGCAGGTGGAAGACAAGAATCCCTGGCACGCCAGCATCGGCCTGAACAACGACTACAGCGCCGACACCCGTCACTTGCGCTCGGTGGTTTCGCTGGGCTACGACAACCTCTGGCAACTCGGCCACGCCATCTCGCTGACCTATTTCACCGCGCCGCAGGACCAGGACAACGCCAAGGTCTGGTCCGGCTCCTATACCGCGCCGCTGAGCCAGCGCTGGAGCGTGCAGTTGTCCGGCTACCAGTCCGACAGCGACGTGGCCACGGTGGGCAGCATGAATGTGGTCGGCCAGGGCCACTCCTACGGCGTGGCGGCGATCTACAGCCTGCCGGTCACCGGCCTCTGGTCGCACTCGTTCTCCTTCGGCGTCGACTTCAAGGACTTCGAGGAACAGACCCGGATCGGCGGCAACAACGACAGGGTGCCGATCAAGTACGCCCCGCTGACCCTCGGCTACAACGGTTTCCGCTACACCGAACGTTCCCAGTTGGCCCTTGGCCTGAGCCTGGTGGCCGGTACCGGCAGTCTCCTCGGCTACGGCGACGACGACGAGGAATTCGACCGCAAGCGTTATCGCGCCAAGTCCGGCTTCGGCGTGCTCAAGGGCGATCTCAACCACACCCTGACCTTCGGCGGCGACTGGCAGGTGGCGACCAAGGCGGCCTTCCAACTCGCCTCCGGGCCGCTGATTTCCAACGAACAGTTCGCCGCCGGCGGTGCCACCAGCGTGCGTGGCTACCTGGCGGCGGAGAACACCGCCGACGACGGCTACCTGCTCTCCCAGGAATGGCGTACGCCGTCCCTCGGACGCTTCCTCGGCAAGCGCGCCGGCGGCTACGTCAACGACTGGCGCTTCTACGTGTTCGCCGAGGGCGCGCAACTGCGCCTGCAGGATGCGCTGCCCGAGCAGGACGACGACTTCAGCCTGGCCAGCGTCGGCATCGGCACCCGCGCGCAACTCGCCGACTGGCTGTCCGGCAGCCTCGACTGGGCCTTCCCGCTGCTGGAAGGGACGAACACCGACAAACACGACTCGCGCCTGCATTTCAGCGTGCAGGCGAGCTTCTGACGCTGACCCCGGAGTAACCCCACATGTATCGCTTATTGCTGACATCGCTGATCTGCCTGGGCCTGCTGGCCCCGGCCAGCGCCAGTGCCTGGTGGCAGGACGACTGGCAGTACCGCAAGCAGGTCTCGGTCGATACCACCCCGCAAGGCGCGGCGATCAACGAGAGTCTCGGTCGCCTGCCGTTGCTGGTGCGCCTGCATACCGGCAACTTCACCTTCGACGGGGTCAACGAGAACGGCTCGGACATCCGCTTCGTCGCCGCCGACGACAAGACCGTGTTGCGCCACCAGGTCGAGAGCTTCGACCCGCTGATGGGCATGGCCCTGATCTGGGTCGACGTGCCGCGGGTGGAGGGTGGCCAGCGCCAGGACATCTGGATGTACTACGGCAACGCCAAGGCGCCGGAGAGCGGCAACGGCCAGTCGGTGTTCGACCCGGACTACACCCTGGTCTATCGCTTCGACGGTGCGCCGGGCACTCCGCCGCGGGACTCCACCGCCTACGCCAACAATGCGCAGACCGCCGCCGGCAGTCCGGTGGAGGGCGTCATCGGTCGCTCCGCGCAACTGCTGGGCCAGCCGCTGCTGCTGCCGGCCAGCCCATCGCTGGCGGTGAGCGCCGGTGGCACCTTCAGCTTCAGCGGCTGGGTGCGTCCCGACCAACTGGCCGGTGAACAGGTCCTGCTGTCGCGCCGCGAAGGCGGCAACGCCCTGTTGGTCGGCCTGGCCCAGGGCGCGCCCTTCGTCGAGCTGAACGGTCAGCGCGCTGCCGCCAGCCAGGCCCTGGCGCAGGGGCAATGGCAGCATCTGGCGCTGGTCGCCGACGGTACCCGGCTGGCGCTGTATCTCGGGGGGCGCGAAGTCGCCAGCCTGGCGGCGGCGCTGCCGGCGTTCAGCGGTGCGATCGCCATCGGCGCGGAAGGCCAGGCCGCGCCTGCGGTCGCCACCGAAGCGGCAAGCGGGGAAGGTGAGGCGAGCGCCGCGGCGCCGACCCTGCAACCCTTCCAGGGCGCCATCGACGAGTTGCGCCTGTCGAAGATCGCCCGCCCGGCGGCGCTGCTCCTCGCCGACGCCACCGCCCAGGGCGCCGAGTCGCGCCTGGTGGCCTACGGGGTCGACGAGAAGCAGTCCGGCTTCGGCTTCGGCAAGCTCGGCTTCCTGCTCAACGCAGTGCCGCTGGATGCCTGGGTGATCATCGCGATCCTGGCGCTGATGATGGTCCAGTCGTGGGTCATCATGTACCGCAAGAACCAGAACGTCGGCCGTGTCAGTCGCGCCAACGGGCTGTTCCGCGAGCGCTTCGCCGAGGTCGGCACGCGCCTGGAACTGCTCGCCGACGACCGCGAGCTGGCCGCCCGCCTGCAACACTCCTCGCTGTGGCGCCTGTACCAGGTGGCGGTGAAGGAGATCCGCACCCGCCGCGAGCAGGGCGCCGACACCTCTTCCGTCTCCGCGGCCACCATCGAGGCGATCCGCGCCTCCATGGACGGCGTGCGCATCAAGGAGAACCAGCAGCTCGGCTCGCGCCTGTCGAGCCTGTCCAACGCCATCGCCGGCGGCCCCTACATCGGCCTGCTCGGCACCGTGCTGGGGATCATGGTGGTGTTCCTCGGCACTGCCATGGCCGGCGACGTCAACATCAATGCCATCGCCCCGGGCATGGCCGCCGCCCTGCTGGCCACGGCCATGGGCCTGTTCGTCGCGATCCCCGCGTTGTTCGGCTACAACCGCCTGGTCACGCGGAACAAGGAAGTCAGCGCGGACATGCGGGTGTTCGTCGACGAGTTCGTCACCCGCCTCGCCGAGGTGCATGGCGAAAGCCAGCTCAGCGAAGTGGCCCATCGTCGCAACGGCCAGCCGTTGCCGGCCTGAGGAGAACGCCATGGCTTCCGTGAACAGCAGCCACGACGATGACGACGACGGCGCCGTCGACAGCATCAACATCACCCCGCTGGTGGACGTGCTGATGGTGGTGCTGGTGATGTTCATCCTCACCGCCACCGCCCAGGTCGCCGGGATCCAGATCAACCTGCCGAAGGCCAGTGCCACCGTGGCGCTGTCGCAGCCCAAGACCAAGGCGATCTCGGTGAACGACGCCGGCCAGGTGTTCCTCGACGCCTACCCGGTGACCCTGCCCGAGCTGGAGGACCGCCTGCGTACGGAGAAGGCCCTCAACCCCGACTTCCCGGTAGTGGTCCGCGGCGACGCCACGGTGCAGTACCAGAAGGTCATCGAGGTCCTCGACCTGCTGCGCCGCCTGGAGCTGTCCCAGGTCGGCCTGGTCACCGGCAAACCGACCTGAGGCCCGGGATGAACATGTCCGCCGATCCCAAGCACACCCCCGAGCCGAAAAATGCCGCGCCGCTGTCCATCGACGGCCGCCCGGCGAACCCGACCCTGCGCTACCTCAAGTGGGGCCTCGGCGCGCTGCTGTTCGCCGGCCTCGCCTGGCTGGTCTGGGAGTGGGCCAACGACATGAGCGGCGTGCGCCGCGAGGCGCCCAAGGTGCCGGCGATCATCCCGCTGCCGCCACCGCCTCCGCCGCCGCCGGAAAAACCGCCGGAACCGGAGCAGCCGGTGGAAGAGGAAAAGATCGTCGAGCCGGAACCGCAACCCGAACTGGAGGAGGTCAAGCCGCAGGAGGAAGCGCCGCCGTCGCCGGCCGACGACCTGGCCGACCCGATGCAGATGGATGGCGACGCCCAGTCCGGCTCCGACGCTTTCAACATCGGCGCCGGCAAGGGCGGCGGGATGGCCGGTTCCGGCAGCGGTCGCGCCGGCAACGCCAGCTATAGCCAGTACCTGGCCTACGCCTTCCAGCGCCTGCTGCGGGACAACCCGGAGCTGCGCAACCTGGCGTTCCGCCTGCAGGCGGAGATCTGGCTGAGTTCCTCGGGGGATATCACCCGGGCCGAACTGACCCGCTCCAGCGGCGACCCCGAGACCGACCAGAAGGTGCTGGCCGCGCTGCGCGCCGTCGGCCGCCTGGAAGAACGCCCGCCGGCTTCGCTGACCCTGCCGGTGCGCATCGCCCTGCAGGGCAAGCGGCCGGGATGAGAAGACGCCAACCCAGAACGATTTCCGGCAGGCGACTGCCTTGAAGGACCTTAGGAGCCGTACACAGATGAACGCGAAAGTGAACCGACTGGCGCTGGGGATGGGCGTCATGCTCGCCGCGCTGGCCGGCCAGGCGCAGGCCCAGCCGCCGGCGCCCTCGGAGAACGCCACGATCAACCTGATCCGCCTGCTGGTACAGCAGGGCGTGTTGAAGAAGGAACAGGCCGATGCGCTGGTCAGGCAGGCCGAGGCCGAGGCGCAGCAGGCCCAGCAGGCGCGCCAGGCCGTGGCGCCCGCGGCGGCCGTTGCCGCTGTCCCCGGGGAGGTCCGCGTACCCTATATCCCGCAGGTGGTGCGCGACCAGATCCGCGACGAAGTGAAGGCCGAGGTAATGACCCAGGCCAAGGCGGAGAATTGGGCGCAGCCCAACGCATTCCCGGACTGGGCCTCGCGCATCAGCTTCGACGGCGACGTGCGCTTGCGCTACGAGTCGCGCTCCTTCGGCAACGGCAACAGCAACCAGATCACCGACTTCGCCGAACTCAACGACGACGGTCCCTATGACGTCAACCCGAATACCAGCGCGGGCCTGCCGCCGCTGCTCAATACCCGCGAGGACCGCGACAGCCTGCTGCGCCTGCGCGCGCGCTTCGGCCTCAAGGCGGCGCTGTCGGAAAGCTGGAGCGCCGGCATCCGCATCGGCACTGGTTCGGACAACAACCCGGTGTCGACCACCCAGACCCTCGGCGGCGGCTTCGGCAAGAAGGACCTCTGGCTCGACCAGGGCTACCTGACCTGGAAGCCCAGCGAGCGCCTGAGCCTGACCGGCGGGCGGATCGCCAATCCGTTCCTGTCCACCGACCTGCTGTATTCCAACGACCTCAACTTCGACGGCGTGGCGGCGATCTTCAACCAGCCGCTGAGCCGCGATGTCGCGCTGTTCGGCACGGTCGGCGCGTTCCCCGTGGAATACAGCTCGGACACCGCCTCGTCGAACGGCTTCGACAAGGAAGACAGCGACAACAAGTGGCTCTACGGCGCGCAACTGGGCGCCACCTGGAAGATCAACCCGCAGCACAGCCTTACCGGCGCGCTGGCCTACTACCGCTTCGACGATATCGAAGGGCGGCGTTCCAGCCCTTGCCGGCCCTGGGCCGGAGATCCGGAGTGTGACACCGACGGCAGCCGTCCGACCTTCATGCAGAAGGGCAACACGGTGTTCCTCCTGCGCGACATCGTGCCCAACCCGGCCGACCCGGCGAACACGCCGAACCCGCAGTACGTCGGCCTGGCCTCGGAGTTCAATCTGCTCGACCTGAACCTCGGCTGGGATGCCGAGCTACCCAACGACTTCAAGCTGCGGGTGGCCGGCAACTACGTGCACAACCTGGGCTACGACGAGGGCGACATGCGCAAGCGCGCCGGCGGTGTGGCGCAGATCGCCAACAACCTCGGCTCCGACGGCGACATCAAGAGCGGGGCGAACGCCTGGATGCTCCAGTTCACCCTGGGCAACGCCCTGGACATGCGCGACGCCGGCGACTGGCAGGTCTTCGCCGCCTACAAGTACATCCAGCCGGATGCCCTGCCGGACGGTTTCAACGATTCCACCTTCCACCTTGGCGGGACCAACGCCAAGGGCTACATCCTCGGCGCCAGCTATGGCTTCGACAAGCGCGTCTACGGTACCGCGCGCTGGCTCAGCTCCGACGAGGTCTACGGCGCACCGTTCTCCATCGACGTCCTGCAACTCGAGGTCAACACGCGCTTCTGAGCGCTCCTCGAGGCAGACCATGAAGAGGCAGACCATGAACACGCGACCTTTCTCATTACCGATCTGGGCCCAGGCGCTGCTCGCCGGGGCCGCCTTCGCCGCCTACGCCAGCCAGGCGGCCTACGCCGACAGCCTGGAGGAACGCCTGCGCACCCAGTTGCGCAGCACCACCCAGCAACTCCAGGTGCTGCAGACCGAACAGGCCCAGGCCGCCGCGGCGAAAGCTGCGCTGGAGAGCCAGCGCGATGCGGCGCTGGCCCAGGTCAAGCAACTGAGCGCCGAGCTGACCCGGGCCAAGGGCCAGGCCGAGCAGCTCTCGGCCCAGCAACAGGGCTTGCACGACCGGGCGCGGCAGATGGTCGAGGCGAGCAACGAGCAACTGGGCAAGTACAAGCAGGCCTACGACGAGTTGCTGGTCATGGCGCGAGCCAAGGAGGCCGAGCGGCAGAAGCTCGACCTGGCGTTCCGCGAGCACGACCAGCAGTTGCAGCAGTGCACCGCGAAGAATCGGGAGATGTATGGCGTGGCCAAGGAGATCCTCGGCGCCTACGAGAACGTCAGCGTCGCCGAGGTGATGAAGATCCGCCAACCGTTCGCCAGCGGTGCGCGGGTGAAATTCGAAGAGATGGCGCAGAAGCTCGGCGACGACCTCTACAAGACCCAGGTCGAGAACCGCCAGGCGGCGCTCGCCCAGTGAAATCCGACAGCAAACCAGGAACCCGGATATGAACGACATCACCCTGATCGAACACCTTTCCGTCGACAGCCTGACCGAGGCCTTGCAGGACGCCGGCTACCGGGTCAACCGCAGCGAGCAGAACGGCGTCGTGCAACTGCTCAGTGCCAGCCAGGGAATCGGCTACGCGGTGCGCTTCGGCAATCCGGCGGCGACGCCGGCGAGCTACCTCGACTTCACCTTCAGCTGCGCCCTGCGCGTGCAGGGCGAATTGCCCGCCGGGCTGACCGAGCGCTGGAATCTCAGCCGGCGCTTCGGCCGCCTGTCGCAGCAGGGCGAGTTCCTGGTGATGGAAATGGACGTGATCGTCGCCGGCGGCGTCAGCCCGGCCAACCTGCGTAGCCATATCGAACTGTGGGATCGCCTGCTGCAGGAGTTCATCGCCTATCTGCGCGACTACAGCCGCCTGGCCGCGGAGCAGCAGGGCATGGCGCAGGATGCCGGTCAACCCGTCGATGGCGAGGCCTGAGCCGATGCGGCCGGCATTTCGTTGCGGCGTCCTGGCGTTCGCGCTTGCCGTTCTCGCCGGCTGTGGCCAGCGCGAGGACGGCGGCGCGGGCCAGGCCCAGGCCGCGCTTGCCAAGCCATCTGCCAGCGCCGCCGCGGAACCCGCGGTGGCCCGCCTCGGCGCCTTGCAGGTGGCGCCGGACGAACTGAAGGCGCTGCTGGCCGAGGTGCCGGCGGAAACCCGCGCGCAGTTGAGCGAGAACCGCGACGCACTGGAACGCTGGATGCGTGCGCGGCTCGCCGAGAAGGCGCTCTACGAACAGGCCAGCGCCCAGGACTGGCAACAGCGTCCGCAGGTGAAGACGCTGATCGATGCGGCGGCGCGGCAGATCGTCCTGCGTACCTACCTGGAGTCGGTGAGCACGGTGCCCGAGGACTACCCCAGCGATGCCGAACTGCAGGCCGCCTACCAGGCGAACAAGGCGCAACTGGCTGTACCGGCGCTGTACCGGGTCAGCCAGATCTTCATCGCCGCCTCTGCGGCCGGCGGGCTTGCCGAAGCGCGCAAGCGCGCTCAGGAACTCTACCGGCAGGCCGCGGACGGCGACTTCGCCGAACTGGCGCGCAAGCATTCCGACGACCCGCAGACCGCCCGCAACGGCGGCGACATCGGTGGGTTACTGGCGCAGGCGCAACTGCTGCCGGCGATCCGTCCGGCGCTGGAACGGCTAAAGGTCGGCGCGGTGTCCGAGCCGATCCAGGGCGCCAACGGTTTCCACCTGGTCAAGCTGACCGAGCGTCGCGACGCCCGCCTCGCCACCCTCGACGAGGTCCGTGGTCGCCTGCGCGAAAGCCTGCGCGCGCAACGCCAGGAGCAGATAGCCAAGGCCTACCTGGATGGCCTGGTGAACAACGCTACCCTGAGCATCGACGGCGCGTTGCTCGGCAAGACCCTGGCGGAACTGCACTGATGGACGGCATCCCGGAGGCCAGGCGTGGGCCGCGCGCGAGCCGCTGGCGGCACCTGCGCAGCTGGCTGTTCGGCGAGCCCGAGCGGTTCCGCGACGAACGCCAGCGGCTCTGGGGCGCCTATGCCGCATGGCTCGGCGAGCAGGTCCAGCAGCGCCTGGGCGAAGACGCCGAAACCGCGCCGCGGCTGCTGGCCTTCCTGGAGTCGCGGCGCGCGGCGGGGCAGTTGCCGAATACCGACATCGACCTGCGGGTCTGGCTCGACGAACGCGGCTGGATCGTCCGTCTCGCCTGCCTGCGCAGCGACGCCGAGCCGATCGAGAATGAACTGCGGCGCGCGCTGATGGACCGTTCGTTGCGCCTGCCGCCGCCGGAACACATGCCGCAGCCGATCGAACTGCGGATTCGCCTCATGCCTGGACGCTAGCGAGGAAGCATGGCCCTATCGGAGTCCGCCGGGCAGCGCCCGGCACTGCTCAGGCCCGCGCAGGGACGCGACGACCGTGCCTATTGGCACGAGCTGTTCGGTTCTCTGGAGGTGGTGCATTTCTTCCTGGTCACTGCCCGTTGCGGCTGTTTCATGCAGGCTGCGCGCAGCCTGGACGTCAAGCCGACACTGCTGCGCAAGACCCTGGCCCGGCTCGAGGAGCGCCTCGGCCTGCATCTGTTCGTGCATGAGGGCAACGCCCTCTCGCTGACCCGCGAGGGCCGCATCGTCCAGGCCGCCGGGCAGCGCCTGGTCGAGGACAGCCAGAGCCACGCCGATCTTCACCGGCAACAGCCGCTGGTGCGCCTGGCGGTGGCCGAAAGCGTCCTGCACGATGTGCTCAGTCGCGAGCTGTGGGGCTACCTGCGCAAGAACGCCAACCTGCGCGTAGCCCTCGCCGAGTTGCGCGAGGGCTGGCCGGAAAGCGCAGGGCCGGCGGAGATCGCCATCTGGATCGCCGATCCGGGGCAGCCGCATCCGGCGATGGAAGGCCACTTCGCCGCACCGGCGCGCATCGCCGAGCTGGAGTACCAGCCGCACATCGGCAAGCGCTATTCGCGCGAGCGCACGCGGCCGGCCAGCGAGGACGAGCTGGACGACTACCTGCTGGCGCAGCTCCACGGTCACGCCGCCAGCGCCGCCCTGGCGCCCTGGAACCGGCGGGTGGCGGCTCGCCAGTCGGGAGTGATCGAGGTACAGAGCCACGACCTGCTGCTACAGGCGATCCTCTGGGGCGCCTGCATCGGCCTGCTGCCGCATTACGCCGGACGCCTGGAGCGCAACCTGGCGGCGTTGCCGCAGGTCTTCGACGAGCCGATGCGGCGGGAAGTCTGGATGAGCGTGCAGCCGGAAGCGGAGAACCGCGTGGAGGTGCGTGCCTTGCTCGATCTGATCGAGCACGCCTTCGACGATCGGCGCGACTGGTTCGGACGCTGACCTTGCGGGCTTGACGGCGGTCGCCATAGCCGACACCGTTTCGCCACGGAACGGTTGACGGAATGTACGCGATGACGGAGCGGCATTGGCAGGGCGAGGTCTGGCTGGCGCGGGACCACGCGCTGTTCGCCGGGGTCAACGGCGATACCCGCGAGCACGCGCACTATGCCCACCAGTTGCTGCTGGCGGAGACGCCGCTGCGGGTGCGCGTCGCTGGCCAGGTACTGGAGGCCCGGCGCTTGCTGGTGCCCTCGCTGCAAGCCCATCGCGTCGACGCGTCGCAGCCGTTGCTGGCGCTGTACGCCGAGCCGCTGGCGTTCGACAGCGACGACCTGCGTCAGCTTCTCGAGGACGCTCCCGGCGAGCCCGAGGCGTTGCTGGGGCGGCTTGCGCGGCTGCCTCGTCGACGGCTCGACCGCCGCGTCGAAAAGGCCCTGGCGGCGCTCGACGAGCAACTCGCGGCGCGGGTCGAGGCGGAAAGACTGGCGCGCAGCGCCAGTCTTTCGCTGAGCCAACTGGAGCGGCTGTTCGCCGTCCAGGTCGGCCTGTCGGTGCGCCGCCTGGTGCTCTGGCGCCGCCTGTACCTGGCCTTCGCCCTGGCCTTGCAGGGGCGCAGCCTGACCGAGGCGGCCCATCACGCCGGCTTCGCCGACGCCGCGCACCTGTCGCGCAGCGTACGCAGCCTGCTCGGTATCCGCGCCGGCCTGTCGCTGCCGCACCTACGCCTGGCCGGCTGAACGCCCCAATCCTTCCGGCGGCTGTGGGACGTGCCTGCTGCGTGGCAGGTCGCGGAATGGCGCGAGCAACTGGCCGGCATAGTCGCGGGGATAGTCAGGCTGGTCGCCGATGCCCATGTCGGTGCTGTCCAGGCGGTAGTCGGGACGATGGAGGGCGGTGCCGAGCAGGCGGTCCCAGACGCTGAAGAACAGCGCGAAGTTGACGTCGCCGGCGCGCCCGTAGCGGATGTGGTGCAGGCGATGCAGCGGTGCCCAGGCGAACACATGGCGTAACCCGCCGATGCGCATGTCGACGTTGCTGTGTTGCAGCAGCAACTGGATGCCGATGGCGAAGGCGAGCAGCGCGGCGACCGTCTGCGGCACGCCGAGCAGCAACAGCGGCAGGGTGCCGCCGAGCGCTTCCAGGCCCAGGTGCAGGGGATGCTTCATCAGCCCGTTGAAACCGTACAGGCGCTGCACGCTATGGTGCACCGCGTGCAGCCGCCAAAGCAGCGCCGAACGGTGGCTGGCGTAGTGCACCAGGGTGATGCCGAGATCGGCCAGGACGATCGCCAGCAGCAGTTGCAGCCACAGCGGCCAGGCCTGCGGCCATACCGGCCAGAAGCCCAGGACTCCGGCCAGCAGTGGCAGGGCGAGGATGCCAAGTGCGTTCAGGCTTTCGTTGACCGACGCGTGCAGGACATCGCGCAGGCGGTCGGCGTGCGGCCGGTTCCAGCGTGGCTGGTAGGGCAGTCGTCGTTCGGCGAGAAAGGACAGGCCGAGCGCCCCGAGGAACAGGGCGACCAGCCAGGCGTGGGAAGCTTGGCGATAGCCGACCTGCCAGGTCGCCAGGCCGATGAAGCCGGACCAGAAGAGGGGCGCGTAGGCGTAGCGCAGGAAGAACTGCATGGTGGGACCTCCGGATGAATGAGGTCCCCAGCGTCGCTCGCGACAGGCCGGCGGCGCTTGAACGAACCGCGCAAGTTCTCAGTCGCGCAGCACCAGCGGCGCGCCTCCCATGTCCCCGCGACCCGGCCAGGTCTCGCGGGCCAGCCAGGCCCCACCCAGGCAGACCAGGTTGGCCAGCAGCAGGTAGCCCAGCGGCGACAGCGGATTGCCGGTGACGCCGATCAGCCAGGTCACCACGATCTGCGCGGTGCCGCCGAACGCGGCGACGCCGGTCGCATAGACCAGGGAAAAACCGGTGGAGCGCAGCGCCCGGGGGAAGCTTTCTACCAGCAGCACGATCAGCGCCGCGCCGCTCATGCCATGCAGGGCCGAGAGCAGGGCGAGGACGGCGAGGAAGACTGCCGGCTCGGGGTGACGGGTCATTGCCTGCAGTGCCGGGAACAGCACCGCGAGCAGCGCCAGGCGCGGCAGGATCAGCACGGCGCGGCGCCCGTAGCGGTCGCAGAGCACGCCGCCGAGCAACGCCGAGAGCGCCAGTGCGGCGCCGGCGACCAGCGTCGAGAGCATCGCGATGCCCGCCGGCAGGTGTAGCTCGGTAAGGGCGAAGGTGGTCATGTAGTTGAGGAAGTACTGGGTGATGGTGCTTCCGGAGAGGATCAGCAGGCCGAGCAGCAGGGCCCGCCGATGATTGCCGAACAATTCGCCGAGCAGGCTCCGGGTGCTGGCCTGGCGGCCGCGTCCGGCAAAGGTCTCGGCCAGGTTGAGGCGGATGTACAGGCCGATCGGCAGGACCAGCAGGCCGGCCGCGAAGGGAATCCGCCAGCCCCATTCCTGCAGTTGGCGCTCGTCGAGCCAGAGGGTGAGCAGGTAGCCCATCAGCCCGGCGGCGACCGCCGCGATGCCTTGCGCTACGACCTGCCAGCAGGCGTAGGTGCCGCGCTTGTGCGGCGGTGCCGCCTCGAGGATGTAGGTGGTCGCCGGTCCGGCCTCGCCGCCCCAGGCCAGGCCTTGCAGCAGGCGGGTCAGCACCAGCAGCAGCGGCGCGGCCGGGCCGATGCTGTCGTAGCCGGGGAGCACCGCGATGCCGCCGGTGCCCAGCGCCATCAGGAACAGGGTAAGGAGCATCGCCGGCTTGCGCCCGGCGCGGTCGGCGTAGGCGCCGATAAGGATCGCGCCGAGGGGGCGGATGACGAAGCCGACGCCGAACGCGGTGACCGACAGGAGCAGGCTGACGAAGGCGCTGTCGGAGGGGAAGAAAGTCCGTCCGATCATCACCGCGAAGGTGGCATAGACCCCGAAGTCGAAGAATTCCACGGCGTTGCCGAGGACCACGGCAAAGACGCTGCGGCGGCTGGCCGGATCGGCGGCCGCCGGGGGACGGGTGGGGGAGCGCATGGCGAAGGCCCTCTCGGAGTGACGACTGAAACACTCAGGCCTGGAGCCGAGCGACGAGCGGCCGCCGGCTTCAGTCAGCCGGCGGCCGGGGCCAGCCGTGGATCGGACCGCGCCAGCCTTCGTAGGTCTTGCCGATGCGCAACAGCCAGGTATCGGCGAAGCGCGGCGCGACCAGTTGCAGGCCGATCGGCATGCCGGCGGCCGTGAAGCCGCAGTTTATCGAGAGCGCGGGCTGTTCGCCCATATTCCACGGCACGGTGAAGACGATGTGCTCGAACGGCCGCTGCGGATCGTTCAGCGGCGAGGCCCAGTCGGCGGGGAAGGCCTCGACCTGGTTGGTCGGCGTCAGCAGCAGGTCGATCTCGCCGAACAGCCGGGCGGCGCGCCGGCGCATCTCGAAGGTCTGGTTGAAACCGCGCACCGCATCGACCCCGCTGACCCGTGCGCCGCCCTCGGCCCAGGCGTGGACATAGGGCAGCACCCTGGCCCGCCGCGTCTCGTCGAGGAGCAGCAGTTCGCTCCACAGGCGGGCGCGCCAGAAGTCGTTCAGGCCGTCGAGCAGGCTCCGGTCCATCAGCGGTT
The DNA here is from genome assembly GCF_001457615.1 of Pseudomonas aeruginosa. Taxonomy (GTDB): domain Bacteria; phylum Pseudomonadota; class Gammaproteobacteria; order Pseudomonadales; family Pseudomonadaceae; genus Pseudomonas; species Pseudomonas aeruginosa. Next base: position 4,774,501 of record NZ_LN831024.1, on the reverse strand, counting down.
CGACGATCCTGAGCTGAGCGCCGTGCTCCTCGAACAGCCGCGCCGCGGCCTCGATCGCGGCGCGGATTTCCGCGTCGGGCTGCAGGCCGCAGCCGGGGTCGAGTTGCAGGCCGACCCTCAGGCCGCGCACCGACAGCGGCTCGGCGCTCCAGTCCAGCACTTCCGGCGGCAGGCTGGTGGCGTCGCGGGCGTCGGGCTGCGCGAGGTAGCGCATCAGCAGCAGGCAGTCGTCCATGCAGCGGGTCATCGGACCGGCGCAGCGACCGGTGTAGTAAGGGTCGATGGGGATCCGCCCGAGGCTTGGCTTGAAGCCCACCAGGCCGCACCAGCCCGCCGGCAGTCGCACCGAGCCGCCGATGTCGGTGCCCAGGTGCAGCGGTCCGTAGCCGGCGGCGGCCGCCGCTGCCGCGCCCGAACTGGAGCCGCCGGTATTGTTGGCCAGGTTCCAGGGATTGCGGGTGACTCCGTGGAAGCTGGAGAGGCCGGATGAAAGCATGCCGAAGTCTGGAACCGTAGTCTTGGCCAGGACGATCGCGCCGGCTTCGCGCAGCCGAGCGGCCGGCGGCGCGTCGCAGGGCGCGGGTTGCAGGGCGGTGGCGGCGCTGCCCAATGGGATAGGTTCGCCAGCGGTGGCGATCAGCTCCTTGATGGTTACCGGCAGCCCGTCCAGCGGGCCTTTGGGCTGTCCCTTGCGCCAGCGCTCGTTGGCCGCCGCGGCCTGTTCGCGAACCCGTTGCGGGTCGAAGCGATACAGCGCGTTGAGATGCGGTTCCCAGCGCTGGATGTGGGCCAGCAGATGCTCGTAGTACTCGCCAGGCGAGAGTTCCCGGCGGGCGAACAGTGCCAGCAGGCGGGTTCCCGGGAGGTCGTGCAGCGCGGTCATTCAAGCTCCCTCGAAGAACGGCCGCGGGCGTCAAGCGGCCGGCCTACCCGTTGTCGGGCGGCAATTCGAAACCAAGGTGTATCGGGGAGGTATAGCCCATGCACGACGAATCTTCGCGGTGACGGACTCAGCTCTCGTGATGGAGAAGGAAGCGCTTCAACCGGCGGAAGGTGGTACGGTTCCACTGCCGCAGCGGCAGCGAGCGGAGTAGTTGCCAGGCATGCCGCTTGTCCGCGACCACGGCGTATTTCAGGGCCTTGTTGACCAACTCCGTGCGGCCGCGCTCGTAGGCGGGATGCGACTGGTAGGGCGCGATGGTGCGCAGGTCGGCATCGAGCAGCACCTTGTAGCGCCGCGACAGGTTGTCGGGGTGGCGCCGGTAGCGGGTGACCAGCACCGGCAGCTTGTGGATCTGGTAGCCCTGGCTGGCGATGCGCAGGGTCATCTGGAAGTCCTGCACCTTGATCTCGGGATCGTAGAAGCCGGCTGCGCGCAGGGCCTCCATGCGGTACAGGGACACCGGGGCGCCGCAGACGTAGGCGTTGCCGAGCAAGTAGTCGAAGTCCAGCTGGCGGATGCGATTGCCGTTCTGCCGCTTGGTTTCCTGGCCTTCGCTGTCGATGTAGATCACCAGGGCGCCGACGCAGCCGACCTCCGGGTGCTGGTCGAGGTACGCGGCGCGCACGCTCAACGAGTGCGGCAGCATGATGTCGTCCAGGTCCGGCGTGGCTACGTAGTCGCCGCGGGCGTGTTGCAGACCGAAGTTCAGCGCTGCGCTGACGCCCTGGTTCTGCTGGCGGTAGAGCTGGAAACCGTGGACTTTCTGCAACTGCTCCAGCATGGCGTAGCTGTTGTCGGTGGAACCGTCGTCGACGATGATCACTTCGAAATTCGTGTAGTCCTGCTCGTAGATGCTGCGCAGGGCTTCTTCCAGGTACTTTTCCGCGTTGAAGCAGGGCGCTACGACGGATACCAGCGGGGTGTCCGTCGTGCCTGAGTGCTTGCTGGAAGTGGCTTCTTCAATCATGTGTCGTTCTTGTCACTCGTCTTGCCCGGTAGCCGTTCCAGGGGGCCGTCGGTCATGAAGTCCTGCGATCGGTGCGCGGCACGGGCTGGCGGAAATACAGCGTTTCGCTCCGCCGGTACGGTCGCTGGAGTAGCTCTGGCACGCATGCCTGGATGGCCAGGCATCGCGACAGTACACCGTTGGAAGCATAGAGGGTAGGCCATCGGGCCCGAGAAAAATCCTCGACCTCCTTCGTCCAACCGTCAGGCCGTGGCCTGGCGCTGTTTCCAGTGCCGGTACAAGGCGGGGATGTCCCCGGCGCACAGCAGCGGCATGGCTGCCTCGATATCGGCCAGTGGCCAGTCCCACCAGGCGATTTCCAGCAGGTTCTGGATATCGCCATCGGAAAAGCGCTTACGAATGGTCCGGGCCGGGTTACCGCCGACGATGGCATAGGGCTCGACATCGCCGGTCACCAGCGCGCGGCTGCCGATGATGGCTCCGTGGCCGACCCGTACGCCGGGCATGAACATCGCCTCGGTACCGATCCAGACGTCATGGCCGATCAGCGTGTCGCCCGCTGGCTGATAGCCGTTCACGGCGCCGGCGAAGGCAGGCTCTTCGTGCATGAAGTGGAAGGGGAAGGTCGACGCCCATTCGGCGCGGTGTCCCTGGTTGCCGGCCATGATGAAGGCGGCGCCACTGCCGATCGAGCAGAAACTGCCGATGACCAGCTTGTCCACGTCGTCGCGGTCCGGCATCAGGTAGCGGGCGCAGTCGTCGAAGGAATGCCCGTGATAGTAGCCGGAGTAGTAGCTGTAGCGCCCCACCCGTATGTTCGGGTTGCTGACCTGTTCCGAGAGCAGCTTGCCCCTGAAGGGGCTCTCGAAATAGTTGCCCATGACCGTCGTCCCTGTCCGTCGAAACCGCCAAGGGTAGCGCCTGGTGGGATAGCGGGCCAGCCTGGCGTGACGGCTGGCAGCCGCGTCGGCGTTCAGCAGGCCGGACTGCTGAACGGCCAGGCCTGGAAAGGCTCCGAATAGTGCCTGCCGTGACGGAAGGCGAAGGGGAGTGCGTTGGCTTGTTGGTGCAGTTCCTCATTGTCGACGTTGAGGCAAAGCATCTGGATGTCCTGTGCCACCAACAGCCGGTTCAGGTACTCGATGCTCTTGCGCTGGCGCAGGTTACGCGTCAGCGGGCCGGGGGCAAGCAGGCGCGCGTCCAGGCCCAGGTAATCGCAGAGGCCGGCGTCGACCTCGGCGAAGCACTGGCGAGCGTCGGTATCGATGCGTTGCGGGTGCAGCGCGATGCGCACGCCGCTGTCGCGTAGCCGGGCGAGGGACGCCAGGTACTCCGCCGAGGCGGGTTCCTGCTCGTCGATGGCCAGCAGCAGGCAGAGTTCGACCTGGTGCTGCTGCAATTGCCTGGCCGAGGCCAGGATCCGCTCGCAGACCCCGGCGTTGCCCAGGCTGCTGGCATGCAGGGGAATGAAGTTCTTGCCGAGCAGTTCGAGGTCGGTGTTGTGCCGGTGCACGCACAGGAGGCGCGCCAGCAGGTGCTTGACCGCCGCCTCAGCAAGCAGCGGCGGTGCGCCGGAAAGGAAGGCCGACAGGTCGACGCGCTGGCGCCGTTCGCGCAGGGAGAGCTTGCTGCCGACCAACGCGCCGTTCCTCGCATAGATGCCATGGGCGAAGAGCTCGAATCCGTCGTTCGCATCACGGTTGCCGAGGCAGAGCCATTTCAATGGCGGGGGCGTTCTGTCTGTCGCAGTCATAAGTGATGGCTCTATGGGCAAATCTCGCCAAGGCGCTCGGGCATGGAGCCCGCACGCAGGGTTGAGGGGTATCTAGCGGAGACGACCCTACCTCCCACGAATCAAGGTCTTTCGTCGGAAAACCCAGGGGGCAGGTAGGGGATCGGCTCGGCAATCGGCCGCCGAGGGTACTTCCGGTGTCGCCGCCAGGCCTGGTTGGTGGCGGCTTTTTCTCTGGTCTGTGCAGTGGTTCCGCTGTTACCGATTTTTCCGAGTGCGTTTGTGTTGCGGCATCGATCGTTGGCGTCAGTCGGCGCCGATGCTGTCGATGAAGCCCTGGATCAGCGGCGAGGCTTGCTGTTTGCGCCAGACGAAATGGATATCGCTGGAGTCCAGGCCGGCTACCGGTTCGGCATGGAAACCCCGTCGCGTGGAGGGCATGCGTGCAACGAAGCTCTCCGGCACGCAGGCGAAGCCGAGACCGGCCTCGATGCAGGCGAAGAGGCTTGGGTAGGACTCGATTTCCAGGGTTGCACGCGGCTGGATACCGCTTTCCGCCAGCCAGCGGTCGACCTGGCGGCGGTAGTGGCAAGTGTGGCCGAACACATAGAGTTCGAGGCTGGCGAGGTCCTCGGGAGTGGGCGCCGGCAGGTTGGCGGGAGTGACTCGCAACAGGCGCTCGCGGAAGGCCAGGCGGCTGGCCAGCAACGGGTGTTCGATGGGGCCGTCGGCAACGATCAGGTCCAGCTCTCCCTCCATCAGCAGACGCTCGAGCAGCAGCGAATGCTCGGGGCGGATGTGCAGTTCAACGCCCGGCGACTCGCGGCGGTAGCGGGCCAGGCGCTGGGGCAGGTGATTGGCCAGGGCCACGTCCAGTGCGCCGACCCGTAGCGCGCCGTGCGCCTGGTCGCCGGCGAACAGCGCAGCGGTCTCGTCGGCCAGCGCCAGCAGGCGCGTGGCGTGGCGGTACAGCAGGCGGCCCTCGGGGGTGACCAGCAGGCGATTCCTTTCGCGATTGAACAGGGCTACGCCGAGTTGTCCTTCGAGTTCGCGCAAGCGGGTAGTGATGTTCGACGGCACGCAATGCAACTGTTCGGCCGCGGCTGCGATGGTGCCGCGTTCGACCACCGCGCAGAAGAATCCGAGTTGGGAGAGTTTCACATAATTCTCTTTAAGTGAGTGCCTTGCTGATTATTGATTACTTTTAATGAGTGAAAGGCCACCCTAGCATGGACCTCGCGATCGCTTCCAACCCCATTTCACGAGGAAAGATTCCATGACCTACCACGTACTGGTTCAGTTCGACGTTCCCTCCGACAAGCGCGAAGCGTTCGCCGCGGCAGGTCTGTTCGATGCCAATGGCTCGTTGCAGAGCGAGCCGGGCACCCTGCGCTTCGAAGTGATCCGCGACGAGAACAACCGCAACCGCTTCTACCTCGACGAGGTGTACGAAGACGAGGCGGCGTTCCTCCAGCATTGCCGCAACGAAACCATCGCGCGCTTCTACGAACTGATCGACAGCTACGCCTTCGGTCCGCTTTTCCTGTTCAAGGGCTACCGCATCGAGGGTTGATCCCCGCTCCGGCGGCTCGCCGCCGGATTCCACGGAGAATTTCCATGCGAATCCTGCACAGCATGCTCCGCGTGGCCGATCTCGAGGCCGCGCTGGAGTTCTACACCCGCGCCCTGGACATGCGCCTGCTGCGGCGCCGGGACTATCCCGAAGGCCGCTTCACCCTGGCCTTCGTCGGCTACCAGGACGAGCGCGCGGCCGCTGCCCTGGAGTTGACCCACAACTGGGACCGGGACGGCTACACCCAGGGCGACGGCTACGGCCACCTGGCCATCGAGGTCGAGGATGCCGCCGTCACCTGCGCCCGGGCCAGGGCGCTGGGCTATCGGGTCACCCGCGAGGCCGGGCCGATGCAGCACGGACGCAGCGTGATCGCCTTCCTCGAAGACCCGGACGGCTACAAGGTGGAACTGATCCAGAAGGGTACCCAGTTCGATTGAGCCCGCGACTAGGGGGCGACATAGCGGCTGCTGTCGTTCCGGCTCAGTCGCTGGCGTCGAATGCGGCGTGGAAGGCCACTATTCCTCGCGCCATGCGCCCGCTGAAGGACTGTGCCTGGAAGTATTCGGCGGGAACGCCGGGCAACGCCAGGCCGCTTTCCACCCGAAAGCCGAAGCGCGAGTAGTAGGTCGGTTCGCCCAGTACCACGCAGCCACCCGCGGGCAGCAGTCGCAACTCGGTGAGCAGGCGCCGGACCAACTGCGAACCGAGACCCTGGCGCTGTCGCCCGGGCGCCACCGATAGCGGCGCGAGGCCGTACCAGCCGCCCGCTTCGCCATCGATGGTCACTGGTGAGGCTGCGATATGGCCGATCACCTGGCCATTCGCTTCGGCCACCAGCGAAAGCGTCAGCGCGCCAGCACGGCGGAGGGCATCGACGATGTACTGCTCGGTATGGCTGCTATGCGTTTCGTTGCGGAACGCGGCTTCGGTCAGGCGAGCGATGGCGTTGATGTCGCCGGGCGTTTCCGCACGGATGGAAATATTCATGCAAGCACTCCTCGGAACCCCCGCCTTGTCCCGGCGGGGGCAATGGAAAAGGAAGGGGGTCAGCGATTGTCCGCCTGCGGGCGCACGGCTTTCAGCCCGGCCATGGATATCCGGTAGGGCCTGCCCTGGCGGGAGTGGACCAGGCCCTTGTTCTTCAGCCTGGAGAACACCGCCAGGGTGCAGTCGAGTAGCAGGTGGCCGTCGCGGTTGTAGCACTCGACGCGGGTGATCTTGCCCGAAGCGTCGCGAAGGAAGGCGATATGGCCGCCCTGGGCCAAGGCGTGAAGCGTCCGTTGTTCCGGCTTGGAAACGTTCATGTCGGTAGAACCTGTAATCATCGGTGTGACAACGCGGCCGCACTGCGCGAAAAGGCGTGTGCGAGCCATGGCGAAGGCAGATAACCGGCGACACCTCGTGCGGGATGACGAAGTGGCGGTTATCGGATGATTACTATCTCCAACATACAAGCCTCGGATCGGGGAGGGCGCAGCCACGAAAGCGTGCTGCGATGCGGCAGTCTAACGAAGCTGGCGAAGCGACGGCAAGAAACTGCCTGCGTCGCTATGCCGCCGTGCGACGCTTGCGCCTTTGTGAGGGAGTTCGCCTCGCCCCGCGGCGGTCCGCGCTTTCATTATCGGGGGAAGCGGGAGGTATCCATGTTTCGCACGGCGCTGACGCTGTTCATGTCTTCGTTGGCAATTCCTGCCGTCGCCTCGATGAGATGCGGCACGCATCTGGTGGACGAGGGCGACAGCGTCGAGCAAGTCCTGGAAAGGTGCGGGCAACCGCTGAGCAGGATCGTCAACGAGCCTGCCCTGCGCAACAACGGCGTGCCCAAGTTGAATGCCGCACGCACCGAATTCTGGGTGTATGGCCCCAGTGGAGGCGTCTACCGACACTTGCGCTTCATCGATGGCAAGCTGGTCGAGATTCGGCTCGAGCGGAAGTGATACGAGGCTGTTGAGGAGTTATTCCTACAGATAATTACTAATTTGCTGCGGAACACCGTGAAAGAGCGCTGAGAGAGAAGACGAGCCGGGTGCGGGCCCAGATGGATGCGTCTTCCGTCGTGTAGGAATTGCCCGATATCGGGCGGCGGGGCGGAAGGTTGCGGGCCACCCTGATCGCATACCTGAAAAGTTGGCGGCGTAATCTCCGCGATTTTCAGGCGAGGACGCGTCGTGTTGAAGTTATTGGTCGTGGTTGCTTCCCTTTTCATCTGTGGAGGCATGGCCATGGGAGAGCCTGGGGGGGCGGATGGGTTTTCCGCTGTCGCAGCGGTCGATCCGGGAGCGAACCCCGAAGCGCAACTGGACGAGGAGCCTCAGGAGGTCAGCGAAGCGCCGGCCTATCGCGTGGATGACCTCACCTTCCTGTACCTCACCCATGAGGTCTATCTGGAACCCTACGTTTCCTGCCGTCCGAAAGTCCTGGGCGAACGTTCGTACGTCGCCTGCTGGAACGAAACCTATTCCGGCCGCTCCCCGCTGAATTTCTGGGAATACGACGGGGGCGACTTCCTCGCCCTCAACGACCCGGCACGTGTGTTGGCCGAGGGAAAGTTCGCCAGCGAGCAGCGCATCGGCGAAGCGCCCCTGCCGCTGCCCCTGGATATCGATCTGGACCAGTTGGAGCGGGCCTACTCGCTGATGATGTAAAGGAGAGGAACCTTCCGGCTGCGTCTCCGCCGAAATCCATGGGGCGCTTCCGATCTTTCCCGGGCTTTACGCGGTAAAGCCTGAAAACAGAAAGCCCCTGGCACTGGTTGGTGTCAGGGGCTTTTGCATTGGGATCTGGAGCGGGCGAAGGGAATCGAACTCTTTTCAGTAGCATGTCAATTCGTGTTAAACCCGCTCAATACGGGCTTTCCGCTTTCCTCACGTGCTCGATTCGTCGCTATTCGGCCCTATAAATTCGACATTTTTTCGACATTAGCCGCCAAAGCCGCGTTATGATTCTTGGCAAAATATTGTTTGCTAGTGCTGCGTCCGCTCTCGCTGCCCTGTCGATACTGACTACTTCGAATCGATCCGTGCTCGCGTGCGGAATGCTTAAGAATGAAGCAAAAGCTCGTCATCCTGCATGAGCTAGCAAATAGAGGCGTAGACAACGCCATTGCGTACTACCGAAGAACAGACGAGAAAGCGGCATTAAGCTTCATTGACGCCCTGGAACGAGCGTATAAGCAGATCCGCCGTCACCCCAACTCTGGCTCGGCACGCTACGCCTAAGAACTGGATCTGTCCGGCCTACGCTTCTGACCACTCCAGCGCCATCCCTACCTTGTGTCTAGGTCGAGCAAAACGCTCACATCGATGTTTGGCGCGTACTGCATGAAATGAAGGATCTTCCTAGGTGGCTGGCCACACTCAAGAAAGCTAGTTCACGTCATTGGTAATCTAATTACATGGTTGTTCTGAAAAGTCTGTATGTCCTCGCCCTGGCCAGCATCGTTGTGTTTTTACCTGATTCACTATTTGCCACCTGTCGTTTTGATAGCTCATTGTAAAGACAGTTTTTTCGGCAGACACGGAATCGTCCGGTAACTCTGAAACTTCAATAGTAACCACCGCTTTAGTAGGTGACTCCCCGCTATTTATATGCTGTATTGCGCTTAAATTATAAGCATCCTCTTGGAAAGACTCCCCCATGGAGTGTAAAGCCACCTGGAGCGGATAATTTCCTTTGATCATGTTATCCGTTTTTTTTGCACTTGTATTGTCACACCCGCTCATTAAAGAGGCCATAGTACAGGCTATCAGGGCAGGAGTGAATTTGTTATATGAAATCAATCGATTGCCTCGCATTTAATGGGTGTTTTATTTACGTAACAAAATTTCAGGGGTTATACCAGTTCTTCGCCAATAGATCTCACTGAGTGATATTTTAGACTTGCAATAACAGCCGTTGTGGGAATCCATTCTGTTGAATTACCTTGCATCTTAAGAGTTTGAGTTTGTCTCAGGCTCGGAGAGTATAATTAGAATTCAATTGCAAGCGTTGTAATATCATCAAGCTTGGCATTGTAGCCGGCCTTCTTTAACTCTTCGATGACAGGGTTTATTAGATTGTCAAGATCTTCGTCGGAGATGCCAACTTCAAGGGATAGATCGGTTAGATTTGCATAAGCTTCAGTATGGCCGAGGCTTACTGCTCTTTGTATTGCCATAATGACTCGTTTACGAATCTCACTTGGTATTACCGTTCTTGCCATGAGGGCAAGTTCTTTTGCGCGCTTGGCGGGAATTAAGGTTTCTTGGGTTGATGAGTTTAAGAAGCTCGACTCAATTCGAGCGACTAATTCTGCGTTGATTGAGCGGCCAGCTGCTTTCGCTGCTTGCTCTGCTTGGAGGCGTAGCTCTGGGGGCATACGCAATTTGAATTGTGGGTCTTCTCTGCTCATGACGTGATCATGGACCACGGTGGTCTTGACAGCAATGGGACCACCGTGATCCCATTGCTTCAAAGGGACCACCGTGATCCCTTTTGAGCTTGGAGTACGACATGGATTTGGAAGAGCTGAACCCCGGCGCCCTGATCGGGCCGCAACAGGATGTGGAATCCATCGAACGGTGGGCGGAGCGCAACGGCATTAGCTACGGCACCGCCCGCGCCTGGGTTTACCGGGGTGTGCTGCCGTCCGTGAAGCTGGGGAAGCTGCGCATGGTGAATAGCGCGTTGTTGCGTACCTGGCTGCTGGAACAGGAATGGAGTGCCTGATATGCGTTACCTCGTAGAGATTTGCACCTTCCACGGCCCGACCCGGCAACGTCGCTGGCATCGCGTCCATCAGGGCATTTCCCGCGTGGAATGCCAACGCTGGGTCGAAGAGTTGGTGGCTGTCTTCCCGACTGAAGAAGAAGCTCGCCGCTCCTTCGGCCTGACCCGCGAACGCGCCCGCCAGGTTTACCGCATCCGTGGGGTGAGGGCATGAACCATGACCGCCAGTCCCTACTACCTGCGCCAAACCCACGCCCCGGACTGCGCCTGCTCTGTGTGCTGGTCCGCAAGGCAGGCCATCCCATTGCACAACCCGTCGCCGTGTCCGGACTGCCGGCCCCCTGGGCTGCCCTATCTCGAAGGTGGCCGCTGGCTCTGCCGTCCCCGTTCCTTCTGCGTGAAACACGACCCGTCCCGGCGTCCGCCGAAGTACTGGCACGTTGTGTACGACAGCGGGAAGCCCACGCCCTTTGTGCCCGTGCGCGAAGCATTCCAACTGGAGGGCTGACCCATGCTCGCTGACACCCTGAAAGCGCTGCTCCTGCTCTGCCTGATCCAGGCCGCTCGCACCGTGGTCGATCCGGTCAAGGGCCGCGCTCCCGGCTCGTCGGAACCGCCTCACCGTTCCGGCGAACGGAAGCACGGGCGGAGCGCACCCTTGAACGCCTCCCCCCTGAAACAGCCTCCGCTGGGGAGTGTGGGGGCAGCTTCTCCGCCCCGCGCTCCCGAGCCCTCGGCGGCAAGAGCGGGATGACAAGGGCAGAGCCCTTGGTGTTGCTCTGCGGGTTCCAAGGGGGAGCGTTCCCCTTGGCCGTTGGAGACGACGTTGCGATAGGGGTCGTTACCCGAATGGGCCGAGACGAACACCCGTGGTTGGCTTGGTTCGCTAGCGAATAGAGCCCGGCCCGAAGGGATCGCCCGACAAATCACTTTCACCCAACACCGCTGAATGAAGGCGAAACAGCCGAATTTGCAGCAGCGGGACAACTCACGCCGAAAAAGGCGAATTGAAGGAGAAACACCGATGAACATGTTTGCAACCCAAGGCGGCGTCGTCGAACTGTGGGTCACCAAGACCGACACCTACACCTCGACCAAGACCGGGGAAATCTACGCCTCGGTCCAGTCCATCGCTCCGATCCCGGAAGGTGCCCGTGGCAACGCCAAGGGCTTCGAGATCAGCGAATACAACATCGAGCCGACGCTGCTGGACGCCATCGTCTTCGAAGGCCAGCCGGTGCTCTGCAAGTTCGCCAGCGTGGTCCGCCCGACCCAAGACCGTTTCGGTCGGATCACCAATACCCAGGTCCTTGTGGATCTGCTGGCCGTGGGCGGCAAGCCGATGGCGCCGACCGCCCAAGCCCCGGCCCGCCCGCAAGCACAGGCCCAAGCCCCGCGCCCGGCCCAGCAGCCGCAGGGCCAGGACAAACAAGACAAGTCTCCGGACGCCAAGGCGTAAGCCCTAGGAGGCCGCGATGCTCCGTTATCTCTCGCTGTTCGCGGTAGGTCTGGCTACCGGCTACGCCTGGGGCTGGATCGACGGCCTAGCGGCCTCCCTGGCTGTTTGAGGACTGCACGAATGGAAGGCTCTGTATCGGTTCAAGTGTGCAAGACCTGGGTCCAGAACGCGGACGGCACGGTTGGCTGTACGCACCTTGAGTGGATACAGACCTACCTGCTGCCGCCTGAGGCAGAGGGCTATTTGACTCTGCTGATGGGTGGTTTCGACCCGTCGGCCTTCCGCCTCGGCTTCGCCGGGACCATCGGGCTGTTCGCCGTTGGTTTGGGGGCTGGCTTGATCATTTCCGCCATGCGCAAAGCGCGCAATTAATGAGGTTCCAATCATGGAAAAAATGAAAGCCCTGTTCCGCAACGCTTCCATCGCCACCGCCGGCCTGGCCGTGGCCAACGTCTCCTTCGCCGAATCGCTGCTCGACGAAACCACCAAGGGGGTTCTGGCGCAAGCCAGCACTGATGGCGGGTCCGTGGCCAAGTTGGTGATCGCCGCCGTGGCGGTGCTGGTCGGCCTCGCCCTGGTCATCGGCGCGATGCGCAAGGCCTGACGTGATCTGGTCCCTGATGCTGGGCGCATTCATGGCGTCCGCGCTGCTGACGGGATTGAAAATCGGCCAGTATCAGTGACAGGAGGAGGGGCCGAAAGGCCCCTTTTTTATGCCTCGGTTCATATTGTTGATTATCACGTTGTTATTTGGTTCGGCAGCTCATGCCGAATATTATTACTGGTACATGGGTTATTTTAATAAGAAAGTTTCATCCCCTACGGCTGGCTGTGATCTTTATTTCAGCAGTTTTTCCAAGGACCCTGGTCGGGTTTTTGTTATGGAACCTTCGTCAAATCCAAGTGAGGCGGGCAAGGTTTTCTATTGTGTGGTTCGTTCTGGTGATTGGATTCTTTTTAATACGGATGTTTATTTGAAAGGTGATAGGTGTCCTGAGGGAACTGAGCTTGATCTCAGTGCCGGCGAATGCCGGGAGAATAAGTGCAAGATTCTGGCTGGCTCGCTCTATGAAAAAGGCGGCCACCAAGCACCGATTTCCCGCTTCATCAATTACCTCGGTTGTGAGATCGCCGTCAGTTCGATTGATGGTTGTATCGGCCCCGCTGAGGGCGAAGCGGGTGGAACCTTCTGCCGGGTCATCGGCTCGTTCACCGGTAACTGGTTCACCTCCAAGGGCTCCTGTGCTTTCGGCTGCGACGTGGGCCCGGGCGACGGTCCGCCTCCGGGGGGAGACGGCGGCACCGGGGGCGACGGTGGCAGCAACCCGCCCGGCGGCGACGGTGGAAGCGATGGCGGCACCAAGCCCGGTAACGGCGGTGGCGATGACGGCTCCAGTGGTGGCGGCGGCGGTGGGGGCGGTGGCGGTAACAACCCCTGTCAGGGCCATGTTGGCAGTGACTGCGGCACCACGCCCGGCGGTGACGGCAGTAGCGGCGGCGATGGCGACGGGTCCGGCTCCAGCGGCGGGACCGGTGGCGATGGCGGCGACGGCTCCGGCGGGGGAGGCCTGAAAGAGCCGAAGCAAGGCTCCTTCGACAAGACCATCAAGGAATACGACGACGCCATCGTCAAGGCGCAAAAGGACTTCCAGGAACTGCAAGGCAAGTTCGAAAGCGTCCTCGCTTCCAAGTTCGATATTCACCTGGGCACCGGCGGCGGCTCCCTACCGTGTTGGGACTTTACCGCCCTCGGCCAGCGCTACGACGTCTGCCTCACCCAGTACGCCCAAGAACTCTCCGTCATCCGCTACGTGGTGCTGTTCATCGCCGCGATCCTGGCCGGATGGATCGTTTTCTATCGCTCCTGAGGAAACGCCATGGACATTCCCTTTCTCTCCGACATTCTCGCCTGGATGCAATCCCTCTGGGACTTCCTCTACAGCGGCGTCTATGACTTCGTCACCGACGCCTTTGTCCTGCTGACCAAGATGGCCATCAAGGGCTGGTTCGAGATGCAATTGTTCGTCGCGGAAATCGGCTACAAGGCGTTCCGCGAAGTCGTCGGCGGCATCGGTATCGGCTCGACCATCACGTCCTATTACTCGTCCCTGGACGGCGACCTGCGCTCGCTGCTGGCGTTCTTCGGCCTGCCGGACGCGGTGAACATGATCTTCGCCGCCATCGGCACGCGCTTCTCCATGTCCTTCATCCCCTTCATAGGTAAGTGACATGGCGATCAAGATTCATCACGGCCCGAACGGCTCCTACAAGACCTCCGGCGCGATCCAAGATGACCTGATCCCCGCGATCAAGAAAGGCCGCGTCATCATCACCAACGTGCGCGGCCTGACCCGCGAACGGATCTTCCAAGTGATGCCGGAGACGCCCTCCAGCTGCGACGTCATCAACCTCGACCTCGAGGACCTGGAAGACATGGAAAAGATGCGCACTTGGTTCATGTGGGCGCCGCGTGGCGCGTTCATCATTTTCGACGAAACCCAACTGATCTTTCTGAAGTCCTGGCGCGAAGCCGACCTCAAGCGCTTCGACTTCCCGGACGGCCCGGAAGCGGCCAAGGCAGCCGGGCGGCCCATGGGCTGGCTGGATGCCTGGACCCGGCACCGGCATTTCAACTGGGACATCATCCTCACCACGCCGAACATCGCCTATATCCGCGACGACATCCGCATGACGGCGGAAAAGGCCTATCTGCACTCCAACCTCGCCGTCATCGGCATTCGGGGCCGCTACAAGGAAAGCCAGCACTCGGCGCAGGACAACAAACCGCCGGCCCGCGACGTGATCGTCGAGATCAAGAAAATCCGCCAGGAGACCTTCGCCCTCTATGAATCGACAGCCACCGGCTCCGTCACCGACACCATCGCCGGCAAGAGCCTTTTTAGACAACCTAAGATTCTTCTATTCATGGCAATTCCGGCCCTTGCTATTGGGTCTGTGGTTTATGACGGCGGACCTCGTCTGCTCATGGGCGACCCTGTATTGCCGCCTGCTGCTGGAACTGCTGCGCCTGCTCAAGCCGGTCCTGCTGTGGGTGCTGCGCGTGCTACTGGTGCGGCTGATCCTGATGCTGCTGATGATGTACCTGGGCACCCAGGCGTTCCGGGCGCTGCTCCTGTAGGGCATCCCTTCGCCGGCCGCGACTTCATCGTCAAGGCGACCCTGCTGTCCGCCTCCGGGCGCCGCACCTATCTGTTCGCCGTCCGGGGCCAGGACGGCAGCGAATTCACTCTCACCGATCGCGACCTGACCGACACCGGCTATGCCGTGGTGCCGCGGGGCAACTGCGCTGCGGAACTGAGCTTCAAGGGCGGTTGGTCCGGCTATGCCGCCTGCGCCGGGCGTAGTGCCTTGGGCAATGCGCCGCCGGCTCAGGCCGCCGCGCCGAGCGTGCCGCCCGCCGCCGCGAACAGCGCCGCCGTGCGGGTGACGGTGGTTCCTGACACCAGCCGCTTGCCGCGCTCGATCAACTGAGGGGGAGCCGATGAACTGGACAAGCTATTTCGCCGCCCTGGGGCTGGCGTTCCTGGCCTATCTGGCGGGCTTCTTCTTCGCGGTGGCGGTGACGCCGACGGGGCCGGTATGGCCGCTGTAGCCGGCCTGGCCGGGGCGCGCGCGAACGGCTCGTCTCGGAGTGAGCAAGCGCCACGGCGGGGCCGGCTGACGCCCCTGTAACACGTCAGATAAGCCACCTATTGCGGTTTCAATTCGTACCAATTTGGATCGTTAAAGATGAAGAAAATCAGCCATCAAATTCGCGTCAGTATCGAGTCGGACGGTCAGGTCTTGGAAAGCCCGAAAGGGCGGTTGTTCTTCGACGACACCACGGCTCAATTCACCGACCTGTCAGGCGTGCGCATTCTGCGGTGCGGCGTGGATACGGTGCGGCAGTTGTACAACGGCAAACTCCGGCCGGAAGTCATGGCGCTGTTTGACCTCTCGGTGGATGTGGTCGAGTTCGCCGGCTACGAGTGGTCCAAGGGCCGCATCGGTCGCGACTCCGGCTATCAGTACCGCCTGCAGAACGCCGAAATGGGCCTGATCCTGCTGATCAAGAATCACAACATCAAGGTCGATACCCTCGGCTCGCACCTCAAGATCGAAGTGTCGCCCCATGCCCTCGACGGTGCCGACCCGCATATCCTCCAGGGCGTGCTGGATGACTTGGCCGCTGCCGTGCTGAGCCACTGCGAAACCAACCAAGCCGCAGTGCATATCGCGCTGGATGTGCAGGGCTGGAAACCGCCTCGTGATCTGGTGGACCGCATGCATTGCCGCTCGCGTCGGGTACGGCAAATCAGCGGGATCGAGCGGATCGAGTTCGACGGTAACGCCTCGGTCTACGGGCGTGGCGAGACGTACATGTTCGGCTCGGCCAACGGCCTGCAACTGTCGATCTATAACAAGACCCTCCAGGCTCGGGCCACCGACAAGCTCGACTATTGGGAAAGCGTGTGGGCGACCCTGAATGGGGATCCGTTCGGCGATGGCGACCCGGCCTATAACCCCCTGGAAACGGTCTGGCGGCTCGAATTCCGCTTCCATCACTCCATCGTCCAGCAGTTCTCCGAAGGCTCGCGCATGGCTTCGGGAGAGGTCATCGGCTGCCGCACCTATGAGGGGCTTTGCCCGCACCTGCAAGGACTGTGGAACTACGCCTGCGAAAGCTTCAAGCTGCTGAGCCGGACGGCGGTCTACGATCCGTTCTGGAGCCTGATCAGCCAGGACGCCCGCGTCCAGGTCGAGTGCGATCCGCTGATCGAGCGCACCGAGTATCGGCGCTATTACAAGACCGCCAAGGGCTTTAGCGGGCGTAACTGCGAGATGTTTCTCGGCCAGTTCGTGAGCCTGATCGCGCGGGAGCGTGTCCCGGCAAAAAAGGCTATTGAGTCCGCCCGTAAACTGGAGTTCTGGCACGTTATCGAAGACCACTATCTCGCCAAGGGTTGGACTCGTCGCGATCTGGAAAGGCATATCCACAAGCTGATGTGTGATCGGTATCTGCGGCGGGGGTATGCCGTCTAATGTCGATCACCAAGCTCCCCGATGGCCGTTGGTTCGTCGATGTAGAACCGATCAAGGGCAAGCGCTTTCGCAAGCGGTTCAAAACCAAGATGGAGGCGCAGCAATTCGAGGCCACCGCGCGTCAGAAGTGTGCGGAAAACCCCTGCTGGACGCTCAGGCCGAAGGACCGTCGGCGTCTCTCGGAGTTGGTCGAACTCTGGTATGAACTGCACGGCCAGACCCTCAGCAACGGGCATCGTTGCGTGGCGATTCTGAGGTTGGTGGCAAAGGACCTGGGCGACCCGGTCGCTGTCTCCCTGGAGCCTGCGAAAGTGGCTCGGTTGCGTAGCCGGCAGATAGCCAATGGCATGTCGGGCAAGACCGCGAATAACCGTCTTGGCTACCTCAAGTCCATGTACAACGAATTGCGTCAACTCGGCGTCATTGACTATGAGAATCCGGTAGGGCGCATGCGGCCGCTCAAGCTTCAGGAAAGACCGCTGTCGTACCTGACCAAGCATCAGGTGTCCGAACTGCTTACGGCCCTGGATGCGCGCACCACGTCGCCACATCCGAAGATGGTCGCTCGTATCTGCCTCGCGACAGGGGCTCGATGGGGTGAGGCTCAGGCGCTGACGCCGGAACGTCTGAAAGGTAATACGGTGATCTTCGCCAACACCAAGTCCAAGCGTGTGCGCTCGGTGCCGATCTCGGAACAACTGGCCGCCGACATTCGCCGGCATTGGCAGACCCACGGGCCGTTCACGAACTGCCTTGGCGTGTTCCGCCTAGTGCTGCTGTCGACCTCGATCAAGCTGCCGAAGGGGCAGGCCAGCCACGTACTGCGCCACACGTTCGCCAGTCACTTCATCATGAACGGGGGGCACATCGTGACCCTACAGCACATCCTGGGGCACGCCTCGTTATCAATGACGATGCGATATGCGCATTTGTCGCAGGATCATTTATCGGAAGCGGTGCGACTTAACCCTCTTCTCGCATTTTTCTAGCGTGTTTTCTATTTAGCTGATCACATGCTGTATACGCGTCTTGTCGGTTGCTGAATGGCTCCCCGCTTTCTTTCGTGAAGGTGTCATAAACAACCCACTGGGGTACGCCAGTGCAAGATGGGTTACCTCTTGGCTTTGGTTGTCCTAATGTCTTGCCTTGCACCGTAGATGCTGAACGTTTTTCTTTGACCTCGTAACGATCATTCATATGCATCAATCCTTGTTTTGCTTCGGGGGCGCTAGCAAATATGTTTCGACATTTTTTCGACACGTTTTCGACTCCTAAAAAGCAAAACCCCCAAAAACGCAATGTTTTCAGGGGCTTAGCTATGGAGTCTGGAGCGGGCGAAGGGAATCGAACCCTCGTCATGAGCTTGGGAAGCATTGAGGCGCACTGTCCACGGCTGTCTGAGTTCATGCACAATTGTGCGTCGAGGCCTTCTATCCCGGGGCCTCTGGGTAGGTGGTTCGTCCTAGGTTGTCCCAGGAAGAACCACCTTGCTCCGTGCAAACGGCCCCCAGAAAGGGCCCCTAATTAAGGACAGCCCCGTGCTCACCGAGAGACAGATCCGCGCACTCAAGCCAGCCGAGAAGGAATACACCGTCAGCGACGGGCGCAGCGCGCGGGGCGAGGGTGTCTTGATGCTTCGGGTGCGGCCCAATGGTACGAAGGAGTTCTACTTCCAGCGCCGGAAGAACGGGCGGAAGCTGAAGACCAAGCTGGGCACCTGGCCGACGATGGCGCTCACGGAAGCGCGGGACCGGTGCCGCGAGGAGAAGGAGATACAGGTTGAGGCTGGCACCTTCAAGGAGTTGATGGCCGCCTATGTCGCCAAGCTGAAGCAGGAAGGGGCGGCGAGTGCCGAGCACGTCGAGTGGTCCTTCAAACACTACGTTTCCGAGCCGTTCCCAACCCTGGTGGAGCGCCCGGCGGTGTTGATCGGGCCGGCCGATATCCGTGACATCCTGGCCAAGATGATTGCCGGCGGCGTC
Source organism: Pseudomonas aeruginosa (assembly GCF_001457615.1). GTDB lineage: Bacteria > Pseudomonadota > Gammaproteobacteria > Pseudomonadales > Pseudomonadaceae > Pseudomonas > Pseudomonas aeruginosa. Next base: position 4,756,092 of record NZ_LN831024.1, on the reverse strand, counting down.
ACGACAATGACGAACCGGGTGCGCTCTCGCCTTCATTCGGCGTTCCAGAGTGCCCTGCAGCAGGACTACAACCCCCGCACCTATCTGGAGCAGGAAAATCGCTTCGGCCTGACCAGCAACCCGGTGGCTAGCATCCCTGTACAGGAAGACTGGGAGCAGCCCGGGGATCGGGCACTCACGGAGAAGGAGTTGCAAGCGCTCTGGCATCTGCTGCCGGAGAAGCTGTCCCTCACGACTTCCGAGTTGCTCAAGTTCTTGATCGCCAGCGGTGGTCAACGACCGGAGCAACTGCTCCGGTCTGATCGGACGATGTATCAGCGGGACCATGTGATGATCCGCAACGGGAAGGGCGGTGAAGGTGAGCGGGCGATGCATGTGGTGCCCTACAACAAGCTGATGCGGGCGAGCCTGAAGGAAATGGACTGCATCAGCGAGAAGAGCGCGTATCCGTTCCAGGGCAAGGAGGAGGGGAAATCACTGAACCCCCAGTCTCTGTCCAGGGCGGTGACGAAGCTATACGGCCGGCATCACAAGTCGTTCAACGGCCCGTTCACACTTCGGGACATCCGTCGGACCTGCAAGACGCTGATGGCGAAAGCCGGGCTCACCAAGGAGCTGCGGGACAGAATCCAGGGCCACGCCTTCAACGATGTGTCATCCAAGCACTACGACCGCTACGACTACTTCCAAGAGAAGAAGCGCGGGCTCGATCGCTGGGCCGCCTGGCTCGAAAAGAACGTTATCGACACCAAGAAGTAGGGCCGCTCACGCGGCCCTTGTTGGCGTCCATCCCATCGGGTTTTCCAGCCAGCGGTTGATATCGGATTGTCTCCAGCCTACTCGCCCAGGTGTGATCTGTACCGGACTGGGGAAGCGCTTGGCCTTCACCTCCCGCCAGAGTGTCGAGCGCGCCAGGCTGGTGGCTTCCAGTACCTCGGCTTCCCGCATGAATCTGTCCAGTTCAGCCATCTTCACCACCTATCCACTCTGTCCGTGCCAGCCACTGACGGCGCATTTCCGCTATCAACTGCTCGACGGCGCTTTCCCCCCGCCGCTTGAGGGTTTCGCTCAGCTCGGCGACTTTCTCCGGCGTGGTGATGCCACGCCGGAGCCAGTACCGGGCCTCACATGCCAGCATGTGCTGGCGGTTGGCCTGATCAGACAAGGATCACCTCCTTGCGATCGGCCCTGGCCAGCATTGCCACCGCGTTGCGGACTGCGCGCCAATCGCTCGGCGTGCTGCTGGTGTGGATAACTGGCCGCTCTGCCTTGGTGAAGCGCAGATGCCCGCCGTTGGTCAGTCCAACCCTCCAACCGTTGGCCAGGGCGTACTGAAGCAATGGCTGCAGGCTTTTCGAGCGGCCGCAGCGGCGGCCACTTTGGAGTATCAGCATGCGCATGCGTTGCCCTCCTTGAAAATGTCGAACTGAGCCAGTCCCTGGTAAGCGCTAGGGTTGAGCCATAAACACTCGACGCGCTGGCGTGCACCGTCGGCATGCGCTGCGCGCTCGATGCAGTGCCAGTCCTGGAACAGATCGTCATATAGGGGGCATGGATAGCCAGAGACAATGACCATGCCATCCAACCGATGCAGTGCGACCGCAAGGTCCCGGTGCTGCTCGTCGCTGAGCTCGTAGCGATAGCTCTTCCCGGTGTCGTTGTGCCGGACCTTGGGGCTGCGAGTTGAATGCACGTAGGGCGGATCGACATAGTGCAGAGTGGTCGGCCGGTCGTGGTGTGCCATCACTTCCATAGCGTCGCGATTCTCGATCACTACGCCCTGGAGGCGGTCAATGATCGCGGACAGTGCGTCCGGGTAGTTGCGCCAGTCCATCGCCGGGGATGTTCCCGAACGGGAGGACGATGAGCGAAACCCCGTGCGTTCGCCGCTCGCCGCTGCGCTACCGAACCCTTGAAATGAGCGCACGATCATCCGGCGTGCGCGCTCCAGCGTGTCTGCTGTTTCGTCGTAGCTGATGTCGAACTCGCCTCGAGCGAACGGAGTAAGTGCCAGGGCCTGGCGCAGCTCCTCGCCGCGGTCGCGCGCGACACGGAACAGGTTCACCACGTCCCCGTCCAAGTCGTTGTAGACCTCGGCGTAGGCGCGGGGCTTGCGAATCAGGACGGATCCACCGCCACCGAATGGCTCGACGTATGTCTTGTGCTCGGCCATGTGGCTGATGATCCACGGGGCTAGTTTCCACTTGCCGCCGTGATAACGAAGTAGTGGGCGATAGGCGGTCATGGCGCATTCCTTGTCCCACAGTTGGGGCAGTCGTCGAAGCGCTGGCGCTCGTTGAGAAAACGGCCGCAGCCTTCGCAGTTGAGCAGGTTGCTGTAGCTGCGATAGCGCGGGCGCTGGAGCTTGGGCAGCTTGAGGCCGACCGAGCGCAGCGCCTGCTTGTGGTCGAGCAGCATGGCGCGGACTACCAGGCGGGAGTGCTCCGCGATGTAGCCGCATGGCCACAGCTCGAAGCCCTGGGCCAGGAACACAGCGGCATCAGCCGCCCCCGGGTGGATGGCGTCGTCCAGGTTGGCGGTTGGGCCTTGGGCGCCGCGCCATACCAGGTCGTTTCCGTCCCACTCGCGTGCGTACGCCACATACATGCGGCCGTCCTCGTTGCGGTAGGCCTCGGCTTCTGACTTGGTGAGGTACTGGCAGTCGACCCCGACCTCTGCCCGGGCGCGGACATAGTCCACGGGCCAGGGCAGATCGCTGTCGCGGTTTTCGTACTGCTTTACGGCGCGTTCGCGGGCGAACGTCTCGGCGTCGTCGAGGTTCGTGGTGTAGCCGCCGCCGGCGCGCCAGAACGTTGCTCGGCTCCCGACGTTGCTGCGGCTGTCCTGCAGGTAGAAAAGGTCGCTCATGGACGTTTCCCCCTTGAGTCTGCTTCCTTGGGAGCGGAGAAGGAGGAGGCCGGCTGCGAAGCAGCTTGCGCGCCGCTCTTCAACATGAAGAACAAAGCCAGGACAGCCAGAATCGCCAGCGAGAAGTTCAGCAAGCTGCGCGGGTTGTCCAGCATCTTCAGTAATTCGTGCATGCCGTTCACCTCAGCGACTTTCAGCGGGTTGTGAAACGCTCAGCGCCACCGCCACGCCGCCGCCCAGGCCGCAGCAGAAGTGGAAGTGGTAGAGGGTGCGCTTAAGCATGGGTGCTACCCCCGGACAGGTCGCCGGCGTTGCCGTACTTCTCGGCGCCGCATTCGCAGCGGTAGAACCCGCGCTTGGTGATGCGGCCGAAACGGCCGCTCAGGTGGCTGGTGACGACGTTGCGGACGAATGTCCAGCTGTGGCGCTTGCCAAGGGTGCAGGGCTTCATACGTCACCGCCTTGCACGACAGGGGCAGCCTGCAGCAGCAGGGCATGCATGTACTCAATCGCCTGGATGGCGTCTTCGTGGGAGCCGTTGAACACTTCGCGGGCCGTTTGTGCTGCACGGTTAACCGACGCCGGCCAATCTTCTGGCTGTTCGTCCGCCTCCCAGCCCAACCTGCTGCGACGCTCCATCAGATCCAGCGCCTTACGCGCCTTGGTGCTCAGCTCCGGGGTGATGCCGCAATCACCATCGGCCACGTAGTTGACGAACTCCAGCAGGGCGTCGCCGGCTGCCAGTTCATGGCCGCGTGCCCAGCTGACCACCTCTCCGCCGTCTACTTCCCTCGGGACGTCTTTGCCGGTGGCGCCGCGGATGACGATGGTGTCATAGCGTGGTGTGCTAGCCTTGGCGCTGCCGCCTTGAGGCTGATTCGCTTGCATGGTGTCTCTCCTTTGGGGTGGTCGGCGCCAGGGAGTTGCCGCTCCCTGGCGCCTCTTCTTCAGCGCCGCGCGGGGTGCTCGCGCAGTTCCTGACAGCTGATGCAGCACTCGCAGCCTGGGGCGGCCTGGCGGCGGGCCTCGGGTATCTGCTCGCCGCAGTCCTCGCACCAGAGGGCGCTGGGCGCCAGGCGGGTGTTCGTCCGCTGGGCCAGGGCGGCCTGGATCATGTTCTCGGCCCGTTCGTTGGCCTGGTCGATCACATCCACAGTCAGTCCCCCTATGCCGGCAGCGATGCTGCGGCCCAGCGTTTGCGCAGGTCCTGCCAGATCGCGTCGCCGTCCTCGAAGTACTCATGCACTTCCTGTTTCGGGGCGTAGTCCATACGCAGCACGGACAGGCACGCATCGAACAGAGCTGGGTCGAGGCGGCGTAGCTCGGTGAGGTCGAAGCGGTGGGCTTGGCCGTTGTACAGGCCGAGCAGGAACCGACCGATCACGCCGCTCTGGCCGCTGTCGCGCTGTGCGATCGGGAGCAGGCGTTTCAACGCTGTGATGCCGGCTACCTCGTTCTCCTGCTGCCTGGCCTGGAAGTCGTGGATCAACTGCAGATAGTCGTGGGGGAGGGGTTGCATGGTGTCTCTCCTTTGGGGTTGCAGTTCCGGCGTTGCCGCGCCGGTTAGGCTTGGAAAATCCAGCACTTGACGGTGCTGGGTCGGTTGGTGAAAGGGTTCTGGCGGGCGTGTGCCGCGCGCACTGCGCTGTCGACGGCCTTGTATTCGATGAATTTGTGCCGGCGGGACTCTTTCAGCAGGTCGCGCAGGGTTGCCGCGTCGGCCACCTTCTGGCGGTGGTCGGCGGCCAGCTTCACGAACTCATTAAGGTTGATGGCGATGGTTCCGGGGTTCTTGCTGTGGTTGAGCACCGGCTCTTCGCTGAGGTTTTCGAGGTAGTCGTAGACCTCCCAGAACTCGGCCACCTCGGGCGCGTCGGCGTTGACGGCGTCCTGGCGCTCCAGGGCCATCGTCATCAGGGTCTGCTGAGCGCAGGCGAGCTGGTGCTCGGACAGCGGCACCACCAGGCGCAGCGCGTCGACCAGGGCCATCATCTGCGCGTGGTTGAGTATCAGCCGCTCGATACGAATCTGCTTCAGACCGCGCAGCGTCGCGCTGTGAACCTTCAGCCGCTCGCGGAAGCACTCCAGCACGCGGGCCTCCGCGCGGATGGCCATCAGCAGGAAGTGGCTGACCTCGAGCACGTCCAGGTGGTTGAGGTTGTCGGCCGCGGCCTGGCTCTCGCGGGTGATCTCCGGGCGAATGAAGTGCAGCTTCACGATACGGGTCATGATCGCTTCGGAGGCCTGCACCGTGGCGTTCTGGCTCATCACCAGGGTGCCGCGGAAGGGTGGCTCGTAGGTCTCGTTGCCGGCGGTCTTCTGGCCGGTCACGCCCAGCGCGCGGCCGTTGAACAGCGGCTTGAACTCGTCCCAGTCGAATGACTTGGCGGCGCCGCCGGCGCGGCTGTTGTCGCTGCGGTCGGCCTCGAGCATGACCATGGGCATGTTCGACAGCTGGGTCAGCCAGCGGCGCAGGCCCGCCTTGGTCATCTTCGACGGGTCCTGGCCTTCCTCGTCCGCCCGGCCGAGCAGCTTCCATAGGAAGGTGATCAGCGTGGACTTGCCGGCACCGGCCTCGCCGGTGGCCTCGAGGAACGGAAAGGACTGGAACTCGGCGCGGATCTGCTCTGCGAACAGCGAGCCGAACCAGAATGCCAGCGCCACCAGGCCCTTGGCGCCGAAGCAGGTCCACAGCCAGTCCAGCCACTCGGGGCGGTAGTCCTTGGCGTCGGTGGCGATCTGCAGCTTGATCGAACGCTGCAGGGTCTTCAGGCGCAGCTTTTGGAATTCGAAGAAGTCTTCGGCGTTGGCCTTCTCGATCACGCCGCCGCGCACCGCCACGTCGCCCAGGACGTAGCAGGCATGCTCCCGGCTGTAGCCCAGGTAATCGATGGTGGCCACCGTCTTCAGGCCGGTGAGTTGCAGCTTCATGATCTGGTCGAGCTGCGCGCCGCTGCCGGTGAAGATCGCCCCCGCTGCCACGCCGAGCAGGCGCTTCTTGAACTCGCTGGCCGCCGCGACTTGGGCGCTGGTGAAGGTGTTCTTCACGCTCTCGTCGTCGGGGCGATCGATGCGGAAGTAGTACCAGCTCTCGTCTGTGACCTCGTTGCGCTGGAAGTACAGGGCCTGGGGGAAGCAGTTTGCGATTTCAACCACATTGCCGGACTGCTGCAGCGCCTTGTCGCGCTTCTGTCTGTCGTTCAGCAACTTATCTTCGTGGTCGTCGCTGTTTTCGAACGCGCGCATGGCCCGGTCGAACTTCTCGAGGTCCAGCTTGAACCAGAACAATCTGTTGCCGAACCGAAAGTGGAATTCGCCGCGGCTGTTCCAGTCGTACATCAGCAGCGCTTTCTCGGCAGGACTCTCGGCGATCAGCAGCGCGCCCTCATGGCGCGCGGTCTTGAGGTCCTTCTCGATCTGCGCGGCGCGCTCGGCCGCGTCATCGATGAACATCCAGCGCTGGTGCAGGTCGTTCCAGTCGAATTTGCGGTTGTTGCGCTGCGGTAGTTGGGCCGCTTCGCAGACGTAGCCCAGGGCACGTGCCTCGGTCACCCACCGCCGGGTGTACCTGTGGGCGCCGGGTTCGTTGTCCAGCGCCCAGATCAGTTTCGGCAGCTTGCCGCTACGGGCTGTCGCGAGTTCGCGCAAAGACTGCTCGGGGAAGGCGTTGGAGCTCATGGCCGACACGGCGTCGATGCCGTGGTGCAGCAGTGCGATGGCGTCGAAGATACCTTCGACGATCCACAGCTCCTTCACCTCCTGCAGGTCGACGCTGGGTGGGCACCACCAGACGCCGCGCGGGCTGTCGCCCGGCTTGAAGCGGGCCTTCTTCTTGCCGAAGCGGCTCGGGCGATCGATTAGGCGTTCCCAGTAGCCGCCTTTCTTCAGCGGGAAGCGTACTGTCGCGCTACCGATCTCAAGGTCGCGGTCCCAGTAGTTTTCCTGGCTGTACCAGCCATCGATCAGCGCCAGGTCGAAGCCGCGGGCATGGGCCAGGTACGCCCGGGCCGAGGCGGCGGGTTCCTTGTCGGTGGCCGGCGCTCGCTTGCTCCAGTCGTCGAAGAGCTCCGGGTAGATTTCCTTGATGTGCCAGGTGTCGCCGCACTTGCCGCGCCCGCAGCGGATGAACCAGGGGCTGTCGACCAGGGTGTAGAGCTCCTTTTTGCCGCACGTCGGGCACTCGCCCTTGCGCATGTACTTTGTGCCCTTGATCGGCGTCAGTCCGTACTGATCCTGCAGGCGGCGCAGCACGTCGGCCTTGAGTTCGCGGTCCATTTCCTTCATGCGCGCCCCCGAATCTGCTTGCGCAGTTCGCGGATCGTCCGGCAGATGCCAGCAATGTGTGGGCGGTCCTCGAGGATGCGCTTGCCGCGCAGCCCCTGCGGCGTATAGCGGTAGCGATCGTCGTACCAGCACTCGGCCATGGCGGCTTCGTACTGGCTGACCAGCCAGAGCAGGTACTTCTCAGCCTGGTTCTGGTCGACTTCGACGGTGATTGAAATGTGGCCGCTCATGGCGGTGATACCTCGAATTCTGGGCGTAACTTCCCCAAACCCACGGCAGTGGAGTGGGTAGGGCGTGTTTCAGGGATTACTGGGTGTGCTGGGGGCGCTGTTTGAGCAGGTGCGCGGGCAGATAGCGGGCCGGGATCGGGAAGCGACAGTGACTGCGGGTGTCGATCAAATAGACCACCTCGTCGTCTCCCTGGCCCCAGTCGATACCCAGCCAGATAGGGTCTGGCCCCGCGAAGACTTCATCCCACGCGCGCTGGGCGAGTTGTTCGGCCATGAACTGGGGAACCTCGAGGCCTTTGGCCAGATGGTTGACACAGGCATCGAACAACCGGTCGGAGCCGGAGGACAGATACTGGTTGGCGTTGGCCAGCAGGTACGCTGCGGCGGCTTGCTGCATGGTGCTGCGGTAGTCGTTGGTGCCGTTCATTGCATGCACTCCACATGATCCAGCAGGTCCAGTTGGTTGGTTGCGGCCGCGAGGTCGCGGCGTGCCAGTTGACGGGTTTTCGAAGGCGCCATGGGGAGTACCAGCAGTGGCCGCTCGAGGCCCGAGGGGCTGAGCTGGTAGTCCCAGCTCAGGGAGCCGGTGAAGGTGGCGCCGCAGAGCGCGTTTGTGCATTGCGCGTACATCGAGCGGAAGCACGGGGTTTGGCCCTCGGAGGAGCGGATCCGCATCCGGCTGTGGCAGCAGGGGCAGACGAGCTTGTAGACGCTCACGCCTTGACCCTCCGGTGCAGGGTGATCACTGCGCCGACTTCGGCATGTCGTGCGGCCAGGTGTTGGCGGTGGGCGACGATGATTTCGGCGAGTTCGGCCTCGTCGATCTCTCCGTCGCGTAGCGCCTCGGCGATGATGCGGTCGACCTCGCCGCGCCTGATGGCGGTGGCGACGCCCCTGGCGTACAGGTCGAGGTTGTCCAGCTGGGCTGGATCGGGCATCTGCACGAACATGCCGCCATACAGGTGTGCGACGTACTCGGGGAAGTGGCTGGTGCCGGTTTCCTGCTCGAGCAAGAGCAACTGGTCGTCGCTGAGCGGCTTGCTGCCGGCGTTTTCGTAGGCGTGGTTGTCAAACTTCTTCAGGTCGAGGCCCAGGCGGGCAGCGGCGCATTCGCGACCGCCGGGGTAGGCGCCGATGATCGCGCTGACCACCTGGCGCCGCGTTTCTAGGAGCGGGCGTTTCATCTTCTGGTGTCCCCCCAGTGCGGTGGCCATTACTGTGCGATCACGCCGTCTTTGATGCCGAGAAGGACAGCCGCGCGATGGGCTTCGCCGCGCAGGCACTTCTTCTGTCGGTTGAGGACGGCGTACACGGTCGAGGGGGTGAGGTTGTTCTTCACCGCCCATTGCCTGGCCGACAGCCCTTGGCTCGCCAGATGCTGGCGCGCTTTCTCGCACGCTTGCTCGGTGGGGTAGGCGTTGTGCATAGTCTCGTTTCGTGTGACTTCGTGTGAATGTATGCGCAGTTTTTCCTACGAATGATGGAAAGTCAAGCGCATTTGGAGACGTATGTGGGAATCGGGGAACGGCTGAAGGAGGAGCGGGAACGGCTGGGCATGAACCAGACGGACTTTGCTGCCCAGCTGAATGTGTCGAAGAACAGCCAATACAACTACGAAAAAGGGGAGCGTAGCCCTGATGCTTTGTATCTCGCTGCGGCCGATGCGTTTGGGGTTGATGTTCTTTACGTGATAACTGGCAGGCGACTTCCTGCCGAACTCGATGCTCTCAGCCAGAGCGAGTTGGATGTACTGGGATACATGACATCTATGGACGAAGCAGATCGAGCTGCCTATGTGCGGATGGGGCGCGCGCTCTCCGAAGCCGCTGCAACACGTCCTACGAAGAAATGAGACGTATCGCTGTCGAGTAGGAAATTCGTTAGGGGGAGGCTTCGCTGCGTCTGCTTTTTGGGCGTCAACCTATGTGAACAATGGGGTACTCCCAGGCTGCTGGCACGGTGGCATGATGTCGCCGGGTGGCCTGTCTAAGGAGTAGACCTATGGATAAGCCCATCGATCCTGTCGTGCTCACCGCTCTTCTGATCTGCCTGAGTCAGATGAGCGAGCAGGACCAGTTGGACTTGCTGCGGTTGGCATGCGCTTACCGGGATCGTTGATTGAACGGGTCTTCGGCGGTAGCCGAAGGCCCCACTGTGAAGAGAGGGACGTATGAACTGGCTTAAGGGAACGGCCGCGTCGGTCGGACTGATGGTTTCATGTGCTGCGGTGGCGGATTCGGCCGCCCAGGTCGAACTGATGGACAACCTGCACCAGAGGATGCTGGACGCGTTGCAGGCTTCGAGTGTTGACCAAGTAACCGAGGTGTTCGGCGATTTGGACCGGTACCGCCCTGGTATCCGCAGCAGCGCCAACGAAATCTGCTTCAAGGCCTATGAGGCATTGGGATGGGTGTTGTCCGATCTGGTGGTACAGGCCGATATGGACGACCCGCTGCCTGAACTGAAGGGGCACCAGATGGATTATGAGCGGAAGCGCCTAGCCTGCGCGGCTGGCGCATAAACGGGGAGGGGGCATGGATATTTTGGAGTCCATTAAAAGTAATTTTAAGGATAGGATTGAGAGCCCACTATCCGGCGCTTTTTGTGTCTCGTGGATTTTATGGAATTATAAGTTTTTTGTTGTGATTTTTTCCAACATGGAGCCTGGTGCTAAGTTTAATTATATAGAGCAGAGTCTATGGAATCCTTGGTACGTTGCTCTAATCTTTTTCTTCTTTGGTCCTCTTGCTACCGCTCTTTTCTATATATTTATTTATCCAGTTCCTGCTAGGTGGGCTCTGAAATTTTCACTTGAAAGTAAGAGGGATATTCAAGAGATAAGACTTGCAGCAGAAGGGAAAAGGCCCATCTCTGAAGAAGAAGCTATGGAGCTAAGGGTTAAATATATTCATAAGGCTGACGACCTTGAGAATCAACTCAAAAACCAGATAGAAATAGCGAGAGCGGCGACGGCTAGAGAGCGAGAGGTTAAGGATAGTTGGGCCACTACTTTGGCTGAACTTGAAAGAGTAAAGGAAGATTTCAAGTATCCACCGGATAGCGCAATTCTTGTCAGGACTTTAGAGCGGCAAATTAGTAGCCTTAATACAGATCTTTCAAATGAGAAAGATATGAATTTAGATCTTCGGAGGCAGATTGGTAAGTTGGATGAGCAAATCCTACGTTACCGTATGGCTCTGGATGAAAAGCCAAGTGGCTCTTAGTGTTCTATTTGAATTAGATGGGGACTTTGGTTTCGTACATATCCTATTAAACCGCTAACACGGTACCAGTTAGACAAGCGGTTAGCGGGATGCCAGCAGCCGTTTCCACTCTCGATCCACAGCCCGCTTCGCACTGGCCTTGGTGCTGTACAGGTAGCGCAGACGGCGCGGCTTGCTCTGGTCTCCCGCGGTGATGGTCTTCTCCGTCCCGCTCTTCTCGTCGCGGTAGTAGGCGATGATGCCGGTGTAGTCGCCGCCGGTGTCGTCGGCCAGGTCGCTGACCAGGTCCTCGGGCAGCTTGCTTTCCATCTCTAGGCTGGTGATGTAGCCGCCGTCGGCGCTGAGGCTGTGCTGCACATTGCCGCCGTACCAGATGATCGCATCGATCGAAGTCTTCACGCCCTGCAGGGTGTAGGTCAGCTCCGGGATCAGGTCCGGCCGGCCCTTGGCGAGCACGTAGCTGAGCGTGGCGCTGCCACGCTGTAGGCGGTTCCACTCGGCGCGGGCGGCGCGCAGGGCGCTCTGGCGGTCGCTGTAGGTGTGGCGCAGGTCCTTGAGGTTGTCGCCTTTGGCACCGGCGATGGCCTCCTGCTTCTTTGCGCTGTTCACGTCGTAGAAGTACGCGCGCACGCCGTCGTAGCTGTCGCGGTCGGCCTGCAGGTAGCGGTGCTGGTCGCCATCCTGGCGGGTGAGGTTGATGTGCGGCAGCGCCAGGCCGCTGGCAGTCTTGCCGCCGCCGGCCGGCAGGCAGAGCAGGCAGCCGGCTTTCACGGTGGCCACCGCATCGAAGTCCTCGCCCAGGCGTGTCAGCAGGTTGGCGTCGGACTCGTTGGCCTGGTCCAGCTGCAGGATCGGCAGGCCCGCCAGCGCCGGCGCGAGCACCGGCTTCAGGTTGTTGCCGAGGGCGATGTCGGTGAGCACGTCGCCCAGCGTCTTCGGGCTGCTCCAACTGCGTTCGCGCTTGACCTTCAGGCCCTTGCGCAGGTCCGCTGAGCGGGCGCGGATGCTGAGCACGTCCGGCGCGCCGCTGTGCTCGGTTTCGTCGACGGTGTAGGTGCCCTTGTCGACCAGTCCGCTGTCACTCCAGCCCAGCCAGAGGTGCAGCACGGCGCCGCGCGGGGGGATCGCGAGCAGCCCGTCATGATCGCTGAGTGTCACGCTCAACTGATCGGCCTCGAGGCCGCGATTGTCGGTCAGATCCAGGGCGATCAGCCGAGGGCTGATGAGCTGGGCGATGTCGTTGCCGTCGACCGTGAGCCGGAACACCGGCACCGGGTAGCCGGCGTCGCGCTGCAACTGGTCGACGGCGCTGGTCAGGTAGCCCGTTACGCGGGCGAGGGCGGCATCGATCACAGGATGCGTCTCAGCAGGTTGCCGGCGGTACCGAGGACCGAGCCGAGCAGATCGGTGCGGCCGTCGTCGATGCGCTTGAGCTCGAGGGAGAACTCGATCCGCCGCGGGGTGCCGTCGGCGAAGAAGAGTGTCCGCGTCTCGGTGACGCGCTCGATCACCCACAGGCCGTAGATGCGTCCGGTGCCCTCGACCATGGGCCAGGCCGACCCGGTGTCAGCCATCTGCCGCAGCACGTCCAGGCTCAACGCGCTGCCGGCCAGCTCCGGCAGCAGCACGCCAGGCAGGGTGATCGCGTCGTCGCCGCGGCCGACGAACTGGCGCGCCGGCTGGGCACCGATGCGGCTGCTGCTGGCGTGTCGCCACTCGGTCTGTCGCTGGAACTCTTGGTAGGCCAGCGTGTGCAGGCTGAAGACGAACATCCCGAGGGACAGCATCATGGTGGTTACTCCCGGTCCTGCAGGCGGGCGCGCAGGCGCGCCGCCTTGTTGCGTTCGCGCTCGTCCAGCAGTTGGCTGAGCGTGCGTTTCAGGTCTGCGGTGTCGCTGCCCGCGCCGGCCTGGATGGTGATGTAGTAGGTGTCGCCGCCGACGCTGATCGCTGCTGGCGCCGAACTGACCGGGGACGGTTGTCGATGGTGATGGCCTGCGCTGGGGCGCTGGCGCCGAGCACCAGGGCGCCGATGGCGCCGGCGCTCTTGCCCAGGGCGCCCAGCATGGCCAGCAGCGGCTGGTCGAACGTCGGCGGCGTGATCGCAGGGCGGGGGCCTCGGGCAAACTCCCCGTCGAGGCCGGCGACAGCCTGACGGCCCGCGCTGACCAGGCCTTGGCCGAGACGTGCAATCACGCCCAGCGGGCCGGCCTGGCCGGCGCCGAGGCCCTGGGTCAGGCCGGCCATGGTGAACCCGCCCAGGTCGGCGAATACCCGCGACGGTGAATGGATGCCGAGCTTGTCCTTGAACCAGTCGATCGCGGCACCGCCGACGCGCTGGACGGCGCGCTTGATCTGCCCTAAGCCGGCGAGCAGGCCGTTCACCAGGCCCTGGACGATCATGTTGCCGAAGTCGCTGAAGCGCGCCGGCAGGTCGATGCCCAGGTAGCCCAGGACGCCGGCGAAGGCGCGGTACATCAGGCCGAGTGGGTTGAAGTCGAGGAGGATGCGGATGATCCCGCCGATCCCGCCGTTCAGGCCCGCCTGGATCTCTTCCCACATCCCGAGCAGGTACGCCTTGACGGCGTCCCAGTTGCGATAGATCAGGTACGCGGCGGCGGCCAGCACCGCCACGACGGCGGCAATTGCCAGGACCACCGGGTTGGCGGCCAGGCCCCACAGCGCGATGCTCACGACGCGCAGGGCGGTCACCAGCGGGCCGATCAACAGGCCGGCCAGCATGCGGATCGGTGCGAACAGCAGTTTCAGCAGGCCGATCAGACCGGGCAGGCGAATGCCGATGGTGCCGAGCATGAAGCGGACTGCGATCATCGGGCCGAGGATGCCGGCGAGGGTGATGGCCAGGCTGCCGACGGTGGCCATCAGCGCCGAGAACGCGGCGACGGTGATGACGATGCCCTTGCTGACCTGCGGGTTGGCCTTCAGGAACTCGCCGACGTTGTGCAGCAGGTGACTGAGGTCGGCGGCGAGCTCGCGCAGCCAGGGGCTGTTCTTGTCGAACAGCTCGACCGAAATGTTTTCCAGGGCCGCATGCAGCATGGTCATGTCGCCCTTGAGGTTGTCCAGCTGGGTAGCGGCGACCCTCGCGGCCTCGCCCTCGGAGTTGTTCAGGCTTTCGCGCATGGTCTGGAACTGGCCGCCCTCGACGGCGCGCATCAGGGTGCCGAAGCTTGTCACCGCGTACTGCCCAGCGATGTCCTTGAAGATCGCGCCGCGCTGCACGTTGCCCATGCCGGCGGTCTTCTTGTTGATGTCCTTCAGGATGTCCAGCATATCGCGCATGTTGCCGTTGGCGTCCTTGGTCTGGACGCCCAGCTTGGCTACCGCCTTGGACGTGCCCAGGCGGGTCAGCACAGAGCGCATCGAGGTGCCGGCCATGCTGCCCTGGACGCCGGCGTTGCCGAGCAGGGCCGTGGCGGTGGTGACCGTCTCCAGGCTCTGGCCGTACTCGCGACCGACGCCGGCGGAGTACTTCAGCGAGTCGCCGAGCATGCGGATGTCGACGTTGTTCCGGGTGAACGCCGCAGTCAGTACGTCGGCCACCTGGTCCATCTTCTCGGCCGGAATACCCATCGCCGTCTGGATGTTCGAGGCGATGTCAGCGGTGTCGCCGAGGTCCATGTCGCCGGCGGCGGCCAGGTTGAGCATGCCGGGCATGGCGCCGAGGATCTGCTTCGCGTTGTAGCCGGTGCGGCCCAGGAAATACTGGCCCTGGGCGACTTCCTTGTCGGTGAATTTGCTGGACAGCGGCAGGGTGCGGGCCTGTTGCCGCAGCGCCTGCATCTGCGGATCGTCCTTGCGCTCGATGCGGGTCACCGCCTGGGTCGCCGACATCGTTGCGTCGAACTCGTAGCCCACGCCGAGCATCTGCCGCAGCTTGTCGCCGGTGTACATGCCCGTCGCGCGCGCCGCCATGCCGGTGCCGGCCAGCGCGGCGGCGCTCTGGATGCCGCGGCTGTAGGTGTTTCGGGCGTGGGTCAGGCGTTCCTGCTGCTGGCTGAGGTTGCGCAAGCGCTGCGCCTGGCTGTTGATGGCGCCGTTGGCCGCCTGGATCTGCGCGCGCAGGTCGCGCTCATGCTGGCCGAGGTTGCGGGTGCTGATGCCGGCGTTGCTGAGGCGCGTGCGCAGTTGCTGCAGGGCTTGGCTCTGCTGCAGGTGTTGCTGCTTGAGGAAACCAGCTTCACGGATGGCCCGGTTGTAGTCGCGGGTGAGCGCACGGGTGGGGTTGCCGGCGGTGGCCATCTGCTGGGCCAGCGCTTTCACCCGGGCCTGTTGCGCGGCCAGCGCGGTGCTGACCTGCTCCAGAGCGCCGCGCTGGGTACGGAACGCGCGTACGTCGCTCTGCTGAGCGTTGAGCTGCTTCAGGCGCTCGCGAGTTGCCTTGAGCGCCCGGGCCGTCGCATCGCTGCCTTGCATGATGCGACGCAGGGGAGCGGTGGCTCTGTCGATCGCGCTGAGCAGCACGCGCAGCTGCAGGTCATTCGCCATCGGCGGAACTCCGTACCCGGGCGCGTTCGCGCCATTCCATCAGTTCGGTGAGCGAGAGCCGGTCCATATGGTCCGGCGCCCAGTGAAACGTCACGGCCAGGTCGGCCATGGCGTTTTCTACGCGATCAGGGAGGCTGCCGCCTTCGCCCGCTTCTGCAGCAAAAAACCGGCGATCACCTGGCCGCAGGCGAGCAGGTCAGCCGGGTCCATGCCGGCGGCCTCGGGCTCGGTGATGGTCGGTTGGCTGATGCGCGGCAGGATTTTCATGGTCGCAGCCACGTCGAACTGCAGCAGGTCGAGCAGGTGCAGGCCGCGGAGTTCGCCAGAGGAGGGCTTGCGCAGGGTGAGCGATTCGATGGACTGGGCGCCGCGCTTGATCGGCTGGTCGAGGGTTACGACGTTGTCGGGAGCGTTCTGCAGGTCAGCGGGAGTCTGTTCGGTTTTCATGGGCGTCGGTATCCAAGGGGGAGAGGAACCGCCGGTCGGGCCGGCGGGAAGGGATTACAGGCCGATGGCCTTGCGCTGTGCCTCGAGCAGGTCCTTGCCGTTGACCTTCTCGACGAAGTTCAGCAGGTCGATCTCGATGACTTCCTCACCGTTGACGACGAGCTTGTAGTAGCTGCAGGTGGTGGTGATCTTGTGCTCGGTGTCTTCGCCGGGCTGGGCGTCACCCATTTCGATGGTCTCGTGCCGGCCGCGAACGACGATTTCGACGGACGTGACCGCGCCGGTATCGTCCTGCTGGTAGGCGCCGGCGAAACGCAGCATCACGCCGCTGGCGCTGACTGCGCCGTACTGCTTGAGGACGGTCAGCTCCAGGCCCCCGACGGTCCACTCGAACTGGATGCCGTCGTCGTCGTGGCCGAGGTCGGCCTTGACCGGGCCGTTCATGCCGCCCCCGCGGAAGGGCTCCATCTTGCGGGCCAGCGGGGGCAGGGTGCAGGACTTCACAAGGCCCTGGTAGCTACCGCCATCGTTGAAAAGGTTCATGTTCTTGAGCTTGCGCGGCATGGCCATGGTAGGGCTCTCCGGGAATCAGGTGGGTCGGCTCCCCGTCCGGGGAGCGCTGGGCGTCAGGCGTTGACGCGGCTGGCGAAGTCGACGAGGTAGCTGTCGGTGATCTTCTGGAAGAAGGTCAGGTCCTCGAGCGGCGGCACCGGGGTGTAGTCGTAGGTGATGCGCAGCTTGCCGGCCTTGAGCGTGTCCTTGTCGTTCACGTTGGGGTCGTACCAGGCCTGGGCGTCGATGATCAGGCCGAGTCCCTTGAGCTCGCGGAACTTGGCGTTCACGCCCTCGAGGATGTCGCGCACAAGCGACGGGTGCATGGGCTTGTCGACCGCCCACATGTGCGCCTCGGCGATGGTATCGGCCAGCACCTGGGCGGTGCGGGTGTAGTTCTCGAAGGCGAACAGCGGATCATCGCTGCAGGTGCGCGAGCCCCAGAAACGGAATCCGCCTTCCTGCACCAGGGTGGTGACCTCGTTCTCGTTGAGGTAGTTGGCGTCGGTGCTGGGGCTCTGCAGGTCCCAGAACACGTCGGCGCTGATGCCGGTCACGCCGTTGACGGCGACGTTCGACAGGGTCTTGTGCCAACCGACCTCCTGATCGATCCGGGCGCGCAAGCCCAGTGCCTGGGCAACAGCTGGCGCAGGCACGGTCTGGTTGACCACGGTGCTCCACGTCAGGAAGTCCGGCCAGACCACCATGGCTTCGCGCGCGGCGAAGTTCTCGCGGTAGGCGATGGCCTCTTCCTTTGTCTTGCAGCCGCTGGCGGAGACATAAGCGAAGGCGCGCAGTTGCTGGGCGATGGCGATGAGTGCGGTAGCGACCGGCTGGGTATCCAGGCCCGGCACGCCGAGGATGCGCGGTACCACGCCCAAGCGGGCCTTGGCGGCAAGCAAGGCCTTCATGCCGGTGTACTTGCCATCGGCGCTGACGCCGCCGATGACCGCGCTATTGGTCGCGGCTTCATCCTCGCCCGGCTTCACCCGCACCACCACAGTGGCGGCGTTGGCCTGGTCGGCGATTGCTTGCAGGCTTGCGGGCAGCGTACCGCTGGTGCCCGCCTTGCCGATGGCAGCCTGCACGTTGGTGATGAGTACCGGCGTATCGAGTGGAAAGGCGGTGGCGTCGGCGTCTTCGGCGGTGGCTACCAGGCCGATGATCGCGGTGGCGATGGTGCGAATGGGGCGGGTCCCGTCATTGATCTCTTGGACCCGGACACCGTGATGATATTGGTCAGCGGCCATGGGGTGTGCCTGTGCAGTGGTTGGATGACACTGCACAGGCTGCCGCGCGCGCGGCGAAGGGGCGAGGCGGGAAGCTTGTACGGCGTGAAGCTACAAGATGCCATCTGCGAAGAGGGCTTCGAGCCAGTCCGGTGCGGCCGGCCGGTGTTCTGCGAGCGGAAACTCACCAGACTCCGGCCAGTCGCGCAGTTGGCGGCGGTACGCCTGCAGCGCCTGGTACTGCTCAGTGCTGAGCGTCGTGGTACCAACCTCGAGCTCGTCGCGGTGACGTGCGACCAGGGCGTCGGTGTCGTCGAGCTGGCGGTCGCGCCAATCGCGCTCGATCGTTGCCAGAGCCTCGTCTCCGAGAGGTGGTGGTGGCGTGGCGACCGGCTGTCCATCCTTGCCAGCGACGATCAACAGTCCCTGGCCCTGAGCGTCGAGCAGTGCCTCGTACTCTTCATCCGTCAGAGGCCAAAGCTCCGATTCCGCTGGCATTTGTTCACCATGTACCTCTGGAGAGTAAAAGCCGCCAGTCTTCGGGCAATAAAAGAACATATTCCACCTCAATAGCCAATTGCGAAAACATTGATGCCGAAGTTCTGCACATTCCCGATGTACTCACTTGAAACGATGGTGCAGTTGGTCGCCGTTCTGGCTTTTTCTGCAACCGTTACAGTTGAGGCGGGAATGGCAGGACGGCCGTTTTCTCTAACAGTTGGAACGACATGTAGACAGGCATTCGGGAAGGCAATGGGGAACGTCACGACCCGATCGATAACTCCCCCAGGGTGGTCACCGATAGACAGGTTCACCCACTGAAATATCACCCCCGTATCGTTGTTCTTGTACCAGCCGCTCACGCCCCTGCTCGCTGCAGAGTGAACGTGCGCGCTGGGTGGGAAATTCGATGGTTTCCCAGGCAAGGACGCCCAGGAGTATTCCGACTTGGCCACATAGTTGGCCGGGTTGAAGTTGCCGGAGTCCCATGCACGATACCAAGCTGACCATGTTCCGTTGTAGCGGCAGCGCCAGTACAGACCGCCGGCGGCGTAGCCACGATAGGTCTGATAGATCATCGAGGCGGTTGGAGCATGAACCGTCAATAAACCTGCTTCGCCTACGGGATAGTTCTCCCCGTTCTTGGCGTTTGCGGTGAACGGTTGATGCCACCAGCCCGAAGCAATCATCGAGTCCAGATTGACATAGCCACCCAGCTCACCATCGGGCGCGTGTGCGAAGGCACCGCCCAGATCGCAGCGGACCCAGGCTGACCACTCCCGCTTGGACGAATCGGTCGTTGCGGGGGAAGCGTAGGCATAACGAACGTACATGTCAGCCACGCCGGCATAGCCGGTTGCAATCTGCGTCGCGTTGCCTTCGACGGTCGGATAGAACATCGTCTGGATGTAGTAGTAGCGGCCAGCCACTGGGCCATTCGCGTGATTGGTCAGTACCAGCGGAATGACTACCGAGTTGGGATCAACGCTGGTATGCACAGCCGTGGCCAGTCCCTGCGACACCAACGGCAAGCGTTCAAGATCGAGTCGGCCGGTAGCAATCTTCGAAGCATCCAACGCAGGAATGTCTGCTGCCGTCAGGCCACCGCCAGCCGTAACCAGCCCCTTGGCGTTAACGGTGACTTTGGGGTAGGAGCCGGCATTTACGCCCGAGTTCGCCAGCGTGACCGTGATTCCAGCGTTTGAGCTACCGTCGAACGTTGTCGAGCCGCTGGCGTCCCCACCGAGGTAGATCGTGCGAGGGGCGGCGAGTTTGACCGCCGTTGCAGCCTGACCAATACCATTGCCGGTACCGCCTCTGGCAGCAGGTAAGATGCCGGAGGTGATTTTTCCTGCATCAAGGGCCGGAATATCACTCGCTACAAGCCCACTGGCTCCGGTAACCAGTCCTTTGGCGTTCACCGTGACTTTCGCGTAGGTCCCGGCGGTGACGCCGGAGTTGGCCAGCGTCAGGACTCCGTTGACGTTTGTGGCCCCATCGAACCGAGCTGACCACGTTGCATCGCCGCTCGCGCTGAGCGTGATGGGCGCTGCAAGCCGGCTGGCAGTGGCTGCGTTGCCCGTAATCGAGGCCGGTAGTAGTCCGGCCGCGTTCAGCCTGAGCAGCTTGTTCGCCGTCGGGGTGGTGACCGCCTCGCTGGCATGCAGTGCGTCAGTGATGCCGTAGCCGCCCAGCGTGGTCGGGTTGTTGCCGGCGGTGACGATACCGTTGGCGTTGACGGTGACCGCGCGGTAGGTGCCGGCACCCACGCCGGAGGCTGGCAAGGCGATGGTGCGATCTGCAGACAGATCGCCACCGCCGACCAGGCCGTTGCCGGCCAGCACCTTGCGTCCCTTGAAGTCCGCGGCAACCTTCGCCGTCACCCAGTCCTGGGTGGCGTAGACGATGCCGTCGTCGATGATCAGTTCGACGTGCTCCATGCCGGATAGGATGATCTGCACGCGGATGGTTTGGGTGCGCGCGCTCCCGCTCTCGACGCTGGCCTTGAAGCTGGGCGGGCAGTTGGCGACCGCCACGAACTTCCCATCGGCGTCCTCGAGGCCGATCTCCCGTATCCAGAAGCCGCCGATGGCCATCGGCAGTACCAGCTCGGCGACCAGCACGTTTGCGCTTTGCTCGGAGACGAACAGACGGTTCAGTTGAGCGCGGTAGCGCTGGCGGATCAGCTTGGTCTGAGCGGCCGAGGGGATGGGGTCAGCCGTCTCGCCGGGCGCGCCGCCGGCGTCACCGATGAGCATATGGGTGGGCTGCCACTTCTTCCCGGCTTCGCTCGCCGCGATCAGCGCTGCCGCGCCGATGTCGGTGAGCAGGCCGCCGTACTTGGGAGTCGTCATATCACTGCTTCCAGGGGCTGATTTCCAGGGTGTCGCCGTCGATCGTCGCCAGGCCGTGGCGGGCCAGGATGTCCGGCGTGATGCGCAGGTCCAGGCGGGTCAGGTGTCGGCTGACTGGGCGCACGTCGTCGAGCAGGCGCTCGAGCTCGAGCACGGTCTCCTCGTCGAGACCGTTGTCGCTGACGTCGACGGTGATTTCGAAGGTGCCGGGGACGCCGGCGGGGGTCTGTTGCCACCACTCGAGGATGTCGGTCAGCGAGCCGACGGGTTCGACCACGCGGCGCAGGGCGCTCAAGGTTCCCTTGTGGGAGTGGACGAGGTAGGCATCCCGAATGACCTGGCGCTTCACACGCTCCGGCCAGGTGCTGTCCCAGCGATCGACGGAGAACGC
The DNA here is from genome assembly GCF_001457615.1 of Pseudomonas aeruginosa. Lineage (GTDB taxonomy): Bacteria > Pseudomonadota > Gammaproteobacteria > Pseudomonadales > Pseudomonadaceae > Pseudomonas > Pseudomonas aeruginosa. The sequence goes on along the minus strand of NZ_LN831024.1, from coordinate 4,735,503 downwards.
CCAGGCCAGGTACGGCAGAAGGGCGACCGGGCAGGTGCTGGGGTTCCACAGTTGGCGCAATGGGATCGGTACCCGCTCGATCTGCGCCAGGGCTTCGGCGGCCAGGCGCTCCAGCTCGGTGGCGTTGCGTGGGAGCAAGCTGGGCATCACTCATCCCCCAGCGTCAGCGTAATTCCGGTGCAGTAGGGCGCCTGGGCCGGTGTAGCGGCGATGTCCGACCAGTTGCTGAGCGTGACTTTGCGCACGCCTTCTACGTGCAAGGCCGCATGCACCGCCGACTCGGACACCTCCATGCCCAGGCGTCGACGCTGATGGACGTATGCCGTCAAACGGGCCCGGGCGGCATCGAGTATCGGCTCGGATTCCGGGCCGATGGTGGCCAGGTAGAGCGTCGCGTCGACACGGTACTCGAGCACTTGGGCGGACTGGACTGTCAGGCGATCAGCGACGGGGCGACGGTCGGCATCGTTGAGGTAGGCGTCGACGATGGCCAGCAGGTCCGCCGGGGCGCTGCCGTTGCCCTGGGCGGCCTGCACCGTCACCACGACAACGGCAGGTGATGGGCTGACGGCTGAGGCATCGCCGACGCGACCGTCGGCGGCGCGGGCGTGGAAGATGTAGCTGTTACGCGGTCCCGCGGTGCTGAGGCCTTCCCAGGCCATCTGCGCCCGCTCGCGCAGGCTGTCGTCGGACTCGAGCAGTTCCGGTACGGGCGGCACCTTCGACGGATCTCCGGGCTGGATGACCAGGCGCTTGACGTTGTAGTTCGCGGCGAGCTGGTCGAGGTCGGCGCCCTGGGCGCTGGCCAGCATGTTGGCGAGAGCCGCCTCGTTGACCCGCTGGCGCCAGAGCATTTCGCGGTATGCGTTTTCCTCGAGCAGCTTGGTCAGCGGTTCGGACTCCAGGGCGAGGCGGGCGGAGATTTCCGCCTGCTGATCCTCCGGCCAGAGGCTGATGGCGTAGGCCTTGCGCTCGGCGAGTATCTGCTCGTAGTCCAGCTGCTCCACCGCGTGTGGTGGTGGCAACTGGCTGAGGTCGATGGCGACGAAGTTCGTTGTCATGCGCTGGCGCCCATCTGCAGGGGGATGCTCAGGTTGTGCGGTTCGTTGCTGTCCACCAGGGTGGCGTTAATCTCCATGAGCACCTGGCCGGCCAGGTTCTGGCCGGTGATCTGGACACGGCTCAGGCGGATGCGCGGCTCCCAGCGCATGAGGGCCATGGCGGTGGCGGCATAGACCTGCAGGCGGGTGGTGTCGTTGAACGGAGCATCGATCAGCTCCGGCAACTGGCTGCCGTATTCGCGCCGCATGACGCGGCTACCAATGCGAGTGGTGAGGATGTCGGCGATCGACTGGCGGATGTGTGCCAAGCGGTCGATGGCGCCGCCGGTGTGGGCGTTCATTGCGGTTTCCCCGTCGTAGCGCCGCCCGGCATGACGCCGCCGTGGGTATGACCGACCAGGCTGATGCCCTTGGCGATCACGTCGACGCTCACGGTGACCTTGCCGGTGACGGTCTGGTTGCCGGTCTGGATGTAGTCGCCCTGGTGGGTGATGTCGCCGACGATGCGGATGCCGCCGTCGCTGATGAGCTCGGTGGTACCGCCGGCGGGAAGAACTGCGCGCAGGTGGTGGGCTGCGCTGTCGTACTCGATAACCGCGCCGTCGCGGTAGGTGGTGCGATGCAGGGCGTCGCGGTCGCCGTTGGGCGGGATCAGGTCACTGAACAAGCCGGTCAGGACCACGCCATTGGCGGTCTGCCCGGATGGGCTGAAGAGCAGTACTTGCTCGTTCAGGGTGGGGGCGTTCCATTCGCGGTCGGCGCCGGCCCGCGGCGATGCCCAGGGCAGCCAGCCGGTCAGTAGGTCACCAGTCAACACACGGACGCGCTGCGCGGCATGGTCCACCGCGGCGATGGTGCCGAGGCGGATCAGGTTCTCGATCATGCGGGAGAGGGTCGCAAAGTCAGCCATGCGCTAAGCATGTGCTGTTATGGGAAAGGATGCGGGCAGCGGGGCTTGTACGAGCCTTGCGTACAAAGGTTATATATTCACAAGAATTCGCTCTTGCGCAGCATTGGGGTTATGGCGTATTTTTTTCTCTGTCCGCTTGTTTTGAGCGGTTATTCAATGATGCCCAGGAGGGCTTTTATGAACAGCGATTCTGCGAAAAGGGGAGAGTTAGCGCGTAAAGCGCGATCAGTTCTCGGAGCTAGCACAGCGGAAGCTGCGCAGCTGGTACATGTCTCCAAACGCACCTGGGAACTCTGGGAGTCCGGCCAGCGCGAAATGCCGGAAGCGTCCTGGGAGCTCTTTGTTTACAAGATCACCCATGGCATCACTCCGACTGATGAGCGCGAGCTGCTTGTGGTTGTTGACGATAACCAAGCGCCGTTGGATGTCGTTTCGAGTGACACCTTCCTGAACCTCAGGGAGCAAGGACAGGGGGAGTATGAGATCAGCTCCATGGCTGTGAGTCGCGAGACTGGCCGCCAGTACATTCACCGTACTCGCTTCAAGCGGAAGCCTTACAACGAACACGTACTGAAATTTGCCGAGCGCCATCGGCAGTGGGATTGATGTTGGATGTCAGGGGGGGAGATGCTTTAGGACACCGCTGCGGATGCTGTCTAGATCCGCGGCGGTGAACCCTAGAAGGGAGCGCTGCGCATATTGGACTTCAGGAGCGCCAGGCTCAGCACGGTCCCTCAGCCCGTACTGGTGAACCCGCGCGATGCGTGCGATCCGACCAGCGAAGGAAACCGTAATCGCCTGGGCGTCGCCCTTGGCGCGCAGATAGCGCACCGTGCGCAGCTTCTGGAACATCTTGATCTTGCGCCGAATACGGCCTTGTTTGCCGCGCAGTTCGCGCTTCTTGCGTGGCTCGTAGGCGCTTCCGTCGGGGTTGCGCTGTGCCATTACGCGCTTCTGCTGGCTGCGCCGTAGATCGCGGGCGAGCGAACGCGCGAGGGCAGCACGAGGGCCTGGCTCGAGGGCGCGGAGAATCGGCCCTGCCCAGTCTTCCAGAACCTGGAGGCTGTCAGCCATTGGCCGGGCGCCTGATCTGCGGCGTCTCGAGCATGACGGCCTCGGTAGGCGTCGGCGGCGTCCACTCGGCCAGCAGCTCGCCGTTGGCGAGCATCTGCATCGGCCCATCGACCTCGATGGCCTCGGTGAGCTGGGGCTCTTCCGGGTGACTCACATCGTAGCGGCCATCCTCGCGACGCTTGACGACGACACGCTCGGTCAGTGGCAGGACGATACCGAGGTCGACCTTGCTGCGGTCGAGCATGTCGGCCTCGAAGGTGATGCCGTCCTGCACCTTGGTGAGGTTGGCCAGCAGATCCGACTGGTTCACCAGCAGCCAGCCGAGCAGCGGCAGAAACACGCTGTCGGGGTGCCCGGCGAAGTCGGTGAGGATCACCTGCAGGTCATAGGCGTATTCGAAGGACAGGCTCTCGGCCGAGGTGCTGCGGACCCGGCCGTTGTCGATGAATATCACCAGGCGGTCGCCGTTGTTCCTGAGTTCCGGCACGGCGGCGAGCAGATGTGCCTTCAGACTATCGGGCTTGTTCATGGGTAGCAGCCCCTTGGGTGCGGATGATCATGTCGACCTTCGCGGCGCACTCGGCCCAGGCCAGGCCGATACGCTCGACTTCAGTCTGTAGGCCGCCGTTGTCCTTCGGTGCCGCTGACTCCAGGCTGCAGGGCGTCACGGCGGGACAGCCACTGATGATAAGCGGCCGCTCCGGTGATAGCGGGGCGCTGTTGCAGCCGACGAGCAGCATCAGGCAGAGGCTGGTCAGCCCACTGGCGATAGGGTTCATCGTCACGTTTCAGGTCCTCGATCAAGCGTTCGCGGATGGCCAGCGCCTGGCGCAGCTGCTGCCGCTGTTGGTCCAGGTCGGCCTGGGCCTGGCGCTCGCGGGAAAGGGCGGCCTCGAGGGCCGTGATGGTGCCGGCCTGGCGGGAAAGCTGGGCGTCGCTGGCTTTCCTCGCCAACTCGGCCTGGGCCAGGCGGGCCTGCGCCAGGTCGATGCGCTGCTGCTGTACCCACAGGAGCAAGCCGAGGGCACCGAGCAGGGCGGCGCTGTACAGCACCTGGCGCAGAAGGCTCACGCGCTGGCCTCGGCGCAGTTGGCGTGTTGCTCGTAGGCCCGCGCGAGCTTGGTGTCGTAGAGGTTCCGCTTGTAGTCGGGGCCGTTGTAGAGGCGGGCGAAGTCGGCCCATTTGCGAGCCTTCAGCGCCTTGTGTAGCGCCGGGTCGGTGTCGATGAAGCGGACGAACGCTTCGAACTGGGCCGACTCGCTGCGCCCCATGGACTCGGCGAAGGCCTGCACGCTGATGTAGCCCAGGCGTTGCCAGTGGAACCCCATGATCTGGAAGGCCCCCCAACTGGCCGACTCCAGTGCGGCGGTATCGTCGATCTGGCGCGCGTTCGCCAGGCGCTGGTGCTCGGCTGTTCCACCGGCATAGCCGCCTGGGCGAGGATTCACCAGCGCGGGGAACTGTGCGGCCAACTGGTCGGCGGTGACCTGATCGTGGGCGGCGAGACGGCGGTACATGATGTGGCGTTCGAACAGGATTGCCGGCTTGCCGTTGCCCAGGAACCCCTGCCCGTTCGACTCGACCTGATTGACCGCATAGATCGTCGCCAGCGGCAGGCCGAGGCGAGCTCCGGCGGCGACGAGGTCGGCGTTCTGCAGCAGGTGCGAGCAGTCAGCGCCGCCGAGGGCGGACAGTGTCTTCGGGCCAGCGATGCCATCGGCGACCAGTCCATGCGAACGCTGGAAGGCACGCACCGCGTCCTCGGTGGCGGCGCCGAAGTGGCCGTCCTCGTAGAGATTGGCGCCGGCCCAGGTGTTCAGTCGACGCTGAAGCTGGAGGACCTCTTGAGAACGGTCACCATATCGAAGGGTCATGCGGATGGCCTCAGCAGGGCGGCGACGTTGCCGCGGGAACGGAAGATCAGCAGGCACAGCAGGGCGGCGACGATGGCGTGCCAGATGCTGACCGGTGGGCGGTAGAGCAGGATTTCCAGGCCGCAGATGGCCATGGATGCGCCGAGCAGGCTGGCGAGCAACGAGACGCTGCGGCGGAAGCGAGCGCCGCAGCGCTGGTAGCAGACCAGGCGCAGCGCGGCGGCGATGTAGGCCAGGGCGGCGATCAATGGAACGGTAGTCATGAGCATGTCAGCGACCTCCTCGGATGCGGCGCCAGAGGTCGTCGAAGTCGACCTTGTCGACCCAGGCGACCGCCTTGAGGCTGAGAGGAATGACCACCAGGGCGCAGACGAAGGCAGAGAAGGCCAGGTTGGTCAGCCAGGGCACGCGGGCGAGGGCGACATCGGCGAACAGGTAGCCGACGCAGGTCGGCAGGATCAGCGACAGCAGGCGCGACCAGGCCTTCAGGTCCTGCTTCGTGCCGGTGGCCAGCCAGGCGCCGAGCAGTGCGCCGAACAGCATGCCGCCGTCAACCGGAAGGGTTACGCCCAGGCCGAGGCCCATGATGGCGCCGGCCGTGGCGGTGGTGGTGAGGTCAGCCATGCGGGGTGGTTCCTTGCAAAGTGGTCAGTCCCATAGGTTCACCATCTGCCGTTCCGGGGCGGCTGTCGGAATGTCCGGCATGGTGACCTTGAGGCCAGGGGGGAGGGTGGGGCCGTGGTCGGCCAGGCCGTGGTTCGCCTCGAGGACCGCCTCGGTCACGCCGGCGGTGCGACCGTAGTGCCGCCAGCACAGCGCCTCGACGGTGTCGTTCTGGTGGGCGATCGCGACGGCGGCCATCAGATCAGCTCCACCGTCGTGCGGGGACGCTTGAGAAAGTCGCGGATCGCCCAGCGTTGGTCGCGGCGGTAGTCGTCGATGGTGGTTGCGATGTCCTGGGCCTTGTCGTTGCCGCTGGTGGTGGTGTCGTACCAGCGGTAGCGCTCGGCCACTTCGGCGGCGGTGGCAGACTGCACTGCGCGCAGATACAGCTGCACCAGTTCGGAGGTGTCCCGCACCTTGTCGGACGGCACCTGGGCGAGTTCGGCATAGCCGGCCGCGATCTTCTCAAGGCGCCAGGCCCGCAGCTCGCGGTTGACGCTGATCACCGCGGCAATGACCGCGACTTCAAGGCGCGCCGGGTCGACGCTGGAGTCGATGCGCAGGTTCGCGCGCACATGCTCGAGCTCTATGGTGGGCCAGAAGGGATCGCTGTTGATGTGCCCGCCTGGGACCGGGCCGTTGGCGATGAATCCGCTCATGCTGCTGCTCGCTTGAGGTCGCCGGTGGTCGGGGCGTCACTGCTCAGGAAGGAGAGGACCTGGCAGATCGGCCCCGAGCCGGCGGGGCGCGGGGTACGCTCGGTCAACCGCCAGAGGCGGTCAGTTTCTTCTGGAGCCGTTCGGCGGCCTCCAAATCCTTCTTCCCGCCGCACTTGTCGTGCAGCTGGATCGCGCGCTTGAGCAGATCGATGCCGGCTTGCACCTGCCCGGGTTGCCCGGGGCTCTCCACAGAAAGGCCTTCCAGGGTGGCATGGCCGGCGGCGAGGTAGAGCTTCGCGCGGGCTTCGTCGGGCATGTCGGCCTGGTCGGTGAGCAGGAGGGTGCGATGCAAGGTCGCAAGGTCGAAGCTGCCGCCGGTCTTCTGTGCCTTGAGCGCGGCCTCGGCGATCTCTTCGGCGATGACGCAGCCGGAGGTACGCGCGAAGCGGTCGGGCATGACCAGGTCGTGTGCGAGCACGTAGTCGGCGATGTCCAGGGCACCGGCGTAATCGCCGGCATCGATGCGCCAGAGCATGACAGTGGTGACCACCTCGTCCTGGGCGCCCTTGCCGGCCTGCAGCACACCGGAAATGTACGGCTGGTAGGCCGGCAGCAGCTCGACCTTGAGCGCTGCCTTGCCTTCGCCGGATTGGATGTTCTTCAGGCGGCTGCGATCCTGATACAGCTGGGCGAGCTGCAGCTCATAGGCGTTCGCGCCTTCCATGCCCTGGTGCGGGGCAGTGGCCGCCGCCTCTTGAGCGGCGGTCACGCGCAGGAAGTGCGCCTTGGCGGGACTGAAGGCCATGTCATCTACTCCGCGACTTCGATGTTCTCGACCACGCAGCCGAGGCCGTAGTCCTCGACGACGTAGGCGTCGTTGCTGGACTCGTAGTTCTCGATGCGGTTCTTCTCCGGTACCTCCTTCAGGTAACGGCGGCGACCGCCGATCTGCCAGTAGAGCGACAGGTTCTTCAGGGTGGTGACCATGAGGCCCTTCTCGGGCACGTAGGGCACTTCCACCGGCGGCAGGCCGCCCATGCGCTTCTGCGACAGGATGAGGTCGGTGGCGATCTTCTCGGTTGCCGGCTGGTCCTTGTTCACCATCGGGAAGTACTTGTCGTGGACCAGCTCGCGGCCGAGGATCACCACCAGGCCCGGGTCGCGGCGGTGCCAGGGATCGATCAGGCTGCTGACCACGTCGAACACCAGGGCGTCGAGGTTCTTGTAGTCGGCGTCGGCGCCGTTGCCGACTACCACCTTGCCGGCGGTCTTCCCGTCCTTCAGTACCCGTGCTGGAGCGTTGTTGCGGTACTGCTGGAACCAGCCAATGTTCACGTCCTGCAGCAGCGGGTTGGCGGCGCGGTTGGTGGTAGCCGCGGCGCTGGTACCGTTGAAGCCGATCATCAGGCGGTCGAGGGCCTGGCGCTTGAGGATCGCGTCGCGCAGCAGGGCCTGGAACTCCGGGAACTTGGCCCAGGCGTCGAGCATGGCGTAGGTGATGGCGGTGTCGAAATCGGTGTGCTTGCACTCGTAGCGCTGGTTGTCGAGCGCGGACACGTCACGCGGCTTGCGTACACCGTCGCCGGTGGTATCGGTACGGCTGGCGATGGTGCCGCTGACGCCGATGCCGATCTTCTCGCCTTGCAGCTCGTCGACGCCGTAGACGTTGATCTGCTTCAGGAACTCGCTGGACTCCTGAATACGTTGCTCCAGCTTCTGCTGGACACTCGGCTCGACGGCGAAGGTCTGGACGGCGGAGTTCACGCCGTTGAGCTTGGCGAGCTGCGCCAGGTAGGCGTCGAACTGTTTGCGGGTTTCGTTGCGCATGGTGCTTTTCCTTTGGATACCGGGGCGGGGGACGGTTAGCAGTCGGTCAGGGCGACACTGCCGCCACCGGTGACCGGGGGCCGCTGCTGTTGGCTGTGGTCCCGGGTGCTATCGAGGGTGCTCTTGAGGTCCTCCAGTTCCTTGGTGACCTTGTCCAGCTGGCTGGCCAGTTGCTGGGTCTGCTTCTTCTGCTCGCCGAGTTGCTCACCCAGGTCGCGACTGTGCTCGGCGATCGCTTCGACGGCCTCGCCGACCTGGCCGAACTCGGCTTGGGTGCGGGCTTCCTTGCCCTTGAGCAGTTCCTTGACCTTGGTGAACAGCGCTGCGCCGACCGAGGGCTTGTCCTCGTATTCCTCGAACTCGAGGGTGCCCTCTTCGGCAGCGCTGAACAGGGTGTCGGGGTTGGTCTTGCGGCTGGCGAGGGTCCCGTTCTTGGCGCTGAAAGACAGCGCCTCGGTGCCCAGGCTGGCGGGTGAGTCGGTGATGGCCAGGCCGACCAAGTAGGCCTTGCCGGTGTCGGCGAACTTGGGATCGATCTCGACCGAGGTGTAGACCTTCTGCCGCTGCTTGTTCAGTTCCAGCAGCGCCTGGTTGGGCTCCAGTTGGGCGAAGAGGGCGAGCTTCTTCTGCCCGTTGATGTCGATCTCTTCCGCCTTGCACGCCAGCACGTCGCCATAGGCGCCGAACTCACCAGCCGGCCATGCCCACTTGATGTGCTCGCAGTTGATCCGCGCGCCGTAGGTGTTCGGGTCGTACTGCGCGGCCATCTGCTCGATCCAGTCGCGCTCGATGTTGCGGCCGTCCGTGGTCGCCCCTTCGACGGCGATGCGGAACCATTTGCTGCGGAATTTCTTCATGCCGGGAGTCCTCAATGCGGCTGATGCGGGGTGCATGGCAATGAGGGGCATGTTCGGGACGCGCGCGCGGCCCAGCAATCAAGCGGGATTGTAGAGCGCGGAGCTACAAGGGGCGGCGCTACTGAGGGGCGAGGGTGGGCGGCAGCATCTGCGCCATGAACGCTGCCGTCGAAATTCCCATCCGTGACAATCGCCGCCAGGCCAAATTCCTGTACTGGATGGGCTGGCGTGTCTGCGACATCGCCGACCACCTGGGCGAGAAGGACAAGACCCTTCACTCATGGAAGGACCGCGACGGATGGGACCGGGCAGACAGCGTAGAACGGATCGGGGGCGCCCTGGAAGCCCGGTTGGTTCAGTTGATCCTGAAGGACGGGAAGACCGGCGGTGACTACAAGGAAATCGACCTGCTGCATCGGCAGCTTGAGCGCCAGGCGCGGATCCAGCGCTACCAGGGCGGTGGTACGGAAACCGACCTGAACCCCGAGCTTGCCAAGCGTAACGAAGGTCCCAAGCGCAAACCGAAGCGCAACGACATCAGCGAGGAACTGACCGAGAAACTGGTCGAGGCCTTCCTCGACGGTTGCTTCGACTACCAGAAAGACTGGTACCGCGCGGGTAATCAGCGAACCCGCGTGATTCTCAAGTCGCGACAGATCGGCGCCACGTTCTACTTCGCCCGCGAGGCGCTGATCGACGCGCTGGAAACGGGGCGCAACCAGATATTCCTGTCGGCCAGCAAGGCCCAAGCGCACATCTTCAAGGCGTATATCCAGGCCTTCGCGCGCGATGCGGTAGGTGTCGAACTGAAGGGCGACCCGATCATCCTGCCGAACGGTGCGGAACTGCACTTCCTCGGTACCAACGCGCGGACTGCCCAGGGCTACCACGGTAACTTCTACTTCGACGAGTTCTTCTGGACGTTCAAGTTCAAGGAGCTGAACAAGGTCGCCAGCGGTATGGCGATGCAGAAGCGCTACCGGCGGACCTATTTCTCGACGCCCAGCTCGATGGCGCATGAGGCCTACACATTCTGGACTGGCGAGCGCTTCAACAAGGGCAAGCCGGCCGCCGATCGCATCAAGATCGACGTAAGTCATGACGCCCTGCAGCAAGGGCGACTGTGCGAGGACCGCATCTGGCGCCAGATCGTCACGATCCTCGATGCCGAGGCCCGTGGCTGCGACCTGTTCGACATCGACGAGCTGCGTCTCGAGTATGACGCCGAGGCTTTCCAGAACCTGCTGATGTGCCAGTTCGTCGACGACGGCGCGAGCATTTTCCCGCTGACCATGCTGCAGCCGTGCATGGTCGATAGCTGGGATCTGTGGTCGGAGGACTACAAGCCGTTCGCGCTGCGGCCGTTCGGTGATCGCCAGGTGTGGCTGGGCTATGACCCCGCCGAGACGGGCGACACCGCGGGTCTGGTGGTGGTGGCGCCGCCGGCGGTACCGGGCGGCAAGTTCCGCGTGCTGGAGCGCCATCAGTTCCGCGGCAAGGACTTCGCCGAGCAGGCCGAGTTCATCCGCAAGGTGACCCAGCGCTACTGGGTCACCTACATCGGCGTCGACACCACCGGCATGGGGTCTGGCGTCGCGCAGTTGGTGCGCCAGTTCTTCCCGGGGGTGCGCACCTTCAGCTACTCGCCCGAGGTGAAGACGCAGTTGGTCATGAAGGCCTGGTCGGTGATCAAGAACGGCCGCCTCGAATTCGACGCCGGCTGGACCGACCTGGCCCAGGCGCTGATGGCTATCCGCAAGACCATCACGGCCGGTGGGCGCCAGTTCACCTATACCGCCGGCCGCAACGACAACACCGGCCACGCCGATCTGGCCTGGGCGCTATTCCACGCATTGCAGAACGAGCCGCTCGAGGGGCAGACCCCCGCGAATACCGGGCGCATGGAGATTTTCTGATGAGCAAACGTCGCAGCCACCGCCGCCAGCAGCCGGTTACAGTCCAGTCCGCCCAGGAAGGCGAGTTCATCCCGCGCCAGGGCGGCCGTGCCGAGGCCTTCACCTTCGGTGACCCGATGCCAGTGCTCGACGGCCGGGGCATCCTCGACTATCTCGAGTGCTGGTCGAACGGGCGGTGGTACGAGCCGCCGCTGTCCATGGAGGGGCTGGCCAAGGCGGTGGGGTCGAGCGTTTACCTGCAGTCGGGTCTGAAGTTCAAGCGCAACATGCTGGCCAAGACCTTCATCCCGCACCGCCTGCTCAGCCGGGCGACGTTCGAGCAGTTCTCCCTGGACTGGCTGACATTCGGCTCGGCCTACCTCGAGCAGCCTCGTTCTCGCCTGGGTACGCGGATGCCGCTGCAGGCGCCGCTGGCCAAGTACATGCGCCGCGGCACCGATCTGGAGACGTTCTACCAGGTGCGCAGTTGGAAGGATGAGCACGAATTCGAGAAGGGCAGCGTGATCCAGCTGCGCGAGGCCGACATCAGCCAAGAAATCTACGGGGTACCGGAGTGGTATTGCGCTTTGCAGAGCGCCTTGCTGAACGAGTCGGCCACGCTGTTCCGGCGTAAGTACTACAACAACGGGAGCCACGCCGGCTTCATCCTCTACATGACCGACGCCGCACAGAATGAGGAAGACATCGACGCGCTGCGCACGGCGCTGAAGACTGCGAAGGGGCCTGGCAATTTCCGCAACCTGTTCGTCTACGCGCCGAACGGGAAGAAGGAGGGGATCCAACTGATCCCGGTCAGCGAGGTGGCGGCCAAGGACGAGTTCGGCTCGATCAAGAACATCAGCCGCGACGACCAGCTCGCCGGCCTACGGGTCTATCCGCAGCTGATGGGGTGGTGCCGCAGAACGCCGGTGGGTTCGGATCCATCAGCGACGCGGCAGTGGTCTGGGCCAGCCTGGAACTGGAGCCAATGCAGGCGCGCCTGCAGCAGGTCAATGAGCTGATCGGGGAGGAGGTTGTGAGGTTCACTGCCTTGGGCCTGCCTTCGCTCCGTTGATCTACCGAGCTTTTGCGCGAGGCAAAAAAAAGCCCTCACTTGATGAGGGCTTTTTCGAATCTCTTTGAGTTCAGCCTGCAGCAGCTGCTGCTAGCACCTTGCATTGGCGCTCGGTGGATTTCTTCATCACGACTTTGTATACACGCTTCTTCTCTTCGGAAGACGCGTTACGAACGAATTCAGAGAATTTCGTGGTTGTGCCCGGCTTTTTCACTGTAAAAATGCTCATTTCAATCCTTAGCCTCGCTGTAAAAGCATCTGCTCAAGGGACGCGCGATCATAGGTTTCGGGGACATGGCTGTCAATCCGGTCTATGTTCGCCTCGTAAACACGGTGGGATCCGTCGTTGTTTTTCAGCAGCAGATCCACCTCTATCGACCCTCCGAAGCGTTGCTTGAGCCGATTCACGACGTCTCTCGCCGCGAAATACTGTCTCACAAACTCTTCGATCGGGATTTTTCTTCCCTCTACTCGCTCTCGAGCTTGGACAAATTCCCATGCAAGGTCAGGCCGCTGGTACACGTACAGGATTAGCACAGTCCTGCCCTTGCGCAAGGATCGCTGGATGTTCCGCTCTGCTATCTCGTAGTTGGCTAGCGTGCCGTCCAAGAGAAATGACTGTCGCTGATCCAGGGCCAAATCATGAATCTTCTCTACCAAAATAGAGACGGCAGGTTGGAACAGCCAGGAATTCCCTCCCGTGTACCCTTCGAACTCAGACCGCAATTCGTCTGGATCGATCCGTAGAACCTTTGACCCGATCTCGTCGAACTGAGACAGGAGTTCGATCGAGGCTTCTGTCTTGCCTGCTCCAGGGGACCCGGCCATGAAAACTGACACGGGGTTTTCCTCTCGAGCATATATCTGGGGGCTTGTTAGCCGCTTTGCAATGGACTTCTTGTTCGCTCTGGCGAACGCGATGGCGCCATCGCAAATTGCCTGCTCCTCAGCGCTTAACGGCATGGGACCTCCTGTCACCCATCACAGCTCAAATCTCGCCTACAACCACCGGTTGGCGCCAATCAGCTTTCTCTATCGAGAAATGCCATTTTAAAGGAAAAATGAATGGTTTTTGCGCAATTCCGCTCGGCGCGCGCAGTCGTCCCCCCGCCACGCCTCCGCTCTAAATAGACCTCTTTTTCTGCACTTCTGCACAGCGCCGCCAACGGCCCAGGCTGGGCGCTACCTTCCGATTTCCGAACTCGGAAATCCCTGCGAATCCCTGCACCAGAGGCCCTTTTCTGAGGGCGGCAAGGGGCCTTCCTGGGGGCGTTTTTCTGTTGACCCCTCGGAAAAAGGTAATTTCGGTAATTTGGGGTTCTAAGCGGGCTGTATGCCGCGTGGTTACTGGCTTTCAGCAATTACCTTGAAAGGTAATTTAGGGTAATTGGAAAGGTAATTTTTTTGTAAGCCATTGATTTATAAGGGGTTCATAAATCGGCGAGCTTACCCAGCACAAAGGTAATTCGATTACCTCAAAATTACCCTATTATTACCTTTAAAAAGCTTCTGTAAGCTATTGAATTTAAAGGATGAAATGGCAGTTCTGAAAACGAATTACCAAAATTACCCAATTTCGATGGGTCAACATAAAACGAGGGGTTGCCAGGCGGGGCGGGCATTGGAACCTGGCTCTCTGCCGTTTGTTCACTCTCCGCGCGCACTTGCCAGTGACGCACGCAAACGGCCCCCGAAACGGCCCCCAGCACTTGCGCTCGATGCGCCTGGGCGGCTGGAAGGCCCGGAAATACTGGAGCGGGCGAAGGGAATCGAACCCTCGTCATGAGCTTGGGAAGCTCAGGTAATGCCATTATACGACGCCCGCTCGGATGGCTTTTGCGGCCAGGGCGCCTTTTTACCAGATGCGCGGCGGCAGGTGAAGCCCGGGGCGGGGTTTTTGTTGATTTCGCTGGGTTTTTCCGCCAGGGGAGCGGGGCTCCCCGTGGCGGTGGCGGTTAGCTGGCGAGGGCGGCGAGGGGGACGCTGGCGCCGTTGGGCTGGGGGCGGTAGATCGGGTTGAGCGGCTGCGTGCGCTGCGGGCGGAGGAAGGCCAGCAGGGCGTCCTGGGTCTGTTGCCAGGCGGCCTTGTGCTCGACGTCGATGAAGTGGCCGGCATTGCGGATGGTGTGGAATTCCGCGCCGCGGATCAGTTGGCCGAACTGGCGGGCTTCGTGGGGCGTGGTGTAGATGTCCAGCTCGCCGTTCATGAACAGCACCGGGATCTCGATGCCGGCGAAGCTCTCGGTATAGCTATCGGCGTTCAGGCGCAGCACTTCGCGGATATGGAAGTGCATCTGGTGGTATTCGTGCTCGTCCAGGCTGCTGACGTGGCGGAAGTTGTAGCGCTTGAACAACTGTGGCAGGTAGCGGCCGATGGTTTCGTTGACCAGGTTGCCGACCTGGGTGCGATCGCAGGCGGCGAGGTAGTCGAGGCCGCGATGCAGGTAGTCGAGCATGGCCGGGTTGAGCTGAGGCGAGAATGAGTTGACCACCGCCCTGCGGATCCGTCCGGGACGCTGCGCCAGGGCCAGCAGGGTGGCGACGCCGCCCCACGAGAACGACATCACTACGTCGGCACGGAAGCGTTCGATCAGTTCCAGCAGGATCCTGGCCTCGCACTCCTTGCTGATCGGCGTGCGGTTTTCGTTATGGGGTTTGGACTGGCCGGCATACGGCTGGTCGTAGAGCACCACGTTGTAATGCGGCTGCAGGTACTTCACGGTCTGGGCGAAGGACGCTGTGGTCGACAGCGAGCCGTTGACCAGGATGATGGTCTGCTGCGCCGCGGGGTTGCCGTAGAACTCGGTGTGAATCCTGTATTGCCCGTGGATCTCGATGATGGCTGTTTCCGGCCTCATGTCGCTTCCTCCTGGAATCGTTCGATGGGAACGCGGCGACCTGCTTGTCGCGGCGAATACAAAATGCTCATGGGCAGATGAAAGCGCCTCCCAATGACAGTTGAATGTCATTCGGATGGATTTGATAAACTTTTGATTTTCAACGACTTACAGGCAAATAGAGAGCGTCCGAAATCCTCTCGGATTTTGGCGAAGCGGCTATTGGCCGGGCAGGAAAGGCCGGCGCCGAAGCGCGGGCAGTCACGCGGGCTTTCTTGGAAGTCGTTTGTGACTGGTCAGTCACAACGTGAGCGTCAGTTAAGCAGCCGGCGTGCCGGACTGCAAGCCCTGTTTCGCTTTTGGATGGGGGAAGGGGGGCTGGAATCCGACGAAATGCCGCGAGGCAAGTACCGATGCTGCGATTTCGGGATGCCGGGAAGGAAAGGGACGGCGCGGCCGCCGCCCCGGCGGTTCATTTGAGCAGGCTGGCGATGACTTCCGGCGTACGCGCCGCACGTGCCACGGCGCAGCTCTGCGGGGCGAGGAAGCGCGAGGTCTCCAGCCACTTCGGCTGCGGATAGTAGGCGAACACGTAGCTGCCGCGCTTGAGGGTGTTGATCAGCCGGGCCGCCACGGCCGGGCGTACCGCAGGGCAGCCCTGGCTGCGGCCCAGGCGACCGAGCCCGGGAACCACCCTGGGATCGGCGTAGGCAGCGGAATGCATGACGATGGCGCGTTCTTCGCTCTTGTCGTTGAAGCCCGGCTCCAGGCCAACCAGGCGCAGCGACTGGCCGTGCTTGCCGGTATAGAGCTGGCCGGTCTGGAACAGCCCGATCGACGACTGGTAGCTGTTCGGCCGGTTGGAGAAGGAGGTGGCAAGGTCATCGCCGCTGTTCTTGCCGTGGGTCACCCACTCTTCGAAGAGCAGCTTGCGGGTCTTCAGGTCGAATACCCAGAGACGCTTGTCGCGTGACGGCCGCGAGTAGTCGATCACCGTCAGCAGGCCGTTGTCGCCGCCCTGGCTGGCACTCGCGCAGGCATAGGCGGTAAGGGCCAGTTCGAGGGTCGGCAGGCTGGCCTGTGGAGCGAGTTTCTGCAGGTCCTTGGCGGAGGGAAGTGGCATGGCGAATACCGGCCCGCTGGCCAGTGCGCAAAGGGTGGCGCCCGCCAGGCTCAGCCTGCGCAGGGCGGCACGGAGGAAGGTTGGCATACGAGCAGTATTCCCATCGGTTCAGTGTGGTTTTTACCGGATGAGAGGCATTGTGCTCGATTTTTGAACAACTTGCCGACTACTTTTTAAGCGATTTCGTCGGATTGTTCGGTGTTTCCGTGGCGATCACCGTGAAATCGGAGTCGCTGTGGGTGTCCCGGGTCGAGGCCCAGTCGGTGATCACCAGGGTGCTGCCGACGTCCATGGCACCGAGCATTTCGCGGACGAAGGTCGGGTCCATGCGGATCTTGCCCAGTTGCTCGGAGGGTGTCAGGCCCTGTCCCGGGTTGCTCACCTGGACCACCGACCAGCGCAGGTTCGGCGAGGTCTCGCTGATTTCTTCCGGGGTCGGCTTTTCCAGCAGCGAGAACACCGCCATGCCGGTTTGCGGGCGTGCCGGCAACTGCACCGGTGCGGTGCCGATGCGCTGGCCGCCGCGATAGACATAGGCGCGCTGGTCGGCGCGGCTGATCAGCACCGACAACGGACCGCGTTCCGCGCCGGGGTCGTTCCAGGCGATTTCTCCGGGCTCCACCGGCAGCGTCACCGGTCGCCCGTCCGCTACCGTCGGTGCCAGCAGGCCGGGGTGGTCGACTTCCTTCGGCGCGCTGCTGGCGTTGGAAATGATTACCGTGGTGGAGCTGAATCCGGTGATGCCGTAGAGCTTCTTGGCGAACGCCATGGGCAGGCGGATGCAGCCGTGGGAGGCGGGATAGCCGGGCAGGTTGCCGGCGTGCAGGGCGATGCCGTCCCAGGTCAGGCGCTGCATGTAGGGCATGGGCGCGCTGTTGTAGAGGTCGGACTTGTGGTCGACGCTCTTTTGCAGGATCGAGAACACTCCGGTCGGGGTCTCCCGGCCCTTCTTGCCGGAGCTGAGGGTGCTGACCCCGATGGCGATACCGTTGCGGTAGATGTAGGCCTTCTGTTCGGTGAGGCTGACCACGATGGTCACTGGTCCCTGCGGGGAAACCTCCGGGTACCAGAGGTACTCGCCGGGCTTCATGCTCTTCAGCCGCGCCTTGATGTCGGCCGGCGGCAAAGGCGCGTTCGCTGGGCTGGCGGGCGCCGCGTGGAGGCTGCCGACGGCGAAGGCCAGCAGCAGTACGGCAAGGGATCTTTTCATTGGCGCTTTCTCTTGCTCCATGCGGGAAAGGCTGTCGCTCCGACAGATGCCATTCAGCTTAGCGTCGCTCGCGACGGCCGGCCAAACCCCTGCGGTCCGGCCTCTTTCGGTGGACAGGCGGCGGGCGCCGGGGTTTCACACCGAACAGATTTCTTCAGCATTCAGGGGGCGCCAGGCACCCGGCGGCAACTGTGGGTCGAGACAAATATCGCCCATGCGCTCGCGGTGCAGGCGCAGCACCTTGTTGTCGAAGTGGCCGAACATGCGCTTGACCTGGTGATAGCGGCCTTCGTGCAGGGTCAGGCGGGCGCAGCGTGGGCCGATCGGTTCGAGCTGCGCGGGGAGGGTGACCAGGTCTTCGAAGCGGAAGTGGAGGCCGGCGGCGAAGGCATCCACGTAGCGTTGGTCGATGGGCGCCTCGGTTTCCACGTAGTAGACCTTGTCGCGCCGGCTGCCCGGCAGGGTCAGGCGGCGCGACCACTGGCCATCGTTGGTCAGCAGCATCAGGCCGGTGGTGTTGTAGTCGAGACGACCGCCAATGTGCAGGTCGTCGCGCAGGTCTTCCGGGAACAGGTCGAGGACGGTCGGGTGTTGCGGGTCGCGGGTGGCGCTGACGCAGCCCATCGGTTTATGCAGCATGTAGTAGCGCGCCGGCTTGCCAGCCTGGAGCAGCTGCTCGTCCAGTTCCACCCGGCTGAAGACACGCACTTCGTGGGTGCCGTCGCGCACCACCTGGCCGTCCACGCGCAGGCGTCCACCGGCGATCAGCATCTGCGCGTCGCGGCGGCTGAGTTCGGGCAGGTTGGCGAGGAAGCGGTCCAGGCGCATCAGTCGTCGGCGTCGGGCGGCAATAGTTGCGCGCAGCGCGGGCAGAGGCAGGCACGGCGGCGCAGCTCGGCGGGAATCCGCTCCAGCGCGGCCGCATTGATTTCCGTGGTGAAGCACCAGCAAGCCTGGGCGGCGCTAGCGGGATCGGCCAGGGTGCAGCGGTTGGATTGCTGGCACAGCGGGCAGCGGCCGGGGTCGATTTCGCTGTTCATGGCGCGGTGGATGGCTGGCGGGTGCCCAGGGTGCAGCGCCCGGCGCGCGGATGCAAGCATCGCGCGCCGGGCGGGGCGTTTCAGCGGCGAACGGCGTTGGTGATCCAGGGCTCCAGGCGCTGGCCGAAGCTGAGGTGCAGTTCCAGCGGCGCTAGCCGGTAGTTTTGTCCGTCGACCTTGGCGAATACCGCGTGCCATTGTCGTGGCACGTTGATCGCGGCGAGGTCGGTACGGCTGATGTAGCCGCCGACCAGCGTCCTGCCTTCGTCGACCGCGGACCAGGGACGCACCCGGCCCTTGACGATGGCGTAGCGCTGGCGCTCGGGGTAGCGCTGGCGCAGGGCGGCCAGGTCGAGGCCGGCGTCGACGATGAACAGTCGGCTGGCCTCTCCCTGCTCATGCTTCAGTTGGTGGCGAGCGGCTTCCATCTGGCTGGACAGCATTTCGTCCTTGGGCAGGGCCTTGCTGCGGGCGCTGGCCTCGGCCAGGCGCTCCTCGGCCAGGCGTACTTCGCGGCGATAGGCCGGGCCGTCGAGCTCCAGGACCAGCAGCACCTGTTTTTCCTGTTGGCGGCGGTAGCGCCGTACGCTCTCTTCGTCGAGCGCGTCCGGGATGCTGAAACCGAGGGCGCGCATCTGCTCGGGCGGCAGCGGGGGAGCGAGGTCACTGGGCGGCTCGCTGCTCGGCGAGCGAAGCTCCAGGCGCAGTTCGACGCCACTGTTCTCTTCGCTCCAGAAACCGTAGGACCAGTTGCGCTGGAGCTCGCGCTGGCTGAGCACCAGCTTGCTTTCGGCCTCGCCGGACCGGTTCCAGGCGACGCCACCGAGGGCGGCCAGGTTCGCCGCCAGCAGCAGGAGGCTGCCGGCGATCAGGGCGTTGCGACGGTTGCGATTCATGCGTCAGTCCTCGCGGCGATGCCCAGGGGCGTGCGCAGGCGGCGCAGGACCAGCAGGATCAGCAGGGCGCTGAGGCCGAGCACCAGGAAGAACAGGTACTTCGGCATCGCTTCCCACCACCAGTCGAAGAACTTGGTGTAGAGGAAGATGACGAAGAAGGTGATCCCGGTATTGCTCACGTCCGCCCAGTTGCGTCGCGCGCCGAGCCAGATCACAAGGGCGGCGGCGACGAAGCCGGCGACCTGGTAGAGCCCCTCGATGAGCGCCGACGGTAACGCCAGGTAGCTGCCTGAGCCCCAGTTGGCCAGCACCAGCATCGGCAGGAACAGGCCGAGCAGGGCGAACACCCGGTAGATCACGGCGAAGCCGCTGAAGTTGCGCTGATCGAAGCACAGCGGCACGGCGAAGATCAGCGCGGCGGCGGGGAAGAAGTTCTCCGGTCGCTCGCCTACGCTCAGCCAGTAGCCGCCGCCCCAGGTGCCGACGCGCGCGGCGATGAAACCCATCACGCAGAGGATCGCCGCCGCCAGCAGCAGGCGGGCGTTGCACAGGTAGGCCAGGAGCAGGGCGTAGAGCGCCCAGGGCACCAGCGCCAGGTCGCTGGGGGTGACGTTGAATATCTGCCCGAGCATGGTCAGGTCGAGGACGAAGCAGGCGAACGCGACCATCGCCGCCAGCTTGCTGAAGTAGCCCGAGGCGTCCTTGGCCTGGACCCAGAGCGTGGCGAAGAACGCGGCGAAGGCGCTGCCGATCAGGATCGCCACCTGGGCGACGGTGGGGAACAGGCCCCAGAAGCGATAGAACAGCAGGAACACGCTGGCGGCGAAGGCCAGGGCGCCGAAGAACGAGGCTACCCGCATGCCCAGCGAAAGTTGCTGGCTGCGCAGGTCGTGGTCGATGTCGAAACGGTCGCGGTAGCTGTCCAGCAGGGCCAGGTGATAGTCGGCGAGTTGCCGGGCCTGGGCCGGTTCGAGGCGGAACGCCTGCTCCTGGTCGAGGCGTTGCAGCTCGCGCTGGAATACCAGGATGTCGTTGGCGCGCTGCTGTGCCTGGGCGCGGTCGATGGGTTGCATGCATGCTCCTTGAGCGGTTCCGGCGGGGCCGGCAGTCCTTGGTCCGCGCACTCTACCGAGAAACGCCGGCTGCGGTCACGTTCTGGAGGCCCGTGTCGTTGGTCGGATTCAGGGAATTTCCGTTTTTTCCTTCGGTCTCTATTGCAGCCGGGTTGCAACCGCCGCAACCGGCTTCCCGCTCCATCGGGATCTTGTCCAGGCGTGGTTCGGCTGCGTTCTGCGATGAAGGAGAATGCTGATGGTCATGCGATTGTTCGGGCTGCTACTGGCGGCCTTCCTGATGAGCGGTTGCAGCGTTCGGGTGCCGGGCGCCTACGTCGAACTGGATCCGTTCGACGATGGCTACTACGGCTACGATCGCGGCGGCCCGCCCCATTGTCCTCCGGGCCACGCCAAGAAAGGCTGGTGCTGAGCCCACTTCCATTTCCCGAGTCTTCACGTCGTATGCGCGCCTCGCGGCGTCGCCGGTCGTCCGGCCGGTCGGCAGCGGGGCCGCAGGAGGCTGCCATGTGGCGCACATTCCTGAGAGTCCCGCTTCTTCTGCTTCTCGCCAGCCTGGGTGGCTGCGCGGTGTATGACTACGACTACGATGACGGCGATTGGCGCCACTATCGCGGCCAGCCCTACGGCTACGCCTACGAAGTGCCGCGCTATCGCGTGTATGACGATGGCTGGCGCAGCGAACGGCGCTACTACTCGACGCGCTACTACGACCAACGCTACTACCCGGCGCCACGCCGCTACGATGGCCACCGCGACTACCGGCGCGAGCAATATCGCTACCAGCAGCGCTACCACGAATCGCGCCCGGCCCATCGTGGCGAGCGGCATCCGGGCAACTGGCAGCGCGGCGGCCAGCCGCAATGGCGCGGGCATTCTCCGCAACGCTGGCAACAACACGGTCGGCAGGATCGTCCGGGACACCAGGGCCAGCAGGGCGGGACACCTCGCTGGCGCAACTGAGGTGCGCAAGGAAAGGCGGCGCCTGCGGGCGCCGTCGTGCTTTCCAGTCGAAAGTGCGGACCCTCTTGGCGCATTTGCTCGGCACACTCTGCCGATACCGAAACGAGGAGGTTCCCATGAGTCATTTTCTGTCGTTCGCCAAGGGCGCCCTGGCGATGTTCTGGCTCGTCGCGCTGGTCAACCTGGCCTACCCGCTGGGCGAGTTGCATCGACCGATCCTGCTGTTGTCCGGCGTGCTGGTGCTGGTCCATGCCGCCGAGATCCTGCTGCTCAACGGGCGTCTCAAGGCGCGCCCGGCACCTTGGCTGGAGCGCCTCCAGGTGCTGCTGTTCGGCGTCCTGCACCTGCGTAGCCTCGGCTGATTTACCCAGGCTTTACTCTCGCCGCGGGCACCGCCCGCGCGCCGCGCAGTCCGATGTGCAGGTTCCGGAACAGGCAATCCTCCCGCATCCGCAGGAGAGGCCGGAACCGCACAGGAGGCGCCATGCGTCGTTTGCTTTCCCTGCTGATCCTCGTCCTGCCGCTGTCGGCCTGCGTGGTCTACGACCGCAACGACCACCGGCATCGTCCCGACTACCGCTACGAGCGCTATCACGACCGCGACCGTGACAACCGCGGGCGCGACTGGAACCGTCCCTGGCAGGAGCGCCGCGACGACGCTCGCTGGCGCTGAGCCTCAGGTGGCGGCGAAGCGCCGGTCCTGTTCCAGCACCCGCTCGACGAACACTGCCGCGGCCGGCGACAGGCTGCGGCCGGCGCGGCTGACCAGACCGTAGGCGGAGCCCTTGGCGCGGGCGGGCTCGGCGCCGGCGGGCCAGGGCAGCAGCGCCAGGCGGCCGGCCTCGACGTCGGCGGCAACCACGTCCCAGGGCGCCAGGCTGATCAGCTCGCTGGAGCCGACCAGGCCCTTGAGCATCAGCACGTCGTCGCACTGTATGCCGAGCGGTTCTTCGCGTTGCAGCAGGCGCGCCAGGTCGCCGCGGACTGCCTCGGGCAGGCGCGGGCCGGCCAGCGGGTAGTCGGCCAGTTGCTCGGCGCTCGGCCTCACCAGACGCAGCAACGGATGGCCGGGGCGGCAGAAGAGTACGCCGGGATACTCGCGTAGCGGGTGGATGCGCAACTGCGGATCGCCTTGCAGCTCGCGGATATCGGCGACGAAGAGTTCGACGGCGTCATCCAGCAGGTGCTGGCGTAGGGTCTGCCAGTCTTCGATGAGCAGTACGACGCGCACGCGTGGGTGGGCGCTGGAGAAACCGGCCAGTGCCTCGGGCAACAGCCGTGCGGCGGGGAAGGGACCGCCGCCCAGGCGTAGCTCGCCGCTGTCGAGATTGGCCAACTGGCTCACCGCGTTGTGCAGTGCGCGATGCCCGGCCAGCAGGCGCCGAGCGTGTTCCAGCACCAGCCGGCCGTGGGCCGTGAGGGCCACGCCGCGGCTGCCGCGCTCCACCAGGGTGCAACCCAACTGTCCCTCCAGCGCCTGGATGCTGCGTGACAGCGCCGGCTGGCTGAGATTCACCGCTTCGGCGGCGCGGGCATAGTGGCCGTGCTCGGCGAGGGCGACGAAGTGGCGGAACTGGCGTAGATCGCTCATGCGGACTCCGCATCGAATGTGGACCTGGAATGCATTGGAATTATTGCCGTGCCGCTCGGCATAGTGCCAGCCGAAGCCCACAACAATAAAACGGAGTATCCGATGAGCCGTCTGCTTGCACTCCTGGCGCTCGCCCCGCTGCTCGCCGGCGCCGCCGAAACCACCGCGCCAAAACCGCCCAGTGCCTTCACCGTCGAGGCCCAGCGGCGGGTCGAAGCGGAATTGCCCTTCGCCGACCGCGCCGACTTCGAGCGCGCCGACCGCGGCCTGATCCGGCGCCCGGAGCGGTTACTCATCCGCAACCCCGACGGCAGCGTCGCCTGGCAGCTCGGTGGCTACGACTTCCTCCTCGACGGCAAGCCTCGCGACAGCATCAATCCCAGCCTGCAACGCCAGGCCCTGCTCAATCTCAAGTACGGCTTGTTCGAGGTTGCCGAGGGTATCTACCAGGTGCGCGGCTTCGACCTGGCCAACATCACCTTCATCCGCGGCGACAGCGGCTGGATCGTGGTCGACACCCTGACCACCCCGGCCACCGCCAGGGCGGCCTACGAACTGGTCAGCCGCGAGCTGGGCGAGAGGCCGATCCGTACGGTGATCTACAGCCACGCCCACGCCGATCACTTTGGAGGCGTGCGCGGTCTGGTAGAGCCACGGCAGGTCGCCAGCGGCGCGGTGCAGATCATCGCTCCGGCCGGCTTCATGGAGGCGGCGATCAAGGAGAACGTCCTGGCCGGCAACGCCATGATGCGCCGCGCCACCTACCAGTACGGCACGCAACTGCCCAAGGGGCCGCAGGGGCAGGTCGACATGGCCATCGGCAAGGGATTGGCGCGCGGACCGCTGAGCCTGCTGGCGCCGACCCGCCTGATCGAAGGCGAGGGCGAGGACCTGGTGCTGGACGGCGTGCCGTTCACCTTCCAGAACACGCCGGGTACCGAATCGCCGGCGGAGATGAACATCTGGCTGCCGCGGCAGAAGGCCCTGCTGATGGCCGAAAACGTGGTCGGCACCCTGCACAACCTGTACACCCTGCGCGGCGCCGAGGTACGTGATGCGCTGGGCTGGAGCAAGTACATCAACCAGGCGCTGCATCGTTTCGGCAGGCAGGCCGAGGTGATGTTCGCAGTGCACAACTGGCCGCGCTGGGGCAACGCGGAGATCGTCGAGGTGCTGGAAAAGCAGCGTGACCTGTACGGCTTCCTGCACGACCAGACCCTGCACCTGGCCAACCAGGGCGTGACCATCGGCCAGGTGCACAACCGCCTGCGCCTGCCGCCCAGCCTTGACCAGGAATGGTACGACCGCGGCTACCACGGCTCGGTCAGCCATAACGCACGGGCCGTGCTGAACCGCTACCTGGGCTACTACGACGGCAACCCGGCGAGCCTCGACCCGCTCAGCCCGGAGGACTCGGCGGGCCGCTACGTGGAATACATGGGCGGCGCCGAGCGCCTGCTGGAGCAAGCGCGGGCGTCGTACGCCAGGGGCGAGTACCGCTGGGTGGTCGAGGTGGTCAACAGGCTGGTCTTCGCCGAGCCGGATAACCGGGCCGCGCGCGAGCTGCAGGCCGACGCCCTGGAGCAGCTCGGCTACCAGGCGGAGAACGCCGGCTGGCGCAACAGCTACCTCAGCGCCGCCTACGAACTGCGCCACGGCGTACCGCGCGACCAGCCGACGATGAAGGCCGGCAGCGCCGATGCCCTGGCGGCGATGGACACCGGCCTGCTGTTCGACTATCTCGGCGTGCGCCTGGACGCCGGCGCTGCGGAGGGCAAGGCGCTGAGCATCAACCTGCGCCTGCCGGACATCGGCGAGAACTACCTGCTGGAACTGAAGAACTCGCACCTGAACAACCTGCGCGGCGTGCAGAGCGAGGACGCCGGGCAGACCGTGAGCATCGACCGCGCCGATCTCAACCGGCTGCTGCTCAAAGAGGTATCGGCGGTACGCCTGGTCTTCGAGGGCAAGCTGAAGAGTTCCGGCAATCCGCTGTTGCTGGGGCAACTGTTCGGCATGCTCGGCGACTTCGACTTCTGGTTCGATATCGTCACGCCGGCGGCGAAGTCCGAAGGCTGACGACGAAGGCGCCCGAGAGGGGCGCCTGGTCTTTTCAGTAGGCCACGGTGAAGCGCTGGCGATGATGACGGGGCTGCTCGGCCTCGTCGAGCATGGCTACCGCCAGGTCTTCCAGGGAAATCCGGCTCTCGCCCTTGGCGTCGAACAGGACCTGGTCGCCGCCGAGGCGGAACTTGCCGCTGCGCTGGCCGGGTTCGAGGAGCATCGCCGGGCTGAGGAACACCCAGTCCAGTCGTTGCTCGCCGCGCAGTTGGTCGAGGGCGTCGGCGGCGCCGAGGGCGCCCTGCTTCCACTGCTCGGGGAATTCCGGGCTGTCCACCAGGCGCTGGCCGGGGGCGATCTCCAGGCTCCCGGCGCCGCCGAGAACCAGCAGGCGCGGCACGCCGGAGCGTTTCACGCCGTCGAGAATGGCCTGGCTGCCGGCGGCGTGGCGGGCGCGGAGGTCGGCGCTACCCCAGCCGCCGTTGAAAGCGCTGATGACCACCTCGTGGCCTGCCACGGCGCTGGCCACCTGGGCCGGGTCGCTGACGTCCGCCTGCACTACGCAGAGGCCGTCGCGCGCCGCCAGCTTGCCCGGGTCGCGGACCAGGGCGGTCACCGCGTGGCCGCGTTGCAGGGCTTCGTTGAGGAAATAGTGGCCGACGTGGCCGGTGGCGCCGATCAGGGCGATTTTCATGCTGCACCTTCCGTTCGAGAAATGCCGCAGAGCGGCGTCGATCAGCATCATCCGCCCTGCGCTCGCCGGGATAAACCGCTGCGCGGGGGATGCACTCGTTAGCCCAGCTTAATAATCAGACCTCCTCGCTGTCGCTCATCAGGGTCAGGCTGCGGGCCACGGCGAGGGCGATGAACAGGACCCCGATCACTCCTTCGCTGCCGGCCAGCAGGCGCGCCAGCGGGTTGATCGCCTGGATGTCGCCGTAGCCCACGGTGGTCAGGGTCACCAGGCTGTAGTAGACGAAGGTATCCAGGCCGAGTGCGCCATGGCTGGCGATGAAGCTGGCCGGCTGCATCTGTTCGACCATGTAGTAGGCGAGAGCGAAGGCCAGCGCCATCTGCAGGTAGAGCGCGCAGAGTCCGTAGAGCAGCTCGTGGGTCACCGGGCGCTCCTGGGTGACGCGGCGGAACAGCGCGGCGAACAGGGTCAGGTACAGCAGGATCAGGCTCAGCCCGCGCAGCAGGCCGGGCGGCAGGCTGGAGTAGGGACTGCTGAAGTCCGCAGTGGTGTACAGGGCCAGGCTGAACAGGCCGAAGAAGGCCGTCAGGTAGACCAGCGGACTGCGTCTGCGCAAGGTGTTCATCCCGGCCAGCACCAGCAGCAGGAGGCTGCCGAGCACCCGTGGCTTGGTGCTCGACGGCAGGCCGAGGATCGCCGTGAACAGCACGGTGGAAAAGAACAGCAGGCGGAAACGGTAACGCAGCAGCAGGGCGTTCAAGGCGGGCTCCTCGCATCGTCGAATCGACCAGCCTGGGCGCGGACCCGCCTGCCTGTCTATTGGCCTTGGGTCGGATCGAACAATTTCTGCACCACGGAAAAGTCCCGCTCCGCATAGCCCTGCTTCAGCAGCAGACGGTACAGGCTCAGCGCCAGGCTGCCCATCGGCGTGCTGCTGGCGCTGGCCTGGGCGGCTTCCTGGGCCAGCCCGAGGTCCTTGGCCATCAACTGGGCCATGAAGCCGCCGCTGTAGTCGCGCGACGCCGGAGCGTTCTCCATCACCCCCGGCCAGGGGTTGTAGACTTCCAGCGCCCAGTTGCCACCGGAGCTGCGGCGCATGATCTCGGCCAGCACCTTCGCGTCGAGGCCGTTGGCCACGCCCAGGGCCATGGCTTCTGCGGTACCGATCATCAGCACCGCGAGGAGCTGGTTGTTGCACACCTTGGCCACCTGGCCGGCGCCGTCGGGGCCGGCATGGAAGATGTTGCGACCCATGGCCTCGAACAGCGGCCGGGCCTTCTCCAGGGCTTCGGCGTCGCCGCCGACCATGAAGGTCAGGGTGCCGGCTGCCGCGCCGGCAGTGCCGCCGGACACCGGCGCGTCGAGCATCGCCAGGCCGCGCTCGCGGGCGGCGGCGTGGACCTTGCGCGCCGAGGTCGGGGCGATGGTCGAGCATTCCAGCACCAGGGTGCCGGGGGCGATGTGCGCGAGCAGGCCATCGTCGTCGAGGTACAGGCCTTCGACGTGCTGGCTGGCCGGCAGCATGCTGATGACCACGTCGGCGCCCTGCACCGCGTCGCGGGCGCTGCGGGCGGCGCTGGCGCCGGCGGCGACCAGGCCGTCGACGGCGCTCTGCACCAGGTCGAAGACGTTCAGCAGGTAGCCGGCCTTGAGCAGGTTGGTGGCCATCGGCGCGCCCATGTGGCCGAGGCCGATGAAGGCGATCTGTTTCATGGAGCTCCTCCTGTGGCGGCCGCGAGGCCTCTTGGGGATGCTGTGAAACAGCTTAGACGCTATGGACGTGGCGGGCCCGCGCCCTCCTTCGGCAGAGGGCGGCGCGGCGGATCAGAGCCCCGCCAGCGGATGCTCGCCCTCCCAGGTCGGCTCGAAGTGCGCCTCGATCACCGCCTGCGGGATCGATTCCACCTGCGGCCAATGCCAGTTCGGTGCGTTGTCGCGATCGATCAGCCTTGCGCGTACCCCCTCGGCGAAGTCCGGATGGCGCGTGCAGTTCAGGCTCATGGCGTATTCCAGGCGG
The DNA here is from genome assembly GCF_001457615.1 of Pseudomonas aeruginosa. Classification (GTDB taxonomy): domain Bacteria; phylum Pseudomonadota; class Gammaproteobacteria; order Pseudomonadales; family Pseudomonadaceae; genus Pseudomonas; species Pseudomonas aeruginosa. Next base: position 4,708,103 of record NZ_LN831024.1, on the reverse strand, counting down.
AACACCTCGGCCAGCGACAGGTAGCGCGCACGCTCGATCTGCTGCCAGACCAGATGCGCGGTCATCGGGCAGCCCTCGGCCAGGGTCTTCGCGCCACGCGCAAGCAGCGGGTCGGCGTCGTCGCGCAGCGCCACCAGCGCCTGCCAGGCGCTCGCCAGGTCCGGCTGGTCGAGCAGTGCGTCCAGGCGCGGCCGGCGCGGGAGCAACTGGGCCTCCGGCAGTTCGCCGCGGGCCTCGTGTTCGAGGGCGCGAAGCAGGCTGTGAAGTTGCACCTGGGGCGACTCGTTCCAGTTCATCTGCACCAGGCCGGCGAGCAGGGCGTCCTGCTGGTCGTCGAGAAGGAAGCGGTCGGCCAGGTCGAGGTCGAGAGCGTCGCGGGCGTTCATCTGCGCCGCGCTCAGGCCGAGGAACAGGCCGAGCCTGCCGGGCAGGCGGGCGAGGAACCAGCTGGCGCCGACGTCTGGGTACAGGCCGATGCCGATCTCCGGCATCGCCAGGCGGCTGGACGGGGTGACGATGCGAATCCCGGCACCCTGCATCAGCCCCATGCCGCCACCCATCACATAGCCGTGGGCCCAGCAGATGAAGGGTTTCGGGTAGGTATGGATGCGGTAGTCGAGGCGGTATTCATCGGCGAAGAAGCGTCGCGCCAGGGCCGGTACCTCGCCGGGTTGCTCGCGGCAGGCGTCCACCAGCTTGCGCACGTCGCCGCCGGCGCAAAAGGCCTTGGCGCCGTTGCCGCGCAACAGCACGCAGGCGATGCCGGCGTCCTCGGCCCAGGCGTCGAGTTTCGCCGCCAGGGCCTCGATCATCGGCAGGGACAGGGCGTTCAGACTCTTTTCCGCATCCAGGGTGGCAATGCCGATGCGGAAGCCATGCAGGCTCGGGCGTTCTTCGAAAAGCACGTTCATGTCGGGGCTCTCGGCTCGGGCGGGCTGTGGCGCAGCCCGCCGGGTTCGATGGGAAGGCTCAGCAGTTGCGCCACTTGGGATCGCGCTTCTCGAGGAAGGCGTTGACCCCTTCGCGGGTGTCCTGGGCGTCGAACAGATCGACGAAGCGCTCGCGCTCCTCCGGCAGCCAGGTGTTCGGCGCGCGTTCGCGGGCACCCTGGATCAGCGGCTTGATGGTGCGGATCGCCACCGGGCTCTGGCGTGCCACCTTGGCCGCCAGCAGCAGGGCGGCGCCGCGCGCCTCGCCGCTGTCCACCACCTGTTCGACCAGGCCGATGCGCAGGGCGGTTTCCGCATCCACCCGCTCGTTGCAGAGGATCATCCGCTTGGCCCAGCCTTCGCCCACCAGCCAGGGCAGCGCCTGGGTCCCGCCGGCGCAGGGCAGCAGGCCCACCGCGGCCTCCGGCAGGGCCATCTGCGCCTGGCGCTCGGCGATGCGGATGTCGCAGGCGAGGGCGCACTCCAGCCCGCCGCCCATGGCGTAGCCGTTGATCGCCGCGATCGACACCCCGCGGAAATCGCGCAGCGCCTCGAAGGCTTCGCCGAAGCGGCGGGCCATCTCGCGAGCGCGGGCCTTGTCGCCGTCGGCGAACATGTTCAGGTCGGCGCCGGCGGAGAAGAACTTCGGCCCCTGGCCGGTCACTACCAGGGCGTAGATATCGTCGTCGCGGTTGAGGTGCTCGATCAGTTGGCGCAGGCCGATCAGCGAGTCGCGGTCCCAGGTGTTGGCCGGCGGGTGGTTGATGGTGATCAGCGCGGTGTGCCCGTGCTTTTCCACGGTGAGCTTGTGGGTCAGGTCGAAGGAGGAAGCCTTGTAGGGTTCGACGGCAGTGTTCATGAAGTCCCTCACTGGATCATGGGCCGGGGCGTCCCGGCACTATCGGATGCGATGGTTCGCGGCGTTCACAGCAGGCGATCGAGCATGCCGCCCTGCTCCAGCAGGCGGCGGGCGACGATCACCCGCATGATTTCGTTGGTGCCTTCGAGGATCTGGTGCACGCGGGTGTCGCGTACCCAGCGCTCCAGCGGATAATCGTTGAGATAGCCGTAGCCGCCGTGCAGTTGCAAGGCCTCGTTGCAGACATCGAAGCAGCGGTCGGTGGCGAAGCGCTTGGCCATTGCGCAGTACAGGGTCGCCTCGGCGTCGCCGCGGTCCAGCCGATGGGCGCCGAGGCGGACCATCTGGCGGCTGGCGGTGAGTTCGGTGAGCATGTCGGCGAGCTTGAACTGCAAGGCCTGGAAGGTCGCCAGCGGCTTGCCGAACTGCTCGCGCTCCTCGACGTAGCGCATCGACTGCTCCAGCGCCGCCTGGGCGGCGCCCAGTGAACAACTGGCGATGTTCAGGCGGCCGCCGTCGAGGCCTTTCATGGCATAGACGAAGCCCTGGCCCTCCGGGCCGATGCGGTTGCCGGCGGGGATGCGCACGCCTTCGAAGGTGATGGTGCGGGTCGGCTGCGCGCGCCAGCCCATCTTGTCCTCGTTGCGGCCGTAGCGGATGCCGGGCGCGTCGGCCGGCACCAGGAAGCAGGAGATGCCCCTGGCGCCGTCCTCGCCGGTGCGCGCCATGACGATCAGCACCTGGGTGCTGCCGGCGCCGGAAATGAAGCACTTGCTGCCGTCCAGCACGTATTCGTCGCCCTCGCGGCGGGCGCGGGTGCGCAGGCGCGCGGCGTCGGAGCCGGCATCGGGCTCGGTCAGGCAATAGGAGGCGAGCGACTCGCCGCCGATCAGGCCGGGCAGCCAGGCCTCCTTCAGCGCCGCGTCGCCGAACGAGGCGAGCATCCAGGCGGCCATGTTGTGGATGCTGATGTAGGCGGTAGTGGCCACGCAGCCGGCGGCCAGTTGCTCGAAGATCAGCGAAGTGGACAGCCGCGACAGGCCCAGGCCGCCGTCTTCCTCGGCGATGTACAGGCCGAGGTAGCCCTGTTCGGCGGCGGCGCGGATGACTTCCACCGGGAAGTGATGGTCGCGGTCCCAGTCGGCCGCCTTCGGCGCCAGTTCGTGGCGGGCGAAGGCGCGGGCGCTCTCCACCAGCAGGCGTTGTTCTTCGGTGAGGTCGAAATCCATAGGTCCTCGGGTCACTTGAGATGGATGGTCATGTTCGGGCCGGCCGACGATTCGTCGGTCGTCGGTTCATCGTCGAACCAGCGGCTGGTGACGGTCTTGGTCTCGGTATAGAAGCGCACCGCCTGCTTGCCGTAGGCGTGCAGGTCGCCGTAGAAGGAACCCTTCCAGCCGGTGAAGGAGAAGAACGGCAGCGGTACCGGGATCGGCACGTTGATCCCCACCTGGCCGACCTGCACCGCGTGCTGGTAGCGCCGAGCGGCGCCGCCGGAGCGGGTGAACAGGCTGGTGCCGTTGCCATAGGGATTGGCGTTGACCAGGGCAATCGCCTCTTCCAGGGTATCGACCTCCAGGCAAGCCAGCACCGGGCCGAAGATCTCCTCGCGGTACAGGCCCATCTTCGGCGTCACTGCGCGGAACAGGGTGGGACCGAGCCAGTTGCCGTTGGGATAGCCTTCGACCTGGCACTGCGAGCCGTCGAGCAGGCACTCGGCGCCTTCCGCCTTGCCTTCGGCGATCAGGCGCAGCACGCGCTGGCGCGCCTGCGGGCTGATCAGCGGACCATAGGCGGCGTCCGGGTCCTGCCAGTGGCCGGGGCGCAGGGCGGCCATCCGCTCGGCCAGTTCGGGAATCCACTCGCGCGCCGCGCCGACGAACACCGCCGCGCTGATCGCCATGCAGCGCTGGCCGGCGGCGCCGCAACTGGCGCCGACCAGGTTGCCGAGAACCTGGGCCTTGTTCGCGTCGGGGAGGATCACCATGTGGTTCTTCGCCCCGGCGAAGGCCTGCACCCGCTTCAGGTGCGCGGTGCCGGTGCGGTACACGTGCTGGCCGACGGCGACCGAGCCGACGAAGGAAATCGCCCGGATGTCCGGGTGGGTGAGGAGGGCATCGACCTGCTCGCGGCCGCCATGAATCACCTGCAGCACGCCCTTCGGCGCGCCGGCCTCGAGGAACAGCTCGGCGAGGCGGTTGGGTGTCAGCGGATCCTGTTCGGAGGGCTTGAGGACGAAGGTGTTGCCGCAGGCGATGGCCAGCGGGAACATCCACAGCGGGATCATCGCCGGGAAATTGAACGGGGTGATCCCGGCGCACACGCCGAGGGGCTGGATCCAACTGGCGGTGTCGATCTCGCGGGCGACGTTTTCCACCGTCTCGCCCATCATCAGGCTGGCCACGTTGGCGGCGTGTTCGACCACCTCGATGCCGCGCCACACGTCGCCCTTGGCATCGGCGAGGTTCTTGCCGGTCTCCCGGGCCAGCAGTTCGCCGAGTTCGTCGTGGTGTTCCTTGAGCAGGTGCTGGTAGCGCAGCATCAACCGCGCTCGCTCGGGAGCCGGGACTTCGCGCCAGGTCTCGAAGGCGCGCTGGGCGCTGGCGATGGCCTGCTCGATCTCGTCGGCGGTGGCCTTCGGCGCCAGCGCGAGGACGTCCTGGGTCGCCGGATCGGTGACTTCGACCAGCTCGCGGGAACGGCTGCCGCGCCATTCGCCGTCGATCAGCTGGGGGATTGCCTTGGCCATCGTCGCCTCCGCTTCCCGGTGGACCGGGATGTTGTTTTGAGTCGTTATAGCCGGCCGCAAGCCGCCTGTGGATTGACGATCTTGCGCAAGGGATGGACGATCTTGGGATTCAGACTACCGAGTCGCGTCGCCGTGAAGCGTTCCGTACAGACCTCCGCCTGGCCCCTGCCCAACCAGGGGGTGCGTTTCATCACGCCGCCCCGCCTGCGTCGCGCCCTGGCCCGCCATCCGCTCGGCCAGGCCTGCTACCCGCTGGCCCTCGGTTACTATCCGGAGGCGCATGGCCACCACATGCAGCGGCGCGCGCCGGACGACAACCTGTTGATCTACTGCCGGGCCGGACGCGGCTGGCTGGAGTGTGCCGGCGAGCGCGTCGAGGTCGGCGGCGGCGACCTGCTGGTCCTGCCCAAGGGCCGGGAACATGCCTACGGCGCCGACTCGCAGCGGCCCTGGAGCATCTACTGGGTACATTTCGAAGGCGGACTGGCGGAGGATTTCCTGCGTCCGCTGGGCAGCGCCCCGCGCCTGCGCCTGGGCATGCAGCCGCGCCTGCTGGCGGAGTTCGATGCGCTGCTGGCGCTGCGTCGCCAGGGCCTCAGCCTGCCGCACTTCATCCATGCCGCGCACCTGTTGCAGGGCCTGCTCACCTCGCTGGCGGTGCGTCCGGCGCGGGCCAGCCTGAAATCCGGACGGGTGCTGGACATCGACGCGGTGCAGGCGCTGATGCGCGCGCACCTGCACGACAGCCTCAACCTCGACGAGCTGGCGGCGCAGTTCAAGCTGTCGCGCTTCCATTTCGCCAAGACCTATCGCGCCCTGACCGGCCAGGCGCCGATCCAGGATTTCATCCAGATGAAGATGGCCCATGCCTGCCGCCTGCTCGACGAGGGCGCGCTGGAGGTGCGGCAGATCGCCGAGCAGCTCGGCTACGCCGATCCCTATTACTTCTCGCGGCTGTTCCGCAAGGTGGTGGGCATGGCGCCCAGTCACTACCGGGCGCTGCACCAGGGCTAGTGCTCCGGGCATAATGCTGCATCCTGCCCGTGGGCCGAGACCGACAAGGATCGTCGATGCGCAAACCCCTATCGCTCTACCACCCCTGGCTCTACTGGCTGCGGGTCTGGCAACGACGTCTCTGGCGGCACTGCCGCTGGCGTCTTGGCGGCCGTCGCTACGTGCGGTTGCCATCGATCGACGAGCGCCTGCCGTACCGCTACATCAAGCACACCTCGAAGTTGATCCGCCGCCTCGGCGACAGCGACCTCGCCCTGCAACGCAACAAGGTGGTCAACCTGCGCCTGGCGGTGGACTGCATGAACGGCGTGAGCATCGGCCCCGGCGAGTACTTCTCGTTCTGCCGGCTGGTCGGTCGGCCCAGCGCCCGGCGTGGCTTCGTCGAAGGTATGGAGTTGTCCTTCGGCGAGGCGCGCAGCGGAATCGGCGGCGGCATCTGCCAACTGAGCAACCTGATCCACTGGATGGCCCTGCATTCCCCGCTGCGCGTGGTGGAGCGGGCCAACCACAGCTTCGACCCGTTTCCCGACGAGGGACGGATCCTGCCGTTCGGCTCGGGCGCGGCGATCTTCTACAACTTCATCGACCTGGTGCTGCACAATCCGACGGCGGATACCTTCCAGCTGCGCTTCCATATCGCCGCCCACCAACTGGAAGGCGAACTGCTGTGCAGCGCGCCGCGCCCTGTGCGCTACCACGTCTATGAGAGGGCCCAGCGCTTTGTCCGCGACGGCGATGCGGTGCTGAGGCTCAACGAGATCTGGCGCGACATCCGGGAAAAGGGCCAGGCCGGCACCCTGCTGGCCAGCGAGTGCCTGTACCGCAACCGGGTGCGCGTGAAGTATCCGGTGGAAGAGGCCCGCCTGTCCCGAGATTGACAAGCGCGGCGGGCTTTTCTACGGTTCCGCGGCCACAGGCTGTCGGCGACCTTCTGAAAAAGGCCGGACGACTTTTTCAGTACCGAGACAGGGGGTTCCATGACCGATAACGACGACCGCATCAAGCTCGAGGCGAGTTGGAAGGAAGCGCTGCGCGAGGAATTCGACAAGCCCTACATGAAGCAACTGGGCGAGTTCCTGCGCCAGGAGAAGGCCGCCGGCAAGGTGATCTTTCCGCCCGGGCCATTGATCTTCAACGCGCTGAACACCACGCCGCTGGAGAACGTCAAGGTGGTGATCATCGGCCAGGATCCCTACCACGGACCAGGCCAGGCCCACGGCCTGTGCTTCTCGGTGCAGCCCGGCGTGCCGACGCCGCCGTCCTTGCAGAACATCTACAAGGAACTCAACCGCGACCTGAACATCCCGATTCCCAACAACGGCTACCTGCAGCGCTGGGCGGAGCAGGGCGTGCTGTTGCTCAATACCTCCCTGACCGTCGAGCAGGCCAAGGCCGGCTCCCACGCCAATGCCGGCTGGCAGCCGTTCACCGACCGCGTCATCGAGGTGGTCAACGAGCGTTGCGAGCGCCTGGTGTTCCTGCTCTGGGGCAGCCACGCGCAGAGCAAGCAGAAGCTGATCGACCCGCAGCGCCACCTGATTCTCAAGTCGGCGCACCCGTCGCCGTTGTCGGCCTACCGCGGTTTCCTCGGCAACGGCCACTTCAGCCGCACCAACAAGTTCCTCGAGCAGAACGGCAAGACGCCTATCGACTGGTCGCTGCCGGACCTCTGAAGGCCGCTGTCGCCCAGCTCTTCACATGGTGGGCGCCGCTGTGTGCCTCTGACCGCGCCCGGAAAAAAAAGCCCGCACGAGGCGGGCTGGAAAACGCCACACATCCAGTGTGGCGGCGTGGCTCGATCAGCCGGCGCGCTTCCTCCAGTAGCGGAAGCACGGCTCGGCGAGGAACAGCACCAGCAATAGCCTCAGTACCTGCAAGGCGGTGACCAGCGGCACCGAGAGCTGCAAGGCTTCGGCGGTCAGGCTCAGCTCGGCGATGCCGCCGGGCATCATGCCGAGCATCAGCGACTGGTGGTCGAGGGTGGTCAGCCAGCCGAGCAACTCGGCGGCGAGCGCCGCGGCGAACATCATCCACAGCGTGCAGACCAGGGTACGACTGACGAAGGCTGGAGCGCTGCGGAAGAAACTGCGGTTGAAATGGCAACCCAGGGCGCTGCCGATCAGCCATTGGCCGACGCCGCTGGAACCGGCCGGCAGGCCGATATGCAGGTCGAAGCCGAGGCTGACGCCGGCCGCCAGCAACAGCGGGCCGAGCAGCCAGGGATTGGGTTGGCGCAACTTCTGCCAGCCCAGCGCGACCAGCGCCCCGGCCGGGAACAGCAGGGCCAGCCAGTGCCAGTCCACCGGCGCGGCCTGGTGCGGGCCTGGCTGGCCGCCGCCGAGCAGGTACTGGAACGCCGCCGGCACCAGCAGCACTACCAGCAACAGGCGCAGGCTCTGCGCTGCGGCGACGCGGCTGAGCACCGCGCCGTGGCGCTGCCCGAGGTTGACCATCTCGCTGGCACCACCGGGCATGCTGGCGAAGAACGCGGTGGCGCGGTCCTCGCCGCTGCGGCGCATGAAGGCGATCGCCAGCACGCTGGAAAGCGTGGTGGCCACGGCGCCGAAGACGATGATCACGCTATGCGCCAGCACTTGCTCGATCACTGCCGGGGTGAAGTGCAGGCCGATGCCGATGCCGACGATCCATTGCCCGCACTTGCGTGCCCCCGGCACTTCGGCCAGCGGCAGGTCGGCCAGGCAACGCACCAGCATCACCGCAAGCAGCGAGCCGATCATCCACGGCAGCGGCCAGCCGACCAGGCTTGCCAGCCAGCCGCCAAGGGCGCCCACCAGCGGCGTCGCCCAGTACAGCCTCCAGGTGACGCGCTCAGGCATCGGCCAGCCCTGTCGCGCGACGGGCCACGCGGCGGCGCCAGGCGCGGACCAGCGGCAACAGCAGCATTACCACCACCAGCGCCCAGGTCACCAGGCTGATCGGGCTCGACCAGAGGATGCCCAGTTCACCGTTGGAGATCGACAGCGCGCGGCGCAGGTTCTGCTCCATCAGTCCACCGAGGATGAAGCCCAGCAGCAGCGGCGAGAGCGGGAAGTCGAGCTTGCGCAGGATATAGCCGATCACGCCGATGCCGACCATCAGGAACAGGTCGAAGGTGGTCGCATGCACGCCGTACACGCCGATCCCGGTGATGATCGCGATGGCCGGCACCAGGGCCCAGTTCGGCACCGCGAGGATGCGGGTGAATACGCGGACCATCGGCACGTTGAGGATGATCAGCATGACGTTGGCGATGAACAGCGAGGCGATCAGGCCCCAGACGATGTCCGGTTGCTGCTGGAACAGCAGCGGGCCGGGAGTGATGTTGTACAGGGTCAGGGCGCCGATCATCACCGCAGTGGTACCCGAGCCGGGCACGCCGAGGGTCAGCATCGGCACCATGGCGCCGCAGGCGGAGGCGCCGATGGCGGTCTCGGGAGCGGCCAGGCCGCGCATGTCGCCCTTGCCGAACTCGCCCTTGGCACCGGCCAGCTTCTTCTCGGTCATATAGGCCACCGCGCTTGCCAGGGTCGCGCCGGCGCCGGGCAGTACGCCCATAACGAAACCGAGCAGACCGCAGCGCAGGTTGACCAGGAATACGCTGGCGGCCTCCTTGAAGTTGAACAGCATGCGTCCGGTGGCTTTCACCGCCTCCTGGCCGTGGTGGGTCTTCTCCAGCAGCAGGAGGATCTCGCTGACCGAGAACAGGCCCAGCACCAGGACCACGAACTGGATGCCGTCGGCGAGGTGGATGCTGTCCCCGGTGAAGCGGTACACGCCGCTGTTGGCGTCGATCCCGACGCTCGACAGGAACAGCCCGAGCAGCGCCGCCAGCAGGGTCTTCAGCGGGCGGTCGCCGGCCATCCCGCCGAGGCAGACGATGGCGAACACCATCAGCACGAAATATTCCGCCGGACCGAAGGCGATCGCCCACTTGGCCAGCAGCGGGGCGAACAGGACCATCCCGCAGGTGGCGATGAAAGCGCCAATGAACGAACTCCAGGCCGACAGCGACAGGGCCACGCCGGCCAGGCCCTTGCGTGCCATCGGGTAGCCGTCGAGGGTGGTCATCACGGTCGAGGCTTCGCCGGGGATGTTGAGCAGGATCGAGCTGATCCGCCCGCCGTATTCGCAGCCCAGGTATACGGCGGCGAGCAGGATCAGCGCGGTTTCCGGCGGCAGGCCGAGGGCGAAGGCCACCGGGATCAGCAGTGCCACGCCGTTGATCGGACCGAGGCCTGGCAGCAGGCCTACGATGGTGCCGATCAGGGTGCCGATCAGCGCGGTGATCAGGTTGGTCGGCGTCATCGCGACGCCGAAGCCCTGGCCGAGGTAGTTCAAGGTTTCCATCACGAAGTCCTCACAGCGGCAGGAAGTCGAGAACGCCCAGCGGCAGCGGGACGTCCAGGGCGCGGTCGAACAGCCAGTAGAGGCCGATCCCGAGCAGGCTCGCGGTGACCACCGCAGGGATTGGCCGGGCGCCGTAGAGAATGGCCATGCAGGAGCCGACCAGGGCGGCGCTGAGGATGAAGCCGAGCGTTTCGAACAGGCCGGCGAACACCAGCAGCAGGGCGATGCAGGCGAGCACCTTGAGCAGCACGGCGCCGCCCAGCGGTTGTTCGTCCTCGGCGTGGCGGATCGGCGTCGGCCGCGCGATCAGCCACGCCAGGCCGGCGCCCATCAGCGCCAGGCAGAGCAGCGGGTAGGCGCGCGGGCCGACCGGTTCGTAGGAAAACGGCGCCTGGTAACGCCAGCCGGCGACCGCCAGGCCGACGCAGGCGAGCAGCCAGAGCCCGGCGAACAGGCGCTGGTACAGGTTGGAACGGGTCATGGGACGATCCTCGTGGCGCGGCCGGGGTCCGGCCGCGCGCGGGCTGGCTTACTGGATCAGGCCGAAGTCCTTGGCCAGTTGCTTGTACTGCTGGACCTGCTGCTTCACGTAGCCGTCGAGTTCCTCGCCGGTCATGGCGAAGGGGAACAGCTCGCGCTGGTCGCGCAGCTTGGCGAAGTCCTCGGAGGCCAGCAGTTGGTCGAAGGCGTTCTTCCACCAGGCGTAGTCTTCGTCGCTGACCTTCGGCCCGAGGTAGAACCCGCGAACCACCGGCCAGACGATGTCGTAGCCCTGTTCCTTGGCGGTGGGGATGTTGGCCATCGCCGCCTCCGGCAGGCGTTCTTCGGAGAACACCGCGAGCAGGCGCATGTCGCCGCTGAGGATGTGCGGCATGGAGTCGGAAATGTCGGTGCTGCCGACCTGGATGTGCCCGCCGAGCAGCGCGGTGGCGATCTCGCCGCCGCCTTCCAGGGCCACGTAGCGCAGGTCGCGCGGATTGATCCCGGCGGCCTTGGCGATCAGCGCGGTCTGCATCCAGTCCTGGCTGCCGACGGTGCCGCCGGAGCCGATCACCACCTTGCTCGGGTCGGCCTTGAGCGCCTTCACCAGGTCGTCGAGGTTCTTGTAGGGCGAGTCGGTGCGTACCGCGATGGCGCCGTAGCTGGTGCCGATGGCGGCCAGCCATTTCACCGCGTTCTCGTCGAAGCGGCCGAACTTGCCCTGGGCCAGATTCAGCAGCGAGCCGCTGGAGAAGGCGGTGATGGTGCCGGCGTCGCCCGGGCGTTGGGCGACCACCGCGTTATAGGCGACCGCGCCGACGCCGCCGGGCATGTAGGTGACGCGCATCGGCTTGCTCAGCAGCTTGGCCTCGACCAGGGCGCTCTGGGCCAGCTTGCAGGTGAGGTCGAAACCGCCGCCGGGGGACGCCGGGGCGATGCATTCGGGACGCTTGGGTTCGGCCACGGCGGCGCCGGCCAGCAGCAGGCCGGCGGCAACCAAGGCGAGGGGACGAAAAGACAGTTTCATCATCATCGGTGCTCCTGTGGAGTTCTTGTTCTGGCTTACCAGATCGGCAGGGTATAGCTGACGATCAGGCGGTTCTCATCGATGTCGCGGGTGAAATTGGAACGGAAGGTCGCGTTGCGCCAGCGGATTCCGAGGTTCTTCAGCGCGCCGCTCTGGAACACGTACTGCAGTTCGGTGTTGCGTTCCCATTCGCGGCCTTCGCCGCGCTGCCCGGCGAGTTCGACATTGTCGCCCTTGACGTAGCGGGTCATGAAGGTCAGGCCGGGAATGCCGAGGCCGACGAAGTCGTAGTCGTAGCGCAGTTGCCAGGAGCGCTCCTTGGGGCCGGCGAAGTCGTTGACCTGGACGAAGTTGACCAGGTACGGGTTGCTGCCTTCCAGGTAGGGGAAGGCGTCGTCGCCGTTCATTCGCTGCCAGGCCGCACCGAAGGCATGGTTGCCAAGGCTGTAGGTGAACATGCCGTTGAGCGACTTGTTGTCGATGCCGCCGGCCTTGGCCGAGCCGCTGTCGGTGCTGCGGGCGAAGCGCAGGTCGCTGGTCAGTTCGCCGGGACCGATCGGCCAGCTGTGCAGCAGGCCGACGAAGTGCTGGCGGTAGACGTCCTGCAGGTTGCTGTAGTGATAGCTGGCGGTGAGTTGGTCGGTGAGCTTGTAGTCCAGTCCGCCGAGGTCGAAGTGATCGGCGCTGACCCCGGCGAAGCGGCCGTTCTTGTCGTTCAGCGCGAGGTCCTCGGAGTCGCTGGAGTCGCGGATCTTGGTCTTTTCCAGGCGCCCGGCGGTGAAGCCGAGGTCCTTGATCTCCTTCGAGGTGAGCAGCGCGCCTTCGAATATCTGCGGGAAGATCCGCCCGTTGTTCGGTTGTACCGATGGCAGCTTCGGAATCAGCGTGCCGACCTTCAGCTCGCTCTGCGAGACCTTGACCTTGGCGGTCAGGCCCAGTTTCGAGTAGGTGTCCGGCGCGCGGCCGTCGGAATCCTTCGGCAGCAGTCCGGTACCGCTGCGGCCGCGGCCGGAGTCGAGCTTGACGCCGAGCATGCCCATGGCGTCGAGGCCGAAGCCGACGGTGCCCTGGGTGTAGCCGGACTGCAGGTTGAGGATGAAGCCTTGCGCCCACTCCTCGCGCTTGGACTGGCCGGGGCCGTCGCGGAAGTCGCGGTTCATGTAGAAGTTGCGGGTTTCCAGGCTGGCCTTGCTGTCTTCGAGGAAGCCGGCGGCGTTGCCCAGGGGCGCGATGCCGGCGAGCACGACGGCGGTGGTGGTCAGGGTGGTGCTGCGGGACGAACGTACAGACCTTGCGGCCTGCGGCAGGGAAGTCGACATGCAGTGGTCTCCGATTCTTGTTCTTGTACGCCGAGCACCACGCTGCAGGGCGTTTTGGCGGACGATCTGCGCCGTCCATCGACTGATCCTAAGACGCCAAGCTTTCGCCAGGCTTTCAGCAATCCCCGGTGGCAGAGAAGCCATTTACCGGAGGGTTTTCCCCGGTACACTTCGCCTCTTGTGCCCTCATCCGGTGGTGGAGAACCGTCCATGCGCATCCTTCTGGTGGAAGATCATCCGCAGCTCGCCGAAAGCGTGGTCCAGGCGCTCAAGGGCGCCGGCTGGACGGTAGACCTGCTGCAGGACGGGGTGGCCGCCGACCTGGCCCTGGCCAGCGAGGAGTACGCCCTGGCGATCCTCGACGTCGGCCTGCCGCGGATGGACGGCTTCGAGGTGCTGGCGCGCCTGCGCGGGCGCGGCAAGACCCTGCCGGTGCTGATGCTGACTGCGCGCGGCGAGGTGAAGGACCGGGTGCACGGCCTCAATCTCGGCGCCGACGACTACCTGGCAAAGCCTTTCGAACTGTCCGAGCTGGAGGCGCGGGTCAAGGCCCTGCTGCGCCGCAGCGTGCTCGGTGGCGAACAGTTGCAGCGCTGCGGCGCCCTGGTCTACGACCTCGGCACCCGGCGCTTCAGCCTCGACGAGCAGCCGCTGACCCTGACCTCGCGGGAACAGGCGGTGCTGGAAGCGATGATCGCCCGTCCGGGGCGGGTGATGAGCAAGGAGCAACTGGCCGCCCAGGTCTTCGGCCTGGACGAGGAGGCCAGCGCCGACGCCATCGAGATCTACGTCCACCGCCTGCGCAAGAAGCTGGAAGGCGGCGCCGTGCGCATCGTCACCTTCCGCGGCCTCGGCTACCTGCTGGAGGCGCAGGGTGACTGATGCCGGCAGCCTGCGCGGAAGGCTGCTGCTGTGGCTGGCCCTGCTCCTGCTGCTGGTGCTCCTGGCGAGCGGCCTGAGCGCCTACTGGAACGGTCGCGAGGTGGCCGACACCGCCTACGACCGGACCTTGCTGGCCTCGGCGCGGGCGATCGCCGACGGGCTCTACGAGAAGGACGGCACCCTGCGCGCCGACGTCCCCTACGTGGCACTGGATACCTTCGCCTACGACAGCGCCGGGCGGATCTTCTACCAGGTCAACGACATCCACGGACGGATGATCTCCGGCTACGAGAATCTTCCGGCGGCACCCGCCGATACCCTGCGCACCGACGACTACCCGGCCCTGGCCAAGTTCTATGACGGCGTCTACCAGGGCGTCGACGTACGCGTGGTGAGCCTGCTGCAACCGGTCAGCGAACCGAGCATGAGCGGCATGGCGGAGATCCGCGTGGCGGAGACCGAAGGCGCCCGCGAGCGCATGGCGCGCAGCCTGATGACCGATACCCTGCTGCGCCTGGGCGTCCTCGGCGTCGGCGCGCTGGTGCTGGTGTGGCTGGCGGTGAGCGCCGCGCTGCGTCCGCTGGATCGCCTGCGCCGCGAGGTGGAAGAGCGCCAGCCGGACGACCTGCGGCCGTTGCCGATGCTCGAGGTCCAGCATGAATTGCGGCCGCTGGTGGAGTCGCTGAACCACTTCACCCAGCGCCTGCGCAGCCTGTTCGAGCGGCAGTCGCAGTTCATCGCCGATGCCGCCCACGAGTTGCGCACCCCGCTGGCGGCGCTCAAGGCGCGCCTGGAACTGGGCCTGCGCGAGCAGGAGCCGGAAGCCTGGCGTTCGACCCTGGAGACCACGGCGAAGAACACCGACCGCCTGATCCACCTGGCCAACCAGCTGCTCTCCCTGGCGCGCATCGAAAGCGGCGCCCAGGCCATCGCCGAGGGTGGCGCCGAGCGTATCGACCTGACCGCCCTGGCCCGGGAGCTGGGCCTGGCGCTGGCGCCGCTGGCCTATGCGCGGGGAGCCTCGCTGGCGCTGGAAAGCGCCGGGCCGGTGTGGATCCAGGGTGAACCGACGCTGCTCAACGAATTGCTCAGCAACCTCCTGGACAACGCGCTGGCGCACACCCCGCAGGGCGGCAACGTGATCCTCAGGGTGCTGGAGGGGGGCGTGCTGGAAGTGGAAGACGATGGTCCGGGAATTCCCGCCGCCGACCGCGAGCGGGTCTTCCAGCGCTTCTACCGGCGCGGCGACAGCCCCGGCAGCGGCCTGGGGCTGGCGATCGTCGGCGAGGTCTGCCGGGCGCACCGGGCGCAGATCCAGCTCGACCAGGGCGAACTGGGTGGCTTGCTGGTGCGGGTGCGCTTCCCGGCGGAGTAGAGCGGGCCTATTGCAGCATGCTGGTGGCGGCTTCCAGGGCGCTGGAGAGGTCCTCGTCTTCCTTCATGTCGACGGTCGGCTCGAGGCCGAGCTTGGCGAACGCCGGGATCTGGCTCCAGTCCAGGCGGGTATAGGGATGCTCGCTGCCAAGGTAGCTCTGCAGGGTGGCGACCTGGACCAGGTCGGTATAGTCGGCGCGCGGCGAGTTGCGGGTGAAGTCCAGGTGCTGGCGCGGGACCTCGGCGATCGGCGCGGGGAAATCCCAGGCCTTGAGGATGCGCTCGCCGATCAGCGGATGGATGCGCTCGATCACGTGGCTCAGGCTGATGGAGTCCGACAGCAGCTCGTTGTGATCCTCGGCGTAGGTGAGGATCGGCAGCACGCCGATCTGGTGCACCAGCCCGGCCAGGGTCGCCTGGTCCGGCGCCAGGCGGGTGTAGTGACGGGCCAGCACGTGGCAGATGCCGGCGATCTCGGTGCTCTTGTTCCAGACTTCGCGCATCTTGCGGTCGACCACGTCGGTGGTGGCCTGGAACATCTGCTCCATGGCCAGGCCGGTGGCCAGGTTGCAGGTGTAGTTGATGCCCAACCGGCTGATCGCCATCTGCAGGTCGGTGATTTCCTTCGGGCTGCGCAGCAGCGGACTGTTCACCACGCGGATGATGCGCGCGGTCAGCGCCGCGTCGTTGCCGATCACCTTGCTCAGGGCCTGGATGCTGACATCCGGGTCCTCCGCCGCCTCGCGGACCTGCAGGGCCACTTCGGGCAGGGTCGGCAGCACCAGTTCATCCTGATCGATGGCGCGGATCAGGTCCTGTTGGACTTTGTCGGCAAGCTTGCTCATGGCATTTCCTTTGAAAACGCAATGGCCGGAGCACGCTGTACGTGCACCGGCCATGGGAATACTGGCGGGCCGTCCGCGGACGGCGAGGCACAGTTTACGGTCAGCGCTGGATTTCGCGGTCGCTGTCCAGCGTGTAAGGCAGATTGAGGAGGACGAGCGGCGCTCCTTCGGCGCTTCCGAGGCTGATCCGGCCGTCGGCGACGGCGTCGTCCTGCAGCACGGCGAGCAATTCCACGCTGTTCTCCGGCGTACGGGCGGCCAGTACCACTTCGCCGACGCTGGTGGAATGGACTGGCGAGAACAGCCCGGTGCCGGGCGCCGGCACCTCGTCTGCGTCCAGCGCCAGGCGATACAGGCGGCGCTTGAGGCGGCCGAGATACTGCATGCGGGCGACGATTTCCTGGCCGGTATAGCAGCCCTTCTTGAAGCTGACCCCGCCGACCGCCTGCAGGTTGATCATCTGTGGGATGAACAGCTCGCGGGTAGCGCCGAACACCTGGCCGATGCCTGCGCGCACCTGGCCGAGCAGCCAATCGTCGAGCGGCGCCTCGCGGCTGTGCTCGCGGAGCGTGGCAAGCACCGCCTCGGCGCGCTGCGCCGGAACCCATAGCTCGACGCGGGCGTCGCCCAGGGCGACGGCGAGCAGGTCGCCGTGGCGGGCGATCCTGCCGCTCTCCGCCGGGGTGTCTATCCCCAGGGCGCGCAGTGCCTCGCTGGCGTCGCGCAAGCCTATGCGGAGCCAGGCTGCGCTCTCGTCGGCAAGGCTGGCCTTGGAGAATACGGCGTATTTCTTCAGGTCCGCCAACTGGGCCTCGAGCAGCTCGCCGGCCATCGCCAGCAGCAGGCCGTCGCCCTCGGGCAGGATGCGGAAGCTCGATAGCAGGCGGCCCTTGATGTTGCAGCGGCCGCCGAGGCTGGAGGTCTCGTCGTTGAGGTAGGCGAGGTTGCAGGTCAGCTGGCCCTGGAGGAACTTGGCGGCGTCAGGGCCGCGGACGGCGAGGATGCCTTCATGGACTAGCGGGGTGTGGAAAGCGGGGTCGGCCATTGCGATGCTGCGCGGTCAGTCAGTCAGGACCGTCATCATAGAACTCGGTCCGAGGCTTGTCAGCGGGCAAGAATGCCTGGCGCATCCGCCTTGACGGTTGTCGGACACTTCCGAGGCCGCCGTCGGCATGGGCCTGCGGCCCGCGCGGATACCCTTGGTTTGCCGGGCAATACGACCAAGGGCGGACGCCGGCAGAGCGACGCCTCGTCATCGGGCCGCGCCATTCGAGCGCAACCGCCCTATAATGCCGGGCGTTTTCGAGGAGCCCGAACATGGCAGATGAAACCGAACTGAAACGACTCTACTGGCACAGCCGTCGCGGCATGCTGGAACTGGATGTGCTGCTGGTGCCTTTCGTGCAGGAGGTTTACCCGGGCCTGGACGCCGAGGACCAGGCGCGCTTCCGCAGGCTGCTGGAGTGCGAGGACCAGGACATGTTCGGTTGGTTCATGCAGCGCGGCGAGCCGGAAGACGCCGACCTGCGGCGGATGGTGCGGATGATCCTGGACCGTGTCCAGCCGGATTGAGCCGTTCGAATGCCGCTGGCGGGTCTCTCCGATCCTGCTGGCGGCGAGCCTGGCACTGTGGGCCCTGGCGCTGCTGTCGATCCTGCTGGCGGCGCTGCCGGTCTGGCTGAAGCCGCCGCTTGCGCTGGTCTGCCTGGCCTACGGTGCCTGGGGGCTGTACCGCCAGGTACTGCTGCGCGGCTCGCGGGCCTTCCGCGGCGTGCGCCATGACGAGCGGGGCTGGCAGCTGTGGAGCGCCGGAAGCGGCTGGCAAGCGGTGCAATTGCGCCCTGACAGCCTGGCGTTGCCCTGGCTGATCGTACTGCGCGTGCGCCTGCCGGGCCGCTGGCGCATCCTTGGCTGCTGTATCCCGGCCGATGCATTGGGCGCCGACAGCCATCGGCGCCTGCGTGTCCGCCTGCGCTTCAGTCGCCGTAGATGGGCGGCACCAGGATAGTGTCGCGGGCTTCGGGCAGCAGGTCCGGATAATCCAGCGTGTAGTGCAGGCCCCGGCTTTCGCGGCGCTGCATGGCCGAGCGGATGATCAGTTCGGCGACCAGTGCCAGGTTGCGCAACTCGATCAGGTCGCGGCTGACCTTGTAGTTGCTGTAGAACTCGTCGATCTCGCTGAGCAGCAGGCGTACCCGGTGCTGGGCGCGCTGAAGGCGCTTGTTGGTGCGCACGATACCGACGTAGTCCCACATGAAACGCCGCAGTTCGTCCCAGTTGTGCGCGATGATCACGTCCTCGTCGGAGTCGGTGACCTGGCTGGCGTCCCAGCTCGGCAGGCTTTCCGGCACGGGCGTGCCGGGCAGGCGCTGGAGCATGTCGGCGGCGGCAGAGCGGGCATAGACGAAGCATTCCAGCAGCGAATTGCTGGCCATGCGGTTGGCGCCGTGCAGGCCGGTGAAGGTGGTTTCGCCGATGGCGTAGAGGCCCGGCACGTCGGTATGCCCGTGCTGGTCGACGAGCACGCCGCCGCAGGTATAGTGAGCGGCCGGCACTACCGGGATCGGTTGCTGGGTAATGTCGATGCCGAAGTCCAGGCAGCGCTCGTAGACGGTGGGGAAGTGCGCCTTGATGAACTCGGCCGGCTTGTGGCTGATGTCCAGGTAGACACAGTCGATCCCCAGACGCTTCATTTCATGGTCGATGGCGCGGGCCACGATGTCTCGGGGCGCCAGCTCGCCACGCGGGTCGAAGCGCGGCATGAAACGCTCGCCATTGGGCAGGCGGAGCAGGGCGCCTTCGCCGCGCAATGCCTCGGTGATGAGGAAACTCTTGGCCTGCGGGTGGTACAGGCAGGTCGGGTGGAACTGGTTGAACTCCAGGTTGCCGACCCGGCAGCCGGCGCGCCAGGCCATGGCGATGCCGTCGCCGGAGTTGCCGTCGGGATTGCTGGTATAAAGGTAGACCTTGCTCGCGCCACCGGAGGCCAGCACGGTGAAGCGGGCACGGAAGGTATCGACTTCGCCGCTTTCCCGATTCAGCACGTAGGCGCCCAGGCAGCGCTTGCTCGGCAGGCCTAGCTTGCGCTCGGTGATCAGGTCGACCGCCACCCGCTGCGACAGCAACTCGATGTTCGGTCGCCGCCGGGCCTGGGCCAGCAAGGTATTGAAGATCGCGGCGCCGGTGGCGTCGGCGGCATGGATGATGCGCCGGTGGCTGTGCCCGCCTTCGCGGGTCAGGTGGTATTCGAAGCTGCCTTCCTCGTGGTTGTGCTGCTCGTCGCGGGTGAAGGGCACCCCCTGTTCGATCAGCCACTGGATCGCTTCGCGGCTATGCTCCACGGTGAAGCGCACCGCATCCTCGCGGCACAGGCCGCCACCGGCGACCAGGGTGTCCTCGACGTGGGATTCCACGGTGTCGGTATCGTCCAGCACGGCGGCCACGCCGCCCTGGGCCCAGTAGGTCGAGCCCTGCGACAGTTCGCCCTTGCTGAGGACGGCGATGCGCAGGTGTTCCGGAAGGGTCAAGGCCAGACTCAGGCCGGCGGCGCCGCTGCCGATGACCAGTACATCGTGTTGATAATGTTGGCTCATGCCCGCATTTCCCCGTGGTGGAGCCCTAGTATATAGAAGGGCCTGGCGGCACAATAGCGCACCCCCGCTGCCGGTCCGGCGGATGAGCTGCGGGCCTGTCATCGGCAGGCGTCATCAGAGCGGGGCGATGTAGTGCTGGAACTTTCTTAGACGCATCGGTTCCAAAGCAGGATGCCTGAAGACCTCGTCCGGTTGGCCTACCCAGCGGCACAGAGGCCGGGCCCTGAGCCCGATGCAATCCATTTTCGCGGGGCCCGGACACGATGTCCGGGGCCGCACGTCACGAGCGAGGAAAAAACTCGTGACGCATGCTTGGAGGGGAGAACTTTTGCAAGAAGCCCGAGTCTATCTTGGCAAGACGATTCGCTGGGACGCTCGAAGCTCCTCCAGGTTCGAAGAGGAGCTTTCATGCTAACCCAGGAACAGGATCAGCAACTGGTTGAACGGGTACAGCGCGGAGACAAGCGGGCTTTCGATCTGCTGGTACTGAAATACCAGCACAAGATACTGGGATTGATCGTGCGGTTCGTGCACGACGCCCAGGAAGCCCAGGACGTAGCGCAGGAAGCCTTCATCAAGGCATACCGTGCGCTCGGCAATTTCCGCGGCGATAGTGCTTTTTATACCTGGCTGTATCGGATCGCCATCAACACCGCGAAGAACCATCTGGTCGCTCGCGGGCGTCGGCCACCGGACAGCGATGTGACCGCAGAGGATGCGGAGTTCTTCGAGGGCGACCACGCCCTGAAGGACATCGAATCGCCGGAACGGGCGATGTTGCGGGATGAGATCGAGGCCACCGTGCACCAGACCATCCAGCAGTTGCCCGAGGATTTGCGCACGGCCCTGACCCTGCGCGAGTTCGAAGGTTTGAGTTACGAAGATATCGCCACCGTGATGCAGTGTCCGGTGGGGACGGTACGGTCGCGGATCTTCCGCGCTCGTGAAGCAATCGACAAAGCTCTGCAGCCTTTGTTGCGAGAAGCCTGACACAGCGGCAAATGCCAAGAGAGGTATCGCTATGAGTCGTGAAGCCCTGCAGGAAACTCTGTCCGCTGTGATGGATAACGAAGCGGATGAACTCGAGTTGCGGCGGGTGCTCGCAGCTTGCGGCGAGGATGCCGAGCTGCGTTCCACCTGGTCGCGTTACCAGTTGGCGCGGTCCGTCATGCACCGCGAGCCTACCCTGCCGAAGCTGGATATCGCTGCGGCGGTCTCTGCTGCCCTGGCCGACGAGGCCGCTCCGCCGAAAGCGGAGAAGGGACCGTGGCGGATGGTCGGTCGCCTGGCGGTCGCTGCCTCGGTGACCCTGGCGGTGCTGGCCGGCGTGCGTCTGTACAACCAGAACGACGCCCTGCCGCAGATGGCGCAACAGGGGACCACCCCGCAGATCGCCCTGCCTCAGGTGAAAGGCCCGGCCGTGCTGGCCGGCTACAGCGAAGAGCAGGGGGCGCCGCAGGTGATCACCAACTCCTCGTCCAGCGATACCCGCTGGCATGAGCAGCGTCTGCCGATCTACCTGCGTCAGCACGTGCAACAATCCGCCGTCAGTGGTACAGAGAGCGCGCTGCCCTACGCTCGGGCAGCCAGCCTGGAAAACCGCTGAGGAGAGACATGCGCACCACCTCCCTGTTGCTTTTGCTTGGCAGCCTGATGGCGGTTCCCGCCACTCAGGCTGCCGACGCTTCCGACTGGCTGAATCGTCTCGCCGAGGCCGATCGCCAGAACAGTTTCCAAGGCACCTTCGTCTACGAGCGCAATGGCAGCTTCTCCACCCATGAGATCTGGCATCGCGTGGAGAGCGATGGTGCGGTTCGCGAGCGCCTGCTCCAGCTCGACGGCGCGCGCCAGGAAGTGGTCCGGGTCGACGGGCGCACCCAGTGCATCAGCGGCGGCCTTGCCGACCAACTGGCCGATGCCCAGCTGTGGCCGGTGCGCAAGTTCGATCCCTCCCAGCTGGCTTCCTGGTACGACCTGCGCCTGGTCGGCGAATCCCGTGTCGCCGGCCGCCCGGCAGTGGTCCTTGCGGTGACTCCGCGCGACCAGCATCGCTACGGCTTCGAGCTGCACCTGGACCGCGACACCGGCCTGCCGTTGAAGTCGCTGCTGCTGAACGAGAAGGGGCAGTTGCTCGAGCGCTTCCAGTTCACCCAGTTGAATACCGGCGCGGCACCTGCCGAAGACCAGTTGCAGGCGGGCGCCGAATGCCAGGTCGTCGGCCCGGCCAAGGCCGACGGCGAGAAGACCGTGGCCTGGCGCTCGGAATGGCTGCCGCCAGGTTTCACCCTGACCCGCAGTTTCATGCGTCGCAGTCCGGTCACCCCCGATCCGGTCGCCTGCCTGACCTATGGCGATGGCCTGGCACGATTCTCGGTGTTCATCGAGCCGCTGCACGGTGCCATGGTTGGCGACGCGCGCAGCCAGCTCGGCCCGACCGTGGTGGTTTCCAAGCGCCTGCAGACCGATGACGGCGGCCAGATGGTGACCGTCGTCGGCGAAGTGCCGCTGGGCACCGCCGAGCGGGTGGCGCTGTCCATCCGGCCCGAGGCCGCCGCCCAGAAATGATCGAGGAGCAGGGGCGAGTGGTGGCGACCGAGCCGGGAGCGGTATGGGTCGAGACCGTGCGCCGCAGTACCTGCTCGTCCTGCTCGGCCAATGCCGGTTGCGGCCAGGGGCTGATGCAGCGCCTGGGCGTCGGCGCGGGGCGTGCCCGGGTGCGCGCGTTGAGCGACCTGAGCCTGCGGGTCGGCGATGCGGTCGTCCTAGGAATTCATGAAGACCTGTTGTTGCGCGCCTCCGTCCTCTTCTATCTTTTCCCTCTGCTCGGGTTTTTCGTGGCAGCATTGCTGGCGACCCGGGCGGGCCTTGTCGAACCTCTGATCATCGTGTCCGGGCTGGCGGGTTTGCTGGCGGCCTGGCTATTGGTGCGTCGGCATGCTCGTCGTCATGCCGATGATCCAGCCTCGCAGCCGGTGGTTCTGCGAGCGCTGATTTCCGGGCCGTCCGATTCGGCCTGAGTCTTTCTCTTCCCTCGAACATCACGGGAGCTGTAGTCGATGCATACCCTAAAACGCTGTATGGCTGCGATGGTGGCCTTGCTGGCCTTGAGCCTGGCGATGACGGCCCGGGCAGAACTGCCGGACTTCACGCCTTTGGTCGAACAGGCGTCGCCGGCGGTGGTGAATATCAGTACGCGGCAGAAGCTGCCGGATCGCGCCATGGCGCGCGGGCAGCTGTCTATCCCCGACCTCGAAGGGCTGCCGCCGATGTTCCGCGACTTCCTCGAACGCAGCATCCCGCAGGTTCCGCGCAATCCGCGCGGCCAGCAGCGCGAGGCGCAATCGCTGGGTTCCGGCTTCATCATCTCCAACGACGGCTACATCCTCACCAACAATCACGTCGTGGCCGATGCCGACGAGATCCTGGTGCGCCTGTCCGACCGTAGCGAGCACAAGGCCAAGTTGATCGGCGCGGACCCGCGCAGCGACGTGGCGGTGCTGAAGATCGAGGCGAAGAACCTGCCGACCCTGAAACTGGGCGATTCGAACAAGCTGAAAGTGGGCGAATGGGTCCTGGCCATCGGTTCGCCGTTCGGCTTCGATCACTCGGTCACCGCCGGTATCGTCAGTGCCAAGGGGCGTAGCCTGCCGAACGAGAGCTACGTACCCTTCATCCAGACCGACGTGGCGATCAACCCGGGTAACTCCGGCGGTCCGCTGCTGAACCTGCAGGGCGAAGTGGTCGGCATCAACTCGCAGATCTTCACCCGTTCCGGCGGCTTCATGGGCCTGTCCTTCGCCATTCCGATCGATGTCGCGCTGAACGTCGCCGACCAGTTGAAGAAAGCCGGCAAGGTCAGTCGCGGCTGGCTGGGCGTGGTGATCCAGGAAGTGAACAAGGATCTCGCCGAGTCCTTCGGCCTCGACAAGCCGTCCGGCGCGCTGGTGGCGCAACTGGTGGAAGACGGCCCGGCGGCCAAGGGTGGCCTGCAGGTGGGCGATGTGATCCTCAGCCTGAACGGCCAGTCGATCAACGAGTCCGCCGACCTGCCGCACCTGGTGGGCAACATGAAGCCGGGCGACAAGATCAACCTGGACGTGATTCGCAACGGCCAGCGCAAGTCCCTGAGCATGGCGGTAGGCAGCCTTCCGGACGACGACGAGGAAATCGCCTCGATGGGCGCTCCGGGCGCCGAGCGCAGCAGCAACCGCCTGGGCGTGACCGTCGCCGACCTGACCGCCGAGCAGCGCAAGAGCCTGGATATCCAGGGCGGCGTGGTGATCAAGGAAGTCCAGGACGGTCCGGCCGCGGTCATCGGCCTGCGTCCGGGCGATGTCATCACCCACCTGGACAACAAGGCGGTGACCTCGACCAAGGTCTTCGCCGACGTGGCCAAGGCCCTGCCGAAGAACCGTTCGGTTTCGATGCGGGTGCTGCGCCAGGGACGCGCCAGCTTCATTACCTTCAAGCTGGCCGAATAAGCCGGCTGGCGAAAAAAGGGCGGTTTCCACCGCCCTTTTTCATGCCCGTCAATCCGTTACCTGCGTGACGCCTTGCCCGAGCATCAGGTAAACTCCCCGGCTATTTTTCGGCGGATTGCCGCCCTTGCCCTTTTCGAGTGTGTTGAGCCGTGAGCGACCTGAGCCATATCCGCAATTTCTCCATCATTGCCCATATCGACCATGGCAAGTCGACGCTGGCCGATCGCTTCATCCAGATGTGCGGCGGCCTCTCCGATCGCGAAATGGAGGCCCAGGTCCTGGACTCCATGGACCTGGAGCGCGAGCGCGGGATCACCATCAAGGCCCACAGCGTGACCCTGCACTACAAGGCGCAGGACGGTAAGACCTACCAGCTCAACTTCATCGATACCCCCGGCCACGTCGACTTCACCTACGAAGTCAGCCGCTCGCTGGCCGCCTGCGAGGGCGCGCTGCTGGTAGTGGACGCCGGCCAGGGCGTCGAGGCGCAGTCCGTCGCCAACTGCTACACCGCCATCGAGCAGGGGCTGGAAGTGATGCCCGTGCTGAACAAGATGGACCTGCCCCAGGCCGAGCCGGAGCGGGTGAAAGAGGAAATCGAGAGCATCATCGGCATCGACGCCACCGACGCCGTGGCCTGCAGCGCCAAGAGCGGGATGGGCGTGCTGGAGGTGCTGGAGCGCCTGGTGACCGCCATCCCCGCCCCGGAAGGCGAGATCGAGGCGCCGCTGCAGGCGCTGATCATCGACTCCTGGTTCGACAACTACCTCGGCGTGGTCTCGCTGGTGCGGGTGAAGAACGGCCGGGTGAAGAAGGGCGACAAGATCCTGGTGAAGTCCACCGGCAAGGTCCACCAGGTGGACAGCGTCGGGGTATTCACTCCGAAGCACACCGAGACCGTCGACCTGAAGGCGGGCGAGGTGGGCTTCATCATCGCCGGTATCAAGGATATCCACGGCGCGCCGGTGGGCGATACGCTGACCCTTAACAACACGCCGGACGTCGAGGTCCTGCCGGGCTTCAAGCGGGTCAAGCCGCAAGTCTACGCGGGCCTGTTCCCGGTCAGCTCGGACGATTTCGAGGACTTCCGCGACGCCCTGCAGAAGCTGACCCTCAACGACTCGTCGCTGCAATACGAGCCGGAAAGCTCCGAAGCCCTGGGCTTCGGCTTCCGTTGCGGCTTCCTCGGCATGCTGCACATGGAGATCATCCAGGAGCGCCTGGAGCGCGAATACGACCTGGACCTGATCACCACCGCGCCCACGGTGGTCTTCGAGATCGTGCAGAAGAATGGCGAGATCATCTACGTCGACAACCCGTCCAAGCTCCCGGACCTGGCGTCCATCCAGGAAATGCGCGAACCGATCTGCCGCGCCACCATCCTGGTGCCCAAGGACCACCTGGGCAACGTGATCACCCTGTGCATCGAGAAGCGCGGCGTGCAGCGCGACATGCACTTCCTCAGCGGCCAGGTGCAGGTGGTCTACGACCTGCCGATGAACGAGGTGGTGCTCGACTTCTTCGATCGCCTCAAGTCCACCAGCCGCGGCTATGCTTCCCTGGACTACAGCTTCGATCGTTTCGAGCCGTCCAACCTGGTTCGTCTCGACGTGCTGATCAATGGCGAGAAGGTCGACGCCCTCGCCCTGATCGTCCACCGCGACAACGCCCCCTACAAGGGCCGCCAGCTGGTGGAGAAAATGAAGGAACTGATCCCGCGGCAGATGTTCGACGTGGCGATCCAGGCAGCCATCGGTGGGCAGATCATCGCCCGCTCGACGGTCAAGGCGCTCAGGAAGAACGTGCTGGCCAAGTGTTACGGTGGCGACGTGAGCCGTAAACGCAAGCTGCTGGAGAAGCAGAAGGCTGGTAAGAAAAGGATGAAGCAGGTCGGTAGCGTGGAAATTCCCCAGGAAGCCTTCCTCGCCGTGCTCAAAGTGGATAGCTAGAACCCATGACACTCAATTTCCCGTTGTTGCTGGTCATCGCCGTGGCTGTATGCGGCGCCCTGGCCCTGGTCGACCTGGTGCTGTTCGCGCCGCGTCGGCGGGCCGCGATCTCTTCCTACGAAGGGCAGGTGAACGAGCCCGATCCGGCGGTGCTGGAGAAGCTCAACAAGGAACCGCTGCTGGTGGAGTACGGCAAGTCGTTCTTCCCGGTGCTGTTCATCGTGCTGGTGCTGCGTTCCTTCCTGGTCGAACCGTTCCAGATTCCCTCGGGGTCGATGAAACCTACCCTCGAGGTCGGCGATTTCATCCTGGTCAACAAGTTCGCCTACGGTATCCGCCTGCCGGTGCTGGACACCAAGGTGATCCCGATCGGCGACCCGCAGCGCGGCGATGTCATGGTGTTCCGCTATCCCAGCGAACCGAACATCAACTACATCAAGCGCGTGGTCGGCCTGCCCGGCGACACCGTGCGCTATACCAAGGAAAAGCGCCTGTACGTCAACGGCGAGCTGGTGGCGGAGAAACTGGTCGGCGAGGAACCG
The DNA here is from genome assembly GCF_001457615.1 of Pseudomonas aeruginosa. GTDB lineage: Bacteria > Pseudomonadota > Gammaproteobacteria > Pseudomonadales > Pseudomonadaceae > Pseudomonas > Pseudomonas aeruginosa. The sequence goes on along the minus strand of NZ_LN831024.1, from coordinate 4,681,713 downwards.
GGCACCCTGGGCAGCGTGACCCTGTACCAGGAGAAGCTGGGCCAGGCCGAGCACCTGATCCGCAAGGAAATGAGCCGCTATCGCATCGAGCCCGACCGCCAGTGGACCATTCCCGCCGGCCACTACTTCATGATGGGCGACAACCGCGACAACTCCAACGACAGCCGCTACTGGAACGATCCGAAGATCCCCAAGGATCTGCTGGGCATGGTTCCGGACCGCAATATCGTCGGCAAGGCCTTCGCCGTGTGGATGAGCTGGCCCGATCCGAAGATGAGCAACCTGCCGAACTTCTCCCGGGTCGGCGTGATTCACTGACCTGTGCGCAGGTTCGCCACGCGGAAGGGCGCTCCTGCTGAATAATCGCGAAGCGGGGCTGCTCCCGAGGGCAGCCCCGCTTTCACTTCCGCGAACGCCGCCGCAGGGCCCTGCCCGATGGCGTTACCGCTCGCTGGACGGAATAACTACACTGACATGAGGTCCGACATGAGGTTCGCGCGTTCGCAGAAGGGGATGTCCCTGCTGGGGTGGCTGGTGGTGCTGGGCGTGGTGGCGTTCTTCGCCAGCGCCGCGTTCAAGATCATCCCGCACTACATGGATTACTACTCGCTGGAGAAGGTGATCACTTCCGTGGAGACCGACAAGGCGGCCGAGGTGCGTTCCGTGCCGGAGTTCTACAGCTACGTCGGCAAGGGGATGCAGATCAACGGCATCCGCAACCTGGACCTGGAGAAGGCCCTGGAGGTGCAACTGGAAGACAACCAATTCCGGGCGCACCTGAAATATGAAAAACGCGAGCCACTGATCAGCAACATCGACCTGGTGGTCCAC